>BMPS01000001.1 GCA_014647715.1 Streptomyces cinereus
AGGTCGGTTGCTGCTTTGATAGTCTGCCAGTTGCTCGATAAACACTTGACGTTTTATTTCATCTGCCTGTGGGTGTTTAAGTATCTTTTTTTTGAGTGATTTTAAGCCGCTTTAAGGCTATCCCAATCGCTCTTTGAGTGCAGTTGAAACATACGGCTCGCTCTCGTTGATAGCTGTCAGGGTATTTTTCGACATCTTGCTTGAGTAAAGCCATGTCGATTTTGCCTTTACGAGTTTTAACCACTTTACGTTCTGGTTGTTTTTTCCAGTTTTGTAAAGTGCGTGTGCTGATATTAAATTCTTGGGCAAGGCTACGAATGCTNTATTTTTCGGTAGTCGGTTGAGTATGCCATTTTGTTATTGTAGCACTTCTAGATTTCTTTAACTATAGCTTAAAAAGCATGGGTTAAATAGCCGTCATTAAATGAATCAGCGCAGGGCCAAAAAATACCATAAATAACCCTGCCAACACCATCGTCAGACTGGCAATCACGCCTTCGCTTTCATGGCGCTGACTGGCTCTTGCAGTACCAAAACCATGCGATGCATTACCCAATGCCACGCCGTGGGCAAGATGAAAACGGATTTTTGACCACGCCAGTACCATATCGCCAATCACCATGCCGACCACCCCAGTAATTAAAGTAAATAGCGATACGAGCGCCGCTGAACCATGAATCTGCTGCGCCAAATCAATCGCAAATGGGGTAGAAATTGACCGTGCCATCAAGCTGTAGGTGAGGGTGGCATCAAATTTAAACACGCTAGCAAACACCATAATGCTAGCAATACCCACCAACATGCCCACCACAATCGACACCGCAAGCACGGCAGCATAGCGATAAATCAATTGACGATACTGATAAATCGGTATGGCAAATGCCACGGTGGCAGGGCCCAACAACTCAACAATCCAAGCGGTATCGGCAAAATAGGTTTGGTAAGAAATCCCAAGCACAATCATCAATACAATCGTTACCGTCGCCACCGTGATGGCAGGATTGAGCCAAAATTTTGGGAAACGGGCATATACCCGCTTTGCTAAAACATACGCCAAGATAGTCCAAAGTAAACAGCCGATAGAGATAATATTCATAGTAAATTACGATTGGTATGATTAATGATTCGTGATATGTTTGATTATTGATGTGTATGGTGCTTGCGGCGATACAACACGCGTTTGACACGATTGCCTAGCATAAAAGTGAGGGCAGAGCTCAGCATCACCAGTGCTGTACTCACGACAATGGTAATCATCAACTGCCAACCTTTAGCAAAAAATAACTGCTGATATTGGGAAATCGACATCATCAGCGGAATAAATAACAGCACCAACTCGCCCAAGATAAACTTAGCGCCGACATTGACCCAGTTGAGTTTAATGACCCCAGTCAATAGCAGTCCCAGCATCAAAAACAGCCCTACAATGCCAGATGACATAGGGAGGTTAAATAATGTTTTGAGGATGTCAGCCGAGCCCCATACCACACCAATGAGGGTGATTTGCAGTAAAATTTTGACCAGTGGCTTTTGTAACATAGGGTCTATTTTATGGGGTAACACTTTATGGCGTAGTAGTTTATAGGGCACCAGTTTATGGGGTAATAGCTGCTGAAAAGTCGAAAGATTCATAGCGCGTTTCATGGTAAACAAGTCATCAATAATTAAGATATTTAGTATAAAAAAATCATTAACAAAAAATATGAATAATATTTTTAAAATTATGCGTAAAATCTATAAAGCTATTTTGGGCAGTGCAAAAACATGATGACCTTAAAACAACTTCAATGCTTTATCACGGTGGTGAAAACCGGCGGATTTTCTCATGCTGCCGATACCTTGAGTTTGACGCAGCCAACCGTCACCAAAGCCATTTCTAATTTGGAAGATACGCTAGGGGTGGCGCTTTTTGATAAGCAACTGATGAGCCGCAAGCGGGATATTGCGCTGACCGAAATTGGTGCATTGGTATATGAGCAGGCGCAGACTGTGTTACAACAAGTCGGCTACCTTGAGCAGACGGTGACACAATATCAGCACATGGATCGTGGACAGCTGCGGCTAGGGTTGTCACCGCTCGGGGGTGAGTTATTGAGCGATGCGATTTTTGAGTTTTATCAAACCCATCGCCATATTGAGCTGTCGTTGCTAGAAGATGGCGCAGAGTGGTTAAAACAAGCCTTGCTCGATGATACGCTTGATGTGTGTACCTTGATGCAACCGATAGAAGAGGACTTTGATTGTATCCCAGTATGCGATTATCCCATTATGATGGTGGCACACCGGCAGCATATGGGCAATACCATCAAACAAGTGACTTTAAAATCCTTAAAAAATGCGTCGTTAATGTTGTTTGCGTCCCATTCGTCATTTACCTCAATGATTGTCGAAGAATGCCAAAAACTCGGCTTTGAACCCAATATCGTTTGCCACACCAACCAATGGCAACTACTGACAACCTTGTTGAAAAAAAACATGGGGGTAACGCTACTGCCCAAATATTATACCGATAAACTCGATGACAAACAGCTGGTTTGCCTGCCGCTCGTCCAGCCCAATTTGACTTGGCAAATGGTGATAGCATGGCGAAAACACCGACCGCTGACCCCAGCGATGCAAGCTTGGTTAAACGTAGTACAGCGCCAAGCTAATAATAAAGTTTAAAAGGAAAGCTTAATAGGAAAGTTTAATCAACAGGCTATAAATATTTGATAAACTTTTTATAGCACCGTATTACGGCTTTGTGTTACAGCCTTGTATTATAGACCCGGGTGTTAATGCTTTTTGATATATGGAATTTACCAAATGGCGTTAGACAGCGCAAAATCACTGCCGTAAAATCATTCAACAATACCTCAAAAAAAAGGGAATACTTATGCTACAACAACCTGATGATCACTACACTGCACCCGCCAACCTTGGCACAGCGGTATATGCCAACAATGCCGATGCGATTGGTAACACGCCGCTGGTGCGTCTTAACCATATCATGCCACAGGGGGTGACTGTGCTTGCCAAAATCGAAAGCCGTAACCCGGCGTTTTCGGTAAAATGCCGAATCGGTGCGGGCATGGTGCAAGCCGCCGAGCAAGCAGGGTTATTAAAGCCAGGTATGCAAATCATCGAGCCGACGAGCGGTAACACGGGGATTGCGCTGGCGTTTGTGGCAGCAGCCAAAGGGTATAAAATCACGCTAACCATGCCAGCCTCGATGAGTATGGAGCGCCGTAAAGTGCTTGCCGCCTTGGGCGCACATTTGGTACTCACTGAGCCTTCGCTAGGTATGAAAGGGGCGGTGGAAGCTGCGCAAGAAATCCATGACAACCATCCTGGCGAATACTTTTTGCCGCAACAATTTGATAACCCTGCCAACCCAAACACCCATGTCAAAACCACCGCACCTGAGATTTTTAATGCCACTGCGGGTAAGGTCGATGCGCTAGTCGCAGGCGTGGGTACAGGCGGGACGATTTCAGGTATCGCCCGTTATTTTAAACAAATCAAAAATCAGCCGCTTTATACCGTCGCGGTTGAGCCTGCGGAATCACCGATTATTACCCAGACGCGTGAAGGCAAGCCCATCACCCCAGGCCCCCATAAAATCCAAGGGATTGGCGCCAACTTTATCCCAAAAAATCTTGCGCTTGATTTGCTTGATGAAGTCATCACGGTAACTGGCGATGATGCGATTGCATGGGCAAGACGGGCAATGACCCAAGAAGGTATTTTATGTGGTATCTCTTGTGGGGCAGCGCTGCAGGCGACGTATCAACTAGCAAGCCGCCCTGAGATGCAAGGCAAAACCATTGTGGTTATTTTGCCAGACAGTGGTGAGCGCTATTTAACCAGTGTGCTATTTGATGGTATCTTCACTGGCAAGAACTTTAATTAATAAATTTTCATGAACGATAAAAAAGGGCGTTAGTTAGCCCTTTTTTAATTTATTTTTAATTTAAAATTGCTATAAAAATCATCGGTTTAATAACCCAAATATTGTCATCAACCCATAACGAATAACCCACAATAAATAGCCTAAGCGAACTTTTCAATCATTGCCAATCATTTTTCTTTTTAAGTGGTTTTTATTACCGACTTATTTTTATTGCCAAGCCATTTTTAAGCGTTTTTGCTGACGTAATAAACGCGTCCCTAACAGTAGTGACGCCAATCCCAGCGCTGCAACCAGCGCGATCCAAAACCCTTTAGCCCCCATATCGGTATGGCGCACCAAATAGGTACCCAGCGGAATCGCCACCACCCAATAGCAAAACAAGGTGATAAACATCGGCACTGTGGTATCTTGCATACCGCGCAAAATCCCCGCAAAATTGACCTGCCAGGCATCAAACAACTGATACACGGTGGCAAACCCTAATAACAGCGCGGCTTGCTGAATCACTTGGGGATTTTCACTAAAGAAAGTTGGCAAGGTTTGCCGAAAAATGGCAGTTAACAACATGCTAATCACCGCAAATGACGTGGCTACGGCAATGCCGATGAGCTTGATGCGTTTAAGCTCTCGGTAATCTTTGGCGCCATAGCGATTTGACACCATGATGGTGAGCGCCATCGCGACTGAAAACGGGAACATAAATAACTGCGATGAAATCGTCAACGCTACCTGATGGCTTGCCACCGCGATTTCACCCAGTGGGCTGATGATAATGGAAGCTAGACTAAACGCGCTCACTTCAAAAAAAATCGACATACCAATGGGAATACCAATCGATAATTGCTGACGCAACTGAGCAAAATCCATACCGGCAAAATTGGCAAAAAAGCGCTGGTTGGCAAAATCTGGCTGGGGGCTCAGAGTCAAATAGCTTACCAACATCAATAAATTTATCCATAACGCAATCCCAGAGGCGAAACCACAGCCTGCGCCGCCCATAGCAGGAATCAGCACAGTTTCGCCGAGGGTGACGCCATGAATAAACGCATAGCTGAGCGGCACATTTAAAATCAAACCAATCAGGCTAATCACCATGACCACGGTGGGATGTTTTAAGCTTTCGGTGTAGCAGCGCAGCGAGGTGTATAGACAGACTGCAGGAAACCCAAAAGAGATACCAAACAAGAATTTTTGGGCGATATGCTGAATATCCTTCGGTACCTTCATCCAATCAAACAAATAATGCAGTTGATTGACCAGCACAAACCCTATAATACCGATGATAAGCGCCAGCCACAGCGATTGTTGGGTGATAAATGGCACTTTTTGTAGTTGCTGCTGACCAATCGCTTCCCCAATCAATGGCGTGGTGGCAAGCAAAATACCAACCGCCAGCAAAAACGTGGGCATCCAAATACCCGCGCCGATTGCTACGCCCGATAAATCTAGCGCGGAGACTTGCCCAGCGAGTAAGGTATCGACCAAGGCGAGCCCTGACTGGCAAATCTGGGTGATTAAAATAGGTAAGGTCAAGACAAATAATTGTTTTAAGTCTTGACGAGCAATAGCTGACAGCATGTAATGACCAAATATTCGTTGAAAATTCAATAAAGGCGGCAGTTTAACAGATTTTGCGGCATGATTTTTTATTGTTTAATTTATTGTTTAACAGGTCAAAAAAGTTAGCGTTTGATTGTGGTAGCATGAACATAAAAAAGCCTTTATCAAATGTCGCCACAATTTGATAAAGGCTTTCTTCAACAGTAGCTTTTAAAGCGCTTTAATCATGGCTTGATAGCCTGTCAGTTTATTGGTCGCATCAAAAGTTTGTACCACAAACGCGTAATTGGCTTTGGTGGCATCCACAAAGGGGGTAAAAGTAGTGCCGTAGGTTAATTGGTTAGTGCGTACAAAACCCATACCGCGGTCAGTGGCTTTATCCAAATTGATTTGGGTAACAAGCGTGCGAGCGGTGTTAGCAGGCGCAGTCCAATTGAGGTTTAGGGTACTACCTGTCCCCGTAAGATTAACGCCTAAATTGCCGACAGTAGCAGTAAGTGGCAATACTTTAAAATCGCCATCGCCGCCTAAGGTATAGTTGACATCACAGCCGTCTTTATTGTCAGATAATTGTTTGCCAAAATCGACACCCACCTGATAACTATATTGACCATCCCAATAATCGCGATTACTATCATAATCGCCATTAAATGGCATGCCCGCCATAGAGGTTTTTAATTTGTCAAACTGTAAAAATTTAAGAACCGTATTATCAAATTTTGCTGCTGGGTCGAGTGTGCCAGACAGCACACCACCGATTGCTTCGTCAGTTTTAATAGCGTTTTTTTCTGTGGTTAAGGTGTTTGGGTCTTGGCAAGTTTTTTGTTGATAGCTCATTTGACCATACACCGAGGCGGCATAATCATTGCCAATATCAAAATACACCACACCTAGGTCGCTATCATTGGGCTCGTTGTCGTTATCTTCTACAAAATAGCCAACATACAACCCCCCTTTACCGCCTTCTGGGGTGATTTTGTCCAAAAAATTATCTAAGCTGTCTTCGGGCAAAAAGATACTTTGTAAAATCTCTGCCATGCTTTTTTCTTTATTGGTTAATTTATCCTCGACTTTTTTGTAGGCAGCGCGGACATCGGTTGCAATGTTTTTATAACTATTATTGGCATCGTTTAGGGCATTGTCGACAGTCTCACTACCTGAGCCGCCACACGCAGATAGTGCGATGGTTAACGCAGTTAGCATGCCTATTTTATAAGATGCTTTTTTATAAGGCACCTTTTTACATGGCGCTTTTTTACAAGACGCTTTTTTATCAGGCACTTGGGTATATGACATGATGACAATCCTTCCTTGATAATAGATGAAATAGCAATAACAAATAGCGATAAATTGTTAAATAAAATCAAAATAAAAGTTTGGGCTATGCTACCATTGTTATTTTTTAAAGTATAGCCAAATAGTAACGATTATCATCAAAAAATTGCTGGCTATAGTGTGTTAAATTATCAATCAAATGAATTAGTTACTGATTAATGCCAAATTCAAACCTTATCCCTTTATCGCTTTATATCCATATTCCTTGGTGTGTTAAAAAATGCCCGTATTGTGATTTTAATTCACATGAAAGCCGTACACCGATTGATTTTGTAGGCTATGTTGATGCCTTATTAGACGATTTAAAAACCCAGCTAAGCTTTGTACAAGGGCGCAAGATTGCCACCATTTTTATTGGGGGCGGCACGCCATCGCTGCTGCCCATTGCACAATATCAGCAGCTTTTTGCGGGCATCAATGCTCAGTTAACACTGACGCACGATTGTGAAATCACCATGGAAGCCAATCCTGCCACCGTGGAGCATGCGCCATTTCATGAATATTTAGCGGTCGGTATCAATCGGTTGTCGCTTGGCGTACAAAGTTTTCAAACCCAAAAACTTGCTGCCTTGGGGCGGATTCATAACCCGCAGCAAGCGCTTTTAGCTATTGCCAATGCCCAGCAAGCAGGGTTTAAAAAGTTAAATGTCGACTTAATGCATGGCTTGCCCAATCAAACATTGGCAGACGCCCTGAGCGATTTGCAGCAAGCGATTGATTTGGGCGTTTCGCATATTTCGTGGTATCAGCTCACCATTGAGCCCAATACCGTGTTTTATCGCAATACGCCGATTTTGCCCGATGACGAGATATTGGTGGATATTTTTGAGCAAGGCGCTCAGCTTTTGAAAGCCAATGGGTTTGTGCAATACGAAGTGTCCGCATGGTCAAGGCAGGCGGATTTTCAGCCCAGTCAGCATAATCTCAATTATTGGCAGTTTGGCGATTATCTGGCGATTGGGGCAGGCGCGCATGGTAAAGTCACGCGACCTGATGGCATTTACCGGTTTAGTAAATCTCGCTTACCAAAAGATTATATAGTTAATCAGTCAGCGATAGGTTGGCAAGCCATCGAGCCGTCTGATTTACCGTTTGAATTTATGATGAATGGGCTGCGGCTAAAAAATGGGGTGCCCAAACACTTTTGGACAGAGAAGACAGGCTTGGCATGGTCAGTCATTGAGCCGCAATTGATAAAACTACACAATCGTGGTTTGGTTGAGCTAAGCGGTGACCATATCCACTGCACAGCGCAAGGATTTTTATTTTTAAACCAAGTGCTGCAAGAATTTTTACCCGATGACTAACGCTTTGACGGTGCATTTGATTGAATTTATGCGCCGCAGCCTTATTTAAGCGTCAATCAATTAAAAAAAGAGAATGATATGTTTACCGATACCCATGCCCATCTAAACCGTTTGGATTTAGAAAAATATCAAGGTGATATCCGTCAAGCCTTACAAGCCGCCAAGGATGCCAATGTGCAGCGGATTATGGCGATTATGTGTGAGCTGGATGAATACGATGCTATTTATGAGATTATCAATACAAAAATTGACGGGCTGACGTTGGGGATGAGTGTGGGCGTGCATCCCTGCGAAGACATTGCCATGCTAAAAAGTGCAACGGTTGAAACACTTGTTGAAATGGCAAATCAGCCGCATGTTTGGGCGATTGGCGAGACCGGGCTAGATTATTATTGGTCAACAGAAAACAGCGGCGAGCAAAAAGCGAGCTTTGCCCGCCATATCCATGCCAGCCAGCACCTAAAAAAACCCATTATCGTCCATACCCGTGAGGCGAAACACGATACATTGGACTTATTAAAAGCAGAAAAAGCCGAGCATGGCATTATTCATTGCTTTACGGAAGATTATGACACCGCCAAAAAAGCCTTGGACTTGGGTTTTTATATTTCTTTATCAGGGATTGTGACCTTTAAAAACGCCACTGAATTACAAGCAGTGGCGAAAAAACTGCCTAAAGATCGCATTTTGATTGAAACCGACAGCCCATACCTTGCGCCAGTGCCCAAACGCGGCAAATCTAATGAGCCTGCTTTTGTGCCCTATGTGGCGGATTTTCTCGCCAAGCATTATGACATGCCAGTGGATGAGTTCGCGCACTTAACCCATCAAAATTTTGACGCATTATTACATCAATATGCTTAAAAATAGTTAAACAAATCTTTATACTTTATTAAGTAGGTAATAAAATTTATGTGATAAAACATTTGGCAATGACTCATCAGTCATGTATCATACGTAGCAACCTTGCTCTTATGTTACTAAGCGAGGTTAGTAAGCTAAGTTACTAAGCGAGCATTTTTTTATCATTTAACAGTTGTGCGTAGATGGGTTGATGTAACGGGTCTCGTCAACAATAGGGGCTACTAGAACAGATTGATGGAGTAATCAATGAGTCGTCAACAACAATTCAAAAATCGTGAAGAAGTCATATTGGCAGTTGCCGAGCAGTTGCTATTAGAGTCTGGGGAAGGCGATATCACGTTAGATAGTTTAGCCGAGCAGCTAGACCTAGCCAAAGGTACGCTATACAAGCATTTTACCAGCAAAGATGAATTGTTTTTACGCATCATTATCCGTCATGAGCAGCAACTACTTGCGCTAAGCGAAGTCGGTGATTCTCCTGCCGCAGGTGTGGCGCGTCTTACCCTGTTTCAACTCATCAATCCGCAAAAAGCCATATTGCTCAACCAAATCGAAGAACGCTTAGCCAATTCTGCCGTAGGGCTTAATAAGCTTTTTTCGCAGTTGTATGAAATTCGCCGTGAACGCATGAAGCGATTAATCAATACCACGGCTGAATACCTGCAATCGCTACATAGTACCATGAGTACCCGAGACTATCTGTCAACCATTTGGGCGATGGGTCAAGGCGGTGCAGGACTGCTGAATTCTAGTTTTTACCAACGCTATCTCGGTCGCCGCGATACCTTACGCTTTGCCTTAGTTCAGCATATTTTAGATATTCCCAAGCAATACCCTGCTGCGGTACAATCAGTGGATGGGCCTCCTGGGGCAAACCCACCCAGCGCCGCTACTCATACAGCAAATTCACAGACTGAATCAAACCTGACGCCGCGCAATGTCAAATAATAAATGTCAAATAGTAGATGTCAAAGAATACTAGTTAACTATCATCACCCACGGTTAAGCTTTATAAACTATCCCTGTTTTGTCTGAGTGCATAACGATGCGATTGCTGGTTGGTCGGTCTTGTAAAACTTTCACTCCCGCACCCAGTGCGATGGGTGGGCAACAAGGGTTTACCTTAATCGAAATCATGGTGGTCATCGTCATTTTATCTATTTTTGCTGGTATGATGAGTTTATCGGTAGGGGGTAGTGAAAATCGTAGAAACACAGCGTTTTATGAGCGTCTGACCAGTAATCTTAATTATGTACGCTTGTTATCAACAGAACGCATGCAGCCCTATGGGCTGGCAATCAAACTGCCGCAAAATGACGCGCCCAATCAGCTGGTGGTGGTTAAATTAGAAAACGCCTTTACCCATTCTCAAAGTGCTGTTGGCAATGCCAATGCCGCCATAACCTCACAACCTGCGCCACCCCAATGGGTGATAGAAAAACAAATCCCACCGCTGGATGTGCCAGACAACCTTGATGTCAAAATCCGCCCACTGGATAACCCATTTAATACCACCGCCGCCCAAAATACCCAACCCACCGCCAACTGGTTAAGCGGCAGCGAAGCACCGCCTGTGGTGTGGTTTGGGACAGGTGAGGCGACACCCGTGCAAATCAGCATCCAAAAAACCAATGCTGACAAACAAACCTTTGCGGTTGGCAATCCCATCATCGTCAACCAAGCTGGGGCAATCGAGGTGGCAAAATGACCATGGCTATCTCAAATAGACTGGCTACCTTAAATAGACTGGCTATCAGACAGCATCAGCAAGGATTTACGTTACTTGAAGTCATGGTGGCATTAGCGATTTTGGCGGTGGTTGCGATATCAGCCAGCCAAGCCAGTCGCAGTTATTTGCAATCCGTGGATAACATGAAAACACGAACCTTTGGCTATTATGTGGCGCAAAACACGCTGGCAGAATTACGAGTACAAAAAACTTGGCTCGCGGCTTCTGATACTCGGCAAATCACCTCGCAAGGTCGTCAATGGCAAGTGGTCATCTCACCGCAAACCATACAAACCAGTCAAGGCTTTGTCCAACCCATTCATATTCGCGTGGCACCTATTGTCGATGGCACACCAAAAAAAGACGTGGTGGATATTGATGCAGTATTGGTAAAGGATATGGGGGCAACGCCGTGAGCCCTTTTTATCTTTATTGCTCTGCTGCAATGGCACCGTATAAAACATCCCAGCAAGGCTTTACCTTAATTGAACTGATGATTGCATTGGTAATTTTTGCGATGCTGGCATTGGCGGGATGGCAGATCATGGATAGTCTGACCAAAAGTCGCGAGCGCGGCTACCAACATCAAAAATCATTATCACAGCTTGATTATGCTTATTTACAGCTGTCGCAAGATTTGGCACAAACCAGCAATTATGTGGCGGTGCCAATCCTGTCAGCGACTGCCAACGATACGACATCGACCAATACTGCCGCTATGACACCAACCTTTGTATTAAATGCGTCACAAATAAGTTTTATCCGTTTTGCCGCGCCCGATCCGCGTTATCAGCCGTCACCTATGCTAGCAAAAATACAATATTCGGTGGCGGGGGAAACGCTGACTAAACGGCGTTTTTACCAGTTAGACGACAACAACGAAACCCCTGCAACCAGTGTATTATTGACAGGTATCAAGGATGCCAGTTGGCGAGCATTGACGCCTGACGCGGTGAGTGTGTTTCCAGATGAAGCCACGCTGCAAAAAGTTCAGCAAATACAAGCGCAAAAAAACACCAATCAAACGGCCAATGCTTCAACCAATCCGATTCCTAACACGCCTAATAACGCAACAGATAAAAATAGCAATTTGCAAAATAGTTTAGATTTAACGCCTTATCAGCAGTTACCACGCGGCATCGAGCTTAATTTTAGTTACCAAGGCGAGCCGATTACTTGGCGATTTGCGTTACCAAACACACCGCCAAACGCACCGAACCCATAATGCAATCAAATTCTGCCAAATACACCATGCCAACAAACCGCACTCCATCTAAAATTTTTGCAAATGTTGCCATAGCAAACCCGCCATATCGGCATGGGCAACAAGGGATGGCACTACTGACTATTTTGTTGTTGGTCGTGGCGATTACCATCGTGGCAGGCAGTATGCTTGCCAATCAAAAAGTGATGATTCGAGAATTTGATCTGACCAAAGGTCAAGGGCAGCTTAGAGAATATGCCTTGGCGGGGGAAGCTATGGCGACCAATTTGATTGCGCAAGACAGCCAAGTCAACCAAGTCGATAGTTTAGCAGACGCTTGGGCAAAACCGCTGGCAGAGCAAACCCTGAATCAAGCCAAGGTCAGTATTAAAATCGACGATGATGCCAGTCGTTTTAATGTTAACAACCTGTATCACGATGGCAAAGTGGATGATACGGCATTGGCATTTTTTCAAGCGCTGTTACAAGCCAATGGCTTATCGCCCAATATTGCGATGGCGGTGCTCGATTGGCAAGACCCAGACAGTGACACCCGTGCCGATGGCGGCGCAGAAGCAGCCTACTACCAAAGTACGGGCAAAAAAATGGCGATGGGTATTGCCAACCAGCCTTTTATCTCAATCAATGAATTGCAACAGGTGCGCGGGATGGATAACGAAGGATTGCAAAAATTAGCGCCTTACCTGACCGCAGTGCCATACTATCTGCCCATGAATATCAACACAGTGAAGCCCGAACTATTAAGCGTACTGGTGAATTTACCCGCCGCAACCAGTGGCAACCATCCGCAAGGCTCAAACCGTTCGGACAGTGATGGCAACTCACAATCTGGGCAAGACACTAGCGCAGCTTCAAATGTGGCGGCTACCCACCAAATCGACGATACCGCAATCATCAATTGGGCGAATGCCCGAGAAAACAATCTACCGGTGCAAAACTTAAATCAATTGTGGGCAGTGCCAAGTTTTGCCAACATTGACGAGCGTAACAAAGCACGCATCGCCAAGCTGTTAGCCACCCAAAGTCAAAGTTTTCACGTCGTTGTCAGCGTCAAAAGTGACGACAAGCAGCTTTTTTTGCATAGCCAAATTGCTAAGATTTTACCCAAAGCTGACAATGACCCAACGCCTGCCTCGGGTGTGCCATCGGCACCCTCCATGCCAGTACCAGTCAATGCACAAAATGGCACACAAAATGGCACGTCGCCACAACTCATCACTTACAACCGCCAATTTTTACCCTTTGCCCAATAATGCAGCAAAGAAATAAATTGGCTTCAAAATTCTCAGTTATTTTATGTTTATTTTAATCAGTTATTTGTTGCTGACGTATTCTAGGGTAAAATAGGGGGTTTTTCTTTGGCGTTGTTGAATGACAATGGGGCAGAAAACGGGCACAAAAGCGTTGTCAACACAACGGATACACATGCAACCTAGACACATAAATTGGATGAATAAATTGGGTGAATATAGATGAATGTAATCGAGCGCTATTTTGGCATAGATGGCCGCAATACAACGATAAAAACTGAAATTCTGGCAGGTCTGACAACCTTTTTGACCATGGCTTATATTATCTTTGTCAATCCCGACATGTTGGCAAAAGCTGGGATGGATAAAGGGGCGGTATTTGTGGCGACGTGTCTAGCCTCAGCGCTGGGCTGTTTTTTGATGGGATTGATTGCGCGTTTGCCCGTGGCATTGGCACCTGGCATGGGTTTAAATGCGTTTTTTACCTTTACCGTCGTCTTGGGGATGGGTAAAAGCTGGCAAGTGGCGTTGGGGGCGGTATTTATTTCAGGCTTGCTCTTTGTGCTGATTAGTGCCTTTAAGCTGCGTGAATGGATTATCAACGCCATTCCCTATACCCTTAAACAAGGTATCGTGGCAGGGATCGGGGCGTTTTTAGCGTTTATTGCACTTAAAAGTTCGGGCATCATTGTGGCGAGTCCTGCCACATTTGTGACGATGGGCAAACTCACCGATTTTGGTCCTGCGATGGCGATTTTAAGCTTTTTTCTGATTGTCGTATTTGTGCAGCGTAAAGTCCCTGCGGCAGTGATGTTGTCAATTTTGATTGTAACGATGATTAGCTTGTTGGCAGGGGAAACCCATTACTCAGGGATTGTGTCAATGCCGCCATCGATTGCACCGACCTTTATGCAGTTAGATATTGCAGGCGCGCTTGATGTGAGTATGGTTAGCGTGATTTTTGCCTTTTTATTTGTGGTGTTATTTGATACATCAGGCACATTAATCGGTGTGACCAAAAAAGCCGGGTTAATGTCTACCGATGGTCAAATCCCGAATCTAGGTAAAGCCTTGTTTGCTGACTCAACGGCGGCTGTAGCAGGGTCATTGCTAGGTACTTCATCGGTAACGAGTTATGTAGAGAGCACAGCTGGGGTGGCAGCGGGTGGACGCACCGGTTTGACCGCGATTGTAGTGGGTGTGTTATTTTTATTGGCGTTATTTTTTGCGCCATTGGCTGGGATGATTCCTGCGTATGCGACGGCAGGTGCGATTTTTTATGTCGCGGTATTGATGTTATTTACGCTGCGTGAGATTGATTGGGATGACTTGACCGAAGCGTCACCTGTCGCGGTAGTGCTACTGTTGACGCCGCTTACTTTCTCAATTGCGGATGGGATTGCGTTAGGTTTTATCACCTATACCATTGCCAAATTGGTGAGTGGACGTTATAAAGAAGTTAGCCCTGCGGTTTGGGTGTTAACGGTGATTTTATTGGCAAAATTGATTTTTTTAAGTTAATCAATCGCTGAGCAAAAAAAACCATCTAGCCGAATTGGGTTAGATGGTTTTTTATTAAATTTTGGTCCAGAGTACCGCTGTCTATGTGAACCCATGAACTGTAACGTTCAGGGTGGGTATGGCAACCACTCTTAAGGCTTCCTGAATCATCGCAGCGTAGCTGGATGCAGGCTTGCACAACAAGTGAAAAGAACGCATACCCTTATATAAATTATCAGCTCAGGTAAAACCATAAACTGGCGAATACCCCAGATGCATGTATTGTAGCAGATTCAGCGAGGCTATGCAAAAGCTCGCTCATTAATTCAATGATTGATTAAATTAATCAAACTTGACTGTCGAAATACCATTGAAACCTTCAAAACACATCACAAGGTTTTTTGTTGTCATCATATTGCTTAGCAGTTAACAATTAACAGGCTTAGCAGTTAACAGGCTTTGCAGTTAACAGAATGACGCAAAATCTGGGTTAAAGAGATGGAGCGAGCTATGCTATAATTTTCAAAATTTTTTTAATACTAGTTTGTATTTTCCTTATTTTAGCTTTTCTAGAGGCAACAATGAATCAAGCATCTAACTCGGTTACCCATCAATCGACGGTTAAAAAAATCCCTCATGTGTTGATGATTTTAGATGGTTTTGGGCATCGCGAAGATGAGCGTGATAATGCAATTGCCGCCGCGCACACCCCAAACCTTGATTATTTATATCAGCATTATCCCCATGGCTTGATTTCAGGGTCAGGGGAAGACGTGGGTTTACCCGCAGGGCAGTTTGGTAACTCTGAAGTCGGGCATATGAATTTGGGTGCAGGTCGTATTTTGTACCAAGACTCTACCCGTATTCACAAAGAAATCCGCGAACAGCAATTTTTTAGCAACCCTGCATTAACCGAAGCAGTAAAGCTTGCCAATGACCGACAAGCCAATGTGCATATCATGGGATTGTTATCCGACGGCGGAGTGCATTCGCATCAAGATCATATTGTCGCGATGGTGGAGTTGGCATTGCAGCAGGGTGCAAAGCAGGTCTTTATCCATACATTTTTGGACGGTCGTGACACGCCGCCCAAAAGTGCGGACAATTATGTCGCACAATTAGAACAAGCGCTTGCCACGCTTAATCAGCGATATGAGGGCACGGCTTATTTGGTCAGTCTTATTGGTCGCTACTTTGCGATGGATCGGGATAAACGTTGGGATCGGGTACAGCAAGCGTATGATTTGCTGACCCAAGCCAAAGCAGAACGGGTGGTGCAATCAGGTGCTGAAGCGATTAGCGCAGCGTATGGCGCAGGTGAAAGTGATGAGTTCGTCAAACCAACTTGGGTGCGTTATGCTAACCAAAACGCTGATTTTGGTACTATCCAAGACAATGACAGCGTGATTTTTATGAATTTTCGTGCCGACCGCGCTCGCGAAATCAGCCAAGCACTGGTATCAGCTGATTTTGATGGCTTTACGCGTGAAAAGCTGCCAACGCTGTCAAAATTTGTGATGCTGACCAAATACTCCGATGAATTACAAAACAATGGCGTGACCAGTATCGCCTTTGAACCGACATCGCTAACCAACACATTGGGCGAGTATTTGCAATCGCAAGGCAAAACCCAATTGCGCATTGCTGAAACCGAAAAATACGCTCACGTGACCTTCTTCTTTAGTGGTGGGCGCGAAGCAGAGTTTGAGGGGGAGCAGCGGATTTTGGTCAACTCGCCTTCGGTTGCTACTTATGATTTACAACCCGAAATGAGTGCGCCAGAAGTCACTGAAAAATTGACCAATGCCATCAATTCCGGTGCGTATGATGTACTGATTGTGAATTATGCCAATGGCGATATGGTAGGGCACACCGGTGTGTTCGATGCCGCTGTCAAAGCCGTCGAAACGTTGGATAACTGTGTAAAAACCATTGCCGATTGCGTGATTGCCAATCATGGCCATTTACTGATTACCGCTGACCATGGTAATGTTGAGCAAATGCAAGATTATGATAGCGGACAGGTACATACCCAGCACACCACAGAGTTAGTGCCATTTATTTATGTCAGCGAGCAAGCGCCTGATACCGTGCACATTCGCACGGGTGGTAAGCTATCGGATGTGGCGCCAACATTATTGGACTTAATGCACCTCGCCAAACCTGCCGAAATGACAGGTGAAAGCTTAATCGTAGTAAACTAACAGTTAATGGGTGCAACTATCCTATGGTAACGCAGCGTCTCAAACTACTATCTAACCCTACTTTCAAAAGACATATTGTAGCGCTGGCATTATGGGGGATAGGTTCATTGAGTTATGCTGCTAGCCGGCCCACTGTCAGTGCGCCTGTCAAACCAAAATCTGCTGCCTCAGTTGCGGCAAAAACCAATAAAACGGCATTAAAACCTGCAATCACTCAGGCGATTGCGGGTGCCAATCCTACTGCCGTGCCCGTTAGTGGGGTGAATACACCTGATGGTATACCCGATGGCGCTGATGACGACAATTTGACGGATGATGGCGCTGACGATGGCGGGGAAGTGGATATTACGTCTACCACCCCTATAGTGACTAATCCCGCCACTCAGCCCATCGCGCCAGCGTCTGGGCAAATCCAGCAAGTGGCGTTAGGGGCAGTATCACCCGTCACGGTCGAAAAATTTGTCAAAATGATTGATATCATCCGTCAAAACTATGTGACGAATGTCGACGATGAATCGCTGTTTGCCAATGCGATGGCAGGCACTTTAGCTGCGCTCGATCCTTATTCTGAATATCTGGATGCGAACGCGTTTGAAAACTTAAGGTTATTTACCGAAGGTGATATTGGCAGTATTGGTGTGAGTGTCAGTTTTCATGCCGATGTAGATAGCTGGGTGTTTGATGATGTGCTGCCCAACTCGCCTGCTGCAAAAGCGGGTATTCAGCGCGGCAATTATTTGCATCAAATCAATGATAATAAGCTGGACAACACACGAACCTCGCAAGATGTCGATCAGCTGCTGACAGGCATCGCAGGGACAACGGCTCGGTTGTTAGTCTCGGATAAAGGTCGTCGTAAACATCTGGTGATGGTGCAAAGAACTTTGGTACAACAACAAGCCATGAGTACCAACATCATTAATGGTGTTGCGGTGGTGCAAATCCCCGTGTTTCAGAACAATACCCAGCAGCAATTTTTAATGGCACTTACCAAATTAAATCAGCCCTTTAGCGTGCTGGTACTCGATTTGCGCAATAACCCAGGTGGCGTGTTGTCAGCTGCCAATGATATCGCAAGCTTATTTATGAACGATAAAGTGGTGGTGGAGATTAAAAATCGGCAAGGCATACAAGAGGTGATGCGCACGCACGGCAAAGCCCGGTTTGCGGACTTACCGCTGGTCGTGTTGCAAAATCGTTATTCTGCTTCGGCGGCTGAAGTATTAACCAGTGCGCTACAAAATAACCAACGTGCCAAGGTGTATGGCGAAACCAGCTATGGTAAAGGCTCTATCCAAAGCATTGTACCCATCAATGACAACGAAGCGGTAAAGCTAACGGTCGCTCATTATTACTCAAGTAAAGGTGACAAAATTGATGGCGTAGGCGTTAAACCCGATGTGACTTTGACGGGCGCAGAAACGAGTTGGCAAGATCAGGTATTAGCAGACTTGCAAACCACCAAGCGAAGCAATCAATTTTTACTTAAACCTATGCCAACGCCTCAGTCTTTTTAAGCTAATCACCTAAGCAGTCACCCAATAATATCTCATATTTATCATCGGGTGGAATTTATCTTATAATTCATCTTCCATAAAAAATTGCGGATCGACGGCATCCAAATCGCGCACATCAAGTTTGGTATATTGTTTTTTGCAGAAATTTGGATCCAATTTGCACATCGCACTTTGCAATTCATCAAGGCGTGCTTCAGACTGGCGAATGTGCTCAAGCATTTTGATAAAAGTCATTGCCACAGGGTCTTGGGTGTTGGGGTCAATCCCATATTGATGAAAAACGCCCGCTTGCTCTAGCTTAATTTTATTGCAATCACCCTGATTGGTAGCGGAAGTATTAATAGAGGTTTGTTCAACCGCTTTCATTCGCTCAGCATCGGTTGTTTTTTCGATGACGGTTTTTTCGATATAATCGTCAGCTGGGGTTACCCCATTATTTGCCAAGCTATCAAGCCCCATTTGCTCCGCTTTGGCTTTATCATGAATCAGACGCGCCGCGCCGCCTACCATGGTCGCACCTGCAGGCACTTCTTTGACAACCACAGCATTGGAGCCGATTTTGGCATATTTACCCACGGTAAATCCGCCTAATACTTTGGCACCTGCACCGACAACCACGCCATCTTCCAGCGTGGGGTGGCGTTTGCCTTCACTTAATGATACCCCACCCAGCGTGACGCCATGATACAAGGTGACGTCATCACCGATTTCGGCGGTTTCACCAATGACCACGCCCATACCATGGTCAATAAAAAATCGCCGCCCAATTTTTGCTGCAGGGTGAATTTCAATCCCGGTCAAAAATCGATTACCAAAGGATACAAACCGTGCCAAGCCTTTGTTATTGTGTTGCCACATACTGTGGGCAACGCGGTGAATCAATAGCGCATGAACGCCAGGATAAGTCAACAGCACTTCAAGCGTGTTACGTGCCGCAGGGTCACGGTCAAACACCGCTTGGATGTCCTCTTGTAATTCTGCTTTGATGGTCTGGGTTTTTTTGGATAAATTTTGGATGACGGACAACATACTGACTACCGATTTTATAAAAATTTTAAGTGATTATGATATCACGAACTCATTAATTGCTTGAAAATTTTAAACAAGCTTAGGATTTAAGTAATTTTGCGATGGTTGCTTGCAGTAACTGATATTCTTTGATATCAAGCTGCAATCTACTAAGAAGTCGATTAATACGCTGAGGCATCACTTTAGATTGGGCGGGATTGTAAATTTCTAAATTCTCCAGCAATGCCAACAGCCTATTTTCTAGCTGTAAACGCTGCTCATTTGAGATAGGCGGCTCATCCCACTGCTGGCGAAAAGTCAAATCAATGGATTTTTCAGCCGCTGTTTTTGCCGTCAATGCTAATTCGGCAGTTTCGTAAAAAACGCTGGCAATCACTTGAACCGCAGCCGCCACATTTAACACCCCATACTCAGCATTGGCAGGAATTTGAATATGGTAGTCGGCCAATTGCAGCTCTTCATTTGTTAAACCCCGATCTTCACGACCAAACACAATGGCAAGTTGCCAATTGCGATGCGTAGAATCTGTCATTACATTGCCAAGGTTTTGAAAGTTAGTGACCATCAATTCGGCCGCTTGTCGGGGCGATAATACGGGTCTTGGAATATGGCGTTGGCGACTACTGGTAGCAATCACCCAGTGGCAATCTTGCAGGGCTTGCTCCAGGGTGTCACAAATGGTCACAGCGTCTAAAATTGCTTTGGCACCTGCGGCATGGGCATAGGCATCTTCGTCAATCGGTAGTTTGGGCGCCACTACCGTGAGCTGCGTTAGACCCATGGTGTGCATGGCGCGGGCGGCAGAGCCGATATTGGCAGGCAAGGTGGTATTTACCATCACAATGCGAATACCGGCTAAAAATGCCACAAGGGTTGAGAAGGGTTGCGGAGAAGCGTTATTGTCAGTCGTTACCATGGGTTGTCAAATTTTAGCCAGTCGTTACGCAATAAGTGATTGTATTTGGTCATTCACTGCATGGCATTCCGCTTTGATTTCTTCAATCAATTGTTGGTGTTGGTGGATATGACCTGTGCGGCAGATTTCTTGCAGTTTATAACAAAGTTCGGTCAGCTCGGTAGCACCAAGGTTAGAGCTAGCGCCTTTTAAGCCGTGCGCTGCATTATACCCCAAACGGTTGTCTAAATTGGCATACGCTTTCTGCATTTCCGATAAACGTTGTAAGCTATCTTGCATATAAGTATGCATCAAATCGACAAAATCTTCGTCAAGTAACGCTCTTAATTCTTCAAACTGTGGCAGGCTGATATGGGATGGCGGAGTCATATAAGTTTCCTGTTGATGGGACATTAAATAAAACATCATTGATTAAATTTGATTGGCTTATTTTAGCCCATATCTCATTGAATTTTATCAAAACTTTGATGAAAGTCAGTTTAAGGGATACAAACGTTTATCGCAGGGTGGTTTTATCGACCAAATTTACCAAAATCAGGCACTAACTAAAATGTAAATGCAAATCTTCCTCATTGACCAAGCTTTTGAGTTTGCCAAAATTCTCTTCTGTCGGCACAATTTGCCAATGCGTTGGCATATTAAGGTGCGCAATCGCATAGTCGTTATACACACATAGGTTAATCGGTACCCCTAATTGACCCGATGCATTGGCGCACTGACTGTCCACAAATTGGGCATTATCGGCAGGGTGATTCAACTGATGTGATAGATAGTGAATTGTTGAGTGATTGGCGGTCGCTAACAATTGCTGTATTTGTTCAAATAATGCCATATCATGACCTGCAATTTTGATGCTGATTTTTTTTAGCCAGCGTTTGCGCGCATCGGTTAAGGTCATTACCTCTTGTAGGCTGGCATAAAACGTGCCATCGCGTTCACGAATAGCGCCGTCGATGATAACCACGGTTTCCACTTTAAGCTTGTCTTTGACGCGGGCAAAGCGCTCGGCATAACAACTCACTTCGATACGACCTGTACCGTCATCGAGCGTAATCACTGAGCGATTACCAAAGTTTGCGACATCGAGTATCAAGCCTGCAAAAAATACGGTTTCGCCATAACTGGTTTCGTTCAAATCACCCAATGTCTTTGGCGTATAGCGTTTTAACTCATCGCGATAACTATCAATCGGGTGACCGGTCAGATAAAGTCCTAGCGTATCTTTTTCACCTTTTAAGCGTTCAGCATCTGTCCAGACAGGCTCACGGGGCAATGGGGGCGGCGCAGTGACTTCTTGTATATCGCTAAATAAATCAATCATCCCTAGGCTGTCATTGCTACGCTGTTGCTCGGCTGCTTGTACCGCTTTTGGCAATTCGGCAAGTAACGCGCCACGAATGTGATAAGCTTCATCGGCAGGCAAATCAGGTCGTAATTTTGGCGCAAAACTATCAAAACAGCCTGCTTTAACCAGTGCTTCAAGGGTGCGTTTATTAACTTTTCGCGTATCAACACGGCGGCAAAAATCATACAAATCGGTAAACTCACCGCCCGTCTTTCGCGCTTCCACGATAGACTCTACAGCACCTTCTCCGACACCTTTGATACCGCCTAACCCATACACAATGGTCGTCGGGTTAATCGGCACAAATTCCCAATTGGAGTGGTTAACGCTGGGGTTTTCTACTTTTAAACCAAAATTTTCGCGGCAATCATTGATAAAAAACACCACGCCATCGGTATTATTCATATCCGAGGTGATGACCGCCGCCATAAATTCGGCAGGGTAGTAGTGTTTTAAATAGGCAGTTTGATAGGCTAACACGCCGTATGCGGCTGAGTGTGATTTGTTAAACCCGTAGCCGGCAAATTTTTCCATCAAATCAAACACGCCGCCGGCAAGTTTATCATCGATGCCTTGACCAATCGCCCCTTCCACAAAAATACTGCGCTGTTTTGCCATTTCTTCGGGTTTTTTCTTACCCATCGCGCGGCGTAGCATATCGGCACCGCCTAGACTATAGCCTGCCATCGCTTGCGAGATTTGCATCACCTGTTCTTGATAGACAATCACCCCATAGGTATTTTCCAGTATCGGCTCAAGTCGGTCATGGTCATAGATGACCTCTTCGCGGCCGTGTTTACGGTCAATGTACATATCGACCATTCCAGCATCTAGTGGACCTGGGCGGTACAGCGCACACATGGCGATAACGTCTTCAATATTGGTCGGTTTAAGCTTGGCCAAATATTTTTTCATGCCGGTACTTTCAAGCTGGAACACAGCGGTGGTATGGGCATCTTGTAGCAGGGAGTAGGTGGGCTTATCGTCTAAGGGTAAAGTCTCAAGATCAAGCGGTGGCTGTTGCTCTTTAGCGCGGCGCGCATTGATATTTTTAACCGCCGCATTAATTACCGTTAAATTGCGCAGCCCCAAAAAGTCAAATTTTACCAAGCCAACTGCTTCCACATCGTCTTTATCAAACTGACTGACGGGATGACCCTCTTCATCACAATAGATTGCGCTATAATCGGTGATTTTGGTCGGCGCGATAAGTACGCCCCCTGCATGTTTACCAACGCCCCGGGTAATCCCTTCGAGCCGTACCGCCATTTCCCAAATCTCATTGGCATCTTCATAATCCATATTGTCAGGATTGTTAAGCAAATCTTTGAGCTGCGGTTCGGCTTCAACCGCTTCAGCCAGCGAAATACCTGGGGTTTTCGGGATAAGTTTGGAGATTTTATCAGCAAGACCGTACGATTTACCTTGAACGCGCGCGACATCACGCACCACCGCTTTTGCCGCCATCGTACCAAAGGTGATGATTTGGGATACCGCTTCTCGTCCGTATTTTTGCGCCACATAATCAATGACACGGTCGCGCCCTTCGATACAAAAGTCGACGTCAAAGTCTGGCATAGATACCCGCTCAGGGTTCAAAAACCGTTCAAACAGTAGGTCATATTCTAGCGGGTCTAAGTCAGTGATATTGAGCGAATACGCCACTAATGATCCCGCGCCTGAGCCACGACCAGGACCTACAGGCACATCATTGGCTTTTGACCAGCGGATAAAATCCATCACGATTAAGAAATAACCGGGGAAACCCATATTCAAAATCGTCGTGAGTTCAAACTCTAAACGCGCGTCATACGGCTTGCGTTTTTCGGTCCAGCTGTCGTCGCGTTTTTCGATGGGGTAGAGTTTTTCAAGGCGTTTTTCTAGACCTTCTTGGGCGGTGCGCCGGAAAAAGGTTTCAATGGTATCGCCTTCAGGAATGGGGAATTCGGGTAAATCGTGATGACCCATAGGAATAATGACGTTACAGCGTTTTGCCAAATCCAAGGTGTTGTCAATCACCGCTGGCATGTCACTAAACAGGGCAGTCATCTCATCTTGGGTTTTTAAATACTGCTCAGAGGAATAATCACGTGGGCGATTGGGATCGGCAAGCACTTGCGAATTGGCGATACACACCCGTGCTTCATGCGCTTCAAAATCATCTTCTGTTAAAAAACGCACGTCATTATGGGCAATGATAGGCACATCAAAGGCATTGGACATGCGAATGGCTTGCTCGATAAAACGGTCTTCGTTGGCGCGCTTGGTGCGTTTAATGGCAAAATAGACACGATCGGCAAATGTGGTTTGCCATTGTTGTAGTAGGTTATCGGCTTTTTCTGGGTGACCTGATAACATGGCTTGACCGACGTCTGATTTTTCGGTGAACAGCACAATCACGCCTTCACTGCGCTCAAAAATCCAGTCACGCTGAATAATCGGTTTGCCCATTACTTGACCATCGACAAAGCCTTTTGACACGATATTGGTCAAGTTCTTGTAGCCGACTTGGTTGCTGGCAAGGAGCGTTACCGTCGTACTATCATTTTCAAGCCAGACTTCAGAGCCAATAATTGGCTTGATACCGGCATCCAAGCAAGCTTTATAGAATTTGACTGTGGCATACAGGTTTGATAAATCGCTAATGGCAAGCGCCAATTGGTTATCGGCTTTGGCAGCTTTGACCAACGCTTTGATGCGTACAATCGAGTCAGTGATAGAAAATTCGGTGTGAATACCAAAGTGTACAAATGCCATGGATTGCCTTTATTGCGGTTTATCTTTAGCCCACTATTATACTATGAATTGCCAAACTGCGAACCTACAAAATCAGCAACAAAATGCCTAAAAATATCAGCGGATGCTAAGCATTTACGATTTAATATGATAAAATAGCAGACCTTTACGCCTATAGCTTAACTGGATAGAGCAGTTGCCTCCTAAGCGACCGACGTGGGTTCAAGTCCCGCTGGGCGTACCAGTTTTTTTGACATAAAAACCTATAAAAATAAAAAAACCCAATAAAAAATTATTGGGTGTGGTTGAAAAAAGTAAAACTTAGCTTAAACGTTTGGCATTAGCTGCCACGCGGCTATAAATAGGGTGCATCCCTTTTTCCAATACATGCAGCGCTTCTTGGTTGACAGCATAAAAGAAGTTTTCCAATGAAATCGGTTGACCCAAGCTTAATTTCATACAGTTTGAAAACATTAATTGCCCAATATTTTGCTGCGCAACGAGCGCTTGCCAAGCCATTTGCGTCCAAGATTCAAAAAATGCGATGGGTTTTTCAGTCACCATACGTTCCATTTCTTTCATCTCTTTGGCATTGTTGAGGGGGTTTTGTTTCGCTATCATATAGATGCGGCGCTGCATGACTTGTGGTACGCGAACTGAAAAATCTTCAGATTGCTGACACATTTTTTCAACTTTTTGGTTAATATGTTCGTAGGTAGCCATAAGGACTCCATTGATAACAACGGTAAAATACAGGATTGACAGTAAAGTGTAGTGCTATTATACACTGATTTAAATTAAGTTAATAATAGCAAACTCATTGGGCATACAATACTTACTTAACATTACGCAAATAATCAGATTTCATTTAATCAAACCATGGGTAATCGCCAACAATCATCTGTGTAATCAGGGTTTTAGTTAAGCTCATGAGCATGAAACTATTTTATCAAGTTAACAATCCGCCGCATCATTGGTAGTAAATTCATAAAATATTAACTGATAGCTTTATCAGTGTTCATTAAAAGGTATAAAAATGACCACGCGAAGTCTTCCCTTAGTAATTACCTCGGGCGAACCTGCGGGTATTGGCATGGATATCATATTGATGCTTGCCGACAAACAGCAATTAAATCTGCCCAATCGCGCTGTCATTGTGTTGGCAGATATCAACGCGCTACAACAAAGGTATAGTGAGCTCAAACAAAAAGGCGCTGTAAAAGACGGATTGATGATTCAACAATTAGCGATGCATGAGTTACATGATTTAAAAGATTTACCGAAAATTGCTCAACCATCAGCGCATGACACTATTTTGGTGGTGGATGTGCCGACAGCACAACCTGTGGTAGCAGGGCAGCTAAATCCCCAGAACGCGCCGATGGTCATCGCACAGCTGCAACTGGCGCATAAGCTCGCCATCAGCAAACAAGTCGCTGCCATTGTCACCGCGCCACTGCAAAAATCGGTGATTATGACTGTGTTGCCAGATTTTATGGGACATACCGAATTTTTTATGCAGCAGTCGGGTCTGGATAAAGTGGTGATGATGCTCGCCAATAACCTGATGAAAGTGGCATTAGTCACCACCCATTTGCCGCTGCGAGCGGTCGCTGATGCGATTTCCCACGAAGAAGTAGCAAAAACCGTCGATATTGTCATCCATGATTGTCAGCAAAAATTTGGTCTCACTCACCCAAAAATATTGGTCTGTGGACTCAATCCTCATGCCGGGGAAAGCGGCTATCTAGGCAGAGAGGAAATTGACATCATCAATCCTGTGTTACAGCACTATCGCGATCAAGGTGTGGATATTAGTTTGGCGATGCCAGCTGATACCTTGTTTACCCAAAAACATATCGCCACTGCCGATGCTATCATCGCCATGTATCACGATCAGGGACTGGCGCCGCTCAAATCACATGGGTTTGGCGAAACCGTGAATATCACTTTAGGGCTGCCTTATATTCGTACCTCAGTCGATCATGGCACGGCACTGGATTTGGCAGGGACAGGCAAAGCGAGTGCCGATAGCCTGTATCATGCGATTGGCTATGCCAATAATATGGCGACCGCGATTGCCCTCTAATCATTCTCACCGATAATTACGCTGACAAAAAAAGCCAATCGTCATGGATTGGCTTTTTTATTGCGATTATTTTAAATAAATGTTTAACTATTTTAATTAATTATTTTAACCACCTATTTAATTATTTTAAATAACTGGCAGGGTTCACTGGCGTACCACGATAACGGATTTGGAACTCTACAGCGGGTTGATTCAAATTATTGTCCGTTCCAACGGTACCGATGGTTTGACCTGCTTGCACCGTTTGGCGCTCCTGTACAGCAAAACTTCCCAAATGCGCATAGGCACTAATGTAGTCGCTGTTGTGCTGAATCAGTATCAATTTGCCATATTCTGGCAAATCACTACCGACATATAGCACCGTACCTGGCTGGCTGGCGACAACATTTGCGCCTGCTTGTCCGCCAAACCACATACCTAGCGTACCTGTTTGCTGGTTAAACGGTCGCAATAGATTGCCAGTGGTAGGACGTAACCAACCTTGTGACAAGCTGCTGGTTGGCACGATGACTTGGTTTGGCATCGGTAACGGGGTTGATGAGTTATTGGCTTGTCTAGGTGGGTAATAAGTCGGGTTAGACGGGCGGGATGATTGGTTGACTGTCACCGGGCGAATGGTAGTTGGGCGATAAGAAGTAGGATTGCTTGATGAGGTTAGAATCAAGCGTTGCCCTGGATAAATAGTATAGTTGCTATCGAGCCCATTGAGCGCGCCAACCCGACGATAATCCAATCCATAAGTGGTGGCGATTTTGCTTAACGTATCGCCGCTTTTGACAATATAATAGTTGGGCACACCCCGTACATATACAGGGCGCTTATCCACGGTCGCGATCTTCTGTGAAGCACAAGCGGTCATCAACACCGCCGTACAGGCTATCGCGCTGAGTTTTACCAATTTGGGCGTGCAAATTGTTTTATAAGTGGCAAACATAACAGTCATTCCTAGCAAGTGATACAAAAAAAATTACAACAAGTCAGGGTATAGTAACTAACTTTTAACCACTTACAAAGTAACTGGCGTTAACAACAACGTTTCTTTGCCAAACGATAACAAATAGCAACATTTTGGACTCAAATGAAAAAATGGCGCAAAAATCCTTATTTATCCATTGTTTGCCATCCATCTGTTGCCTAGCATTGCTAGCTATTTGTGCTAACTATCTAACGGAGTGATTAAATAGGGCGATAGGGTGTTATTCATGGATCATAATGGGCTTGGCAGGGCTATATTTTTTTAGTTTTGAAAATAACCAGATACCCATGACCAAATTTATCACCCCGACAATTGCAAATAGCATCGGCAGGCTCACGTTAACTAGCGTCAAACAAACAATCGAAAAAATCGCCGAACCTACCATAAATACCGCATTTAAAATATTGTTGGCACCGATAATGCGAGCACGGCTTGTTTCAGGTGAATAAGCTTGCATATAAGCGTATAAAGGTACAATATAAATACCGCCTGAAAAACCCAATAAAAACAAATCGACAAACACACGAATAGCACCTTGCGTGGCAAAAATCATACCGATACTATAGTGCGCGTTGTTGGCGAGTGGCGGCAAATGCATCGCTGAGAGCGTGAAATACAAGTCAATCGCAAAAATCGTCAATCCTGCAATCCCAAAGGGCAATAGTTTTAAACTCACTTGGTTTTTGGTCAGCGTTTTACATAACAGTGAGCCAAGCGCCGTACCGACAGAAAACAGTGTTAATAAAAATATCACGACGCTTTCATCGCCTAGCAAAATAGACTTGCTAAATTCAGGTACTTGGGTCAAAAACGTGGCACCATAAAACCAAAACCAACTATTACCCAAAATGGTAAACCACATAATCGGTAAGCGATATAGATTGGCGATGGTTTGCCAGCTAGTACGAAAGATATTCCAGTCGATGGTCAAATCAGGTTGCGGCGCAGTCATGACGGGAATAAACCGAGAAGCCAAGTAGCCCATAATCGCCACAAAAACCGTCACCCCAGATATCCAAAACAGCGGACTGTCTAATTTCATCAACACGCCAGCCAGCATCATCCCTGTCAAAATAGCCAGTGACGTGCCCATTTGAAACAGCCCATTGGCACCCACCAGCTCATCGGTGGTCATGGCTTGGGGTAGATAAGCATATTTAATAGGACCAAAAAACGTTGAATGGGTGCCCATCAAAAATAACGCAACAAATAATAGCGGATAAATCTCAAACACAAACCCAAATGCGGCAACGACCATGATGACGATTTCGAGGATTTTAATCAGCCTTGTCAGCCAAGATTTTTCATATTTATCAGCGATTTGACCCGCCAAAGCGGAAAACAAAAAAAACGGCAACACAAACAGCATCGCCGCCAGATTGTTGAGCAAACTGACACGCATCCCCAATTTTGCCGCTGCCATAAAGGTCAGTACTAAAATCAAACCTTGCTTAAATACATTGTCATTAAATGCCCCTAAAAACTGGGTGGCAAACATGGCGCTAAACCGTTTGTATTTAAAAAGCGCAAATTGGGTACTCATGAGCAATCCTAGAAATGTCTGATGATGCCTATCTTAACAAATATTTTATAAAGGGTTGCGAAAATGTTTGGTTAGTAAAACGTTTATGCTAAAATCGCCTAGTGCTCGCTCAAGGATTTGATTTTTATCATGAAACCAATAAATTTGCTACCCTATCGTCCGTCAACCGCATTGGCCGATAACCCGTTTAGTTTTGTTCATGCCATTTCTCTACTATCGTCAAATCCTTATCAAAGCCCGACCCAATCTAGCGTATCAAACCATTCGCTGTTTCGCTTGACACCCATACGTTTGGCCATTGCTTTGGTTGGTATGGGTGTGGTGCCTGCTTGGGGGGCACAAACGCCAACAATAACAATGCCAGCTACTGTTAGTAGTTCAGCTAATAGCTCAGCAACGAATAGCACGCTAACCACGAACAGCGCAGCGCACACGACCGCCAATGACAGCAAGGGCACCACGGCAACGCAAAATGCCACGCCTGCGGCAACTGCGCAAGATAGCATCACTACCGATGCCAATACCGCTCAGCCTTATCTGTATCAACTCAATCAGCAGCGCGTTGAAGATAAAATTGGTCAACAACTCGATAATCAGACTTTGGCAGACTTTAATAATTTTAACCAACCTGTGGCGACGTTGAAACAAAACCAACCTAGTGTCGGCTACAGTAAAGCATTAGATCAAGCCACACCGCAATCGGTTGCCAATCAAATCAACAATAGCAAGCCTGCAAGTGTGAATACTCAATCCCAATCGCATGCCCAAGCGCAAGTCACTGAGCAGCTAACCACCGAAAAACAGAATTTCGACGCGATTAATCAAAAGGTGAGCGAGCAAACCAATTTATCTAATCAAAATACCGCTAACCAAAATATTGCGAATCAGAATCTTAGTAATCAAGGCGTCGCCAATGATGTCAGCAATATCAAATCCACCGACACCATCAATCCCAATGATTACTTGCCCGCCTATCAACAGCAAACAACGGCATTGACCACCCCACAAGCCAACTCAACCGTGACAGCAGAGCCGCAAGGCATCGTGGCGCGTTTGAAAAACAAACTAATAGGTCGCGGCGAAGGGCTCAACTATATTGATATCAGCTTTGCCAATGCAGATGCCAAACTCGAGCCTGCGCGTAATATCAAAGCGGCGTTGGAAAAAGTGACCGTCGAATCGGTGTCGGATTTTAATGCCAGTGTGAACAAATTACGCCAAATTGCCAAAGATGCGGCAGAGGCGGTGGGTTTTTATGACACTAAAATCGCCTTTAGGCATTTAGGCAAAGACAATATCCAAGTCAGCTTAGAGGTTGGCAAGCCCGTCATCGTGCAAAATCGCATCATTGATATCCGTGGTGAAGGTGGGGAAGGCGATAACGCCCTGCCGGTGTATCCCGTGATAGAAAAAGAAATCCCGCCCAAAGAAGGGGATGTGTTCAGTCATGGTATCTATAAAGCCGCAAAGGCCACGATTGAAGGCGTCGCGCAGACCAATGGTTACTTTGATGCCAAATGGCTCAATAGTTCGGTGGATATTATTTTGCCGGACAATACCGCCGATGTTGACCTAATTTATGACACAAAGACTCGCTATCACTTTGATGATGTAAAAATATATAGCATTGATAAGCAAGGCAATTTGACCGATGACCCAGATAAACTGCCTTTAAAGCCAAAGCTGATCAAAGCCTTAATGACGTACCAAAAAGGCGATCCCTACTATCAACCCTTTGTCAGCGAATTTACTAACAATTTGACTGCCACCCGTTATTTTAATGGGGTGGATGTGGATGTCGTCATGCCATCAGACGAAGCAGCAAGCGATATCGCATTTGAACAATCTGGCTCGGCGACACTCAGCAATGCCAACAGCAGCAATACCACAGCCGATAATACCGCGGACACTTCTGATACTTCCGCCGGTATTTTGCCCGCCAATTCAACCGATCAAAGCAACTCAACTCACAGTAACTCAGCTCAAAGCAACTCATCTGAACTTCAATCCGCAGGTACTGTCGATAGCACGACGCAAAAAACCGTCAATCAGGTGCAAGACCCCAATGACATCGCGCCGATTCAATTTGAAGTCGATGACTCGACTGAACAACGTCTCAATGCCATCAGCCGAAAAGCCAAAAATTTATTGGCGGCACCCGAAGATATGGAGTTATCACCCGAGGCCGAAAATAAAAGTAAAAATCCGCTGGTGGTCATTGCTAATGCGGTCAGTAAAACGGCAAAAAAACTGGACAAAGACAAAGACTTACCCATTAAACCAGGAGAAGACCAAGTCATACCAAAGCTCACGCCACAACAAGTGTATGAAAGAAAGCAAATCCCAACCTATGTGGTACTCAATGCCACCAAACCCCATGAGGCACAAGTGGGTTTGGGTTATGAAACTGACGTAGGCGTGCGCTTGACCGGTAAATACCAAAACAACTTGGTTAATCGAAGTGGTCTGCAGACTGGGGCATCAGTGGCATTATCTAAAGTTGATCAAGCGGTGGAATTTAATGCCAGTTTACCCTACAAGCATCCCCTCAACGATAAGCTGACAGGCACAGTCGGCTATCAGCACAAAGAAGTTGATGACCTAGTCAACACCTTTGAAGCGGACACGGTCTATGCCAGTATTGCCCGCAATATTTATCATGATAGTGGTTGGAATCGCACCTATTCACTGCGCTACCGCGGCGATAAACTCACAGTCGACCCTGAAAAATATAGCACCGATAGCTTGCCTTATCCTTTTAACAACTACGCATCGGACTATACCCAACAAGCCTTGTTAGCGGGTTATGCAATTAATAAAACAGTAGCAGACAATATGCTGACGCCAACATGGGGTTACAGCCAACGTTATTCGCTTGAAGTCGGTGCCAAAGGGGCACTGAGTGACACCAATATGGCCATTCTACGTGCGGGTGGTACGGGGATGTATACCTTTGGCAAAGATAACAAACAACAAGTGATTGGGCGGCTGGATTTGGGCTATCTATATAGCGGTGATTTTTATGATGTGCCTTACCGTTCACGCTTTTTTGCAGGCGGTGATTCTAGTATCCGCGGCTACAATACCGATAGTTTAGGACCGACCTATGGCGGCGAAAATTTCTTAGTCGGCGGTGATGCGTTAGCAGTAGGGTCGGCAGAGTATAACTATGAGTTTAGACCGAGTTTTCGGGGTGCTGTGTTTACCGACTTTGGTAATGCGTATGATACGACTGGCGAATATGATAACACAACGGCGGTCAGTATCGGTACAGGTATCCGCTGGCAATCACCGATAGGCTTGGTACGGCTCGATGTGGCAAAAGGTCTGACTGGGGATAACAACGATGTCCGTTTACACTTCTTTATCGGTTCACCGCTATAATAGTTTGGCTAAAAATCACTGCATTATTTTGTGCAAGGTTTTTAGTTAAGATTTTTGGATAAAACTTTGCTAGTATGTAAGGTTTATCCAATATACCGCCGATATACATATACAGCGCATAGAACCTGTGTTTTTGTAGTTAGCCAACGATTAATTTGCGATATTAATGAAAGACGACAACAACAACGAACCGTTACCCGAAGATGTCACAGATACAGATGTCACCAAGCCTGACGATAAATCGTTGGTAGATAACAACCTAGATGCTAAAAATCCAGACGGTGAAGATTTAGACGCTAACCATGCGGATACGGCAACCAGTGATGATTTAGACCCTGCAAAAGAAGAGGCGGGTTGGCTTCGGCACTGGTATCGACAGGGTCTTGTCACCAAAATTGTGATGGTGTTAGCCGTTATTTTGATTGCAATTTTGTTAGGGGCTTATTATGCCGTCGGCACCCCGTGGGGTACACGGTTACTTATCAATGCCATCGTTCAAGAAACAGGTATTAGCCTAACGTACGGCAAAGGCAATCTTCGCGATGGCATTTGGGTTTACGATCTTAAAATTCCTGATAAACCGCCAAAAAATTATGTTGAGGTCACCGTCGATAAAGCCTATGTCAAAATTGGCTGGCGCGCCCTCATCAATAAACAAGTGCATTTGCGTGAAGCCAACATCAATCGCATGGTCATCACCTACAAAAAACCACCAACCAACAAGCCCTTTGATTACCCACGCATTGCACTGCCTGTGAACTTAACCTTAGATGACGTAAAAGCGAATTTAGTGCGTTATCAGCAAGTGACCCGCGACCCTATCGATTTTAAACAAGCGTATATCCAAGATTTTACTTGGTATGATACCCAAATCACGGTTGGCGAAGGCAAATTGGCGTATAACAATTTATTAAGCGTTGATAAAGTCAAAGGCAAAATTGACCTACAGCATGATTATCCGCTGAATGTGACAGGACTGGTTATTGTCAATTCATTGTCAAAAGTGTATGTCGATGCGCTTGATACTCATGCCACAGGCAGTTTGAAATTTTTGACCGCGGATATAAAGAGTAAATACAATAAATCGGATGTTACTGGGCATGTAACAGCGCAGCCGATGGATAAAAATGCGCCATTTAACGCCAAAATTGAGTGGAAAGATGTGTTATTGCCCTATGCCACCAGTCAAAACATCCATCTTAAAAATGGACTAGCGACCGCTACAGGGGTAACCAATAATATACAGCTGCGTATCAATACTGATTTGACCGCCAAAGATATCCCTGATGGGCATTATCAAGGTCGCGGCGTGATTGCCAATCAAAAACTCAGTATCGAATACCTCACGGCTAAAGTCGCGCAAGGCACATTGACGAGTCAAGGCACGATTGATTGGCATGACCGCACCCGTATTGCTCTAATGAATACAGGTAATGGCTTTAAGATTCGTCAGCTGTTGTCAAAAGACATCGCCCCCTATGCGCCAGAGACTTTAACAGGCAAATTAGGCATCGTCTATGATGTGGCAACCGATAAATTGCCGATGCAAGTACGGGCAAATCTGCGCCAAGATGACGGTGAAATTATCAATGCCGATATCCGACAAGCCAAAGGCAACCATAAACCTTATACTATCGATGCCAATTGGCAACAGCTGATACGTCACAATCTACCGAGCATTGGCGAGCTTAACAGTCCCAATGGCAAAGCGCACGTGATTTTTCAGCCGGCAGACGGCAAGCGACCCAGCAGTGTACAAGCCCAAGTCAATGCCAATATCCTAAAGCTCAATCAAGCCCCAAGCGGTCATTACCAAGTCAATGTCAACAAAACAGGTCAGCTGGTTGATATCACTCAATTGCTGTACCAAGGCGTGGCAGGTAATTTGGCAGGCAATGGTAAAATCAAACTTGCCAGCGGCAATCAGCCGTTAGCTTGGCAAATCAATGCCAAAACCAATCATTTAAATGCCCACAGCATTTTAAATAGCATCCCGCTGCAAGACTTGTCGGGCAATGTGGTTGCCAGCGGCACCCAGCAACGTATTCGCCAAGCCAATCAAACAGTTGTGACCCGTCATGATGTCACTATCAACCAAATTGACATGACAGGGGATTTACTGGGCGCTAACAATAGCAAAAAACACTTAGCATTAAAAGGCACAGGCAAAGTACGTGCCGATGTACTCGGCAATAAGTTATCTTATATCGCCGCCAAATTTGATGGTAGCCTCAATGCGCCAAACGTACCCGCAGGCTCGTTTAAATTTGATATTGCAGGCACGCCACAACAGCTCAAAATTAATCAATTTAGCCATCAAGGTAAAGAAGGCTACATCAACGCCAACGGTAGCATTGATATGACCAATGGTGCCGGCTGGCATATCAATGCTGATATGAAAAATTTTGATGCCAGCTATTTTGTGCCAAGTCTGCCAAGCCAAATCACCGGTACCATCAATACCGATGGCTATTGGCGGGCAGGCGCTCAGTACATTCATATCGCCAATATGAACCTCAAAGGCAGGCTAAAAAACCAACCGTTATTGGCGACAGGTCAATTGACCGCAAAACTGAATTTGCCAAAAGACCTAAGTAGTCTGCGCCAAGTCATTGAAAATAGCGCCAATGGTCAAAAATACGGACAAATCCGCCGTCTTATTGAAAGTCTGCAAGCCAATAATCTGCTGGTACAATGGGGTAGCAATCGCATCACCGCCAATGGCAACCAAAACCAACTGGTGACCAGTGTCGATATCAGCACACTTAATCAGCTAATGCCGCAGCTAAAAGGTATCGTTAAAGGCGGCATTATCTTAACCCAAGATAACAACCAAGCACTGCCTAATATCTATGTGGATTTAGTCGGGCGTAACATTTCACTGCCAAACTTTGTGGTACTCGATGCCAAAGTCACCGGCAAATTGGTCAATCTTGCCAAATCACCCAGTCAGTTGCAATTGACTGCAACGGGTATTAACATCGCCAATCAACCGCTGCGCTCTTTGCAACTGTATTTTAACGGTACCCAAGACAATCACACCTTGGATGTCAAAGCAGATAGTACCAAAGGACAAGTACAAGCGACGCTCAAAGGTCGTATCGATCTTGCCAAAAAACAGTGGTCGGGTTTGTTTGGTAATGGACAAATTGGTACCAAATATGCCAAGTTGCAACAGTTACAACCCGCCCAAATGCTATTTGGCTGGCAAAACCTGAATGTACAAATGGCGGCACACTGCTGGCAAATGGTTGGGCAAAACGGCAGCCTCTGTCTAAAAAACAACCTCGTGGTCAGTAATGGGCAAGGCAATGTCGATGTCAGCGTGCAACAAATTGATAGCCAAATTTTCTCTGTGGTGATGCCGCGTGATATCGCTTGGTCAGGTAAACTCAACGGCACCGCACTCGTTCATTGGCAGAAAAACCAACGACCCAGTATTAATGCAAGCTTCTTTACCGATAACGGCGTATTTGGTACCGCCGCACAAACTCCTGAAGAAAATCCAACGACCATTGCCTATGAGCGTATCAGTGTCATTGCGCGTTCAACCGCAGACGGGCTAAAACTTCGTGCAGATATCAAAACCGCCAATGGCGCGGGCAATGGGTATTTGGATGCCACTGTCAATCCCTACATACAGTCAAAACCGATTTCAGGCACTGTTGTTTTTCAAGATATTGACTTGGCGGTATTTAAACCTTTCTTTCCATCGTTTGAACGCTTGACCGGTAACGGTCTAGTGGCAGGTAAAATCAGCGGCTCATTAATGCAGCCCAAATTTGTTGGGGATATTGAGCTACAAGATGCCGGTCTTAGCATCACAGGCGTGCCGATGCGCTTTGATAAGATTAATGTGTTATCGCACGTGGCAGGCAATCAAGCCTCTATCAATGGGTCTTTTGCCAGTGCAGGCGATGGTCAAGGTACTATTACTGGTACAGTTGACTGGACACATGAGCTGCAGGCCAAGCTGAAGTTGCAAGGTAAAGCGCTGCAAGTGAGTCAGCCACCTGAGATTTCTGCCATTATTAATCCAATTTTTGATGTGATTGTCAAACCTAGCCAGCGCTACGTGAATATCGTAGGCGTGGTTGATGTGCCTCGTGCCACCATTCGCCCACCTGAAACCACAAGCAATGTGGTCAGCAAATCCCCAGATGTTAACGTGATTGATAGACGTTTGATGGGTCAGATTGATGATGTGCTAAAAGTCACCCAACCCTGGAGCATCAACGCAGATGTGGGTGTGGATCTCGGCGAGCGCGTAAGCTTCCAAGGTTTTGGCGCACGCTTGCCATTGGCGGGTGCACTGCATATTACCCAGCGCGGTCAAGGCACCATGAAAGCAGAAGGGGTGGTGCAAGTATCACGCCGCTCAAAAGTCGAAGTATTTGGGCAAAGCTTGACTCTAAACTTTGCGCAAGTTCGGTTCAATGGTGAAGTGATGAAACCACTGCTAAACGTAGAGGCAGTAAAAGACGTGCAAGGCGTACAAGTGGGTGTCAAAGTCAAAGGCAGTGCCAGTGCGCCAAATATTACCGTGTTTAATAATGGCGGACTCAGTGAACAGCAGGCGATGAATGCGTTGGTGACGGGTAGCCTAAATAACAATTCAGGTCAAAATACCAACGAACAAGACTTTAGAAACCGCGTCAACAATACCATTGCCGCAGCAGGGTTAAGTTATGGCTTAAGCGGGACGCGCAAATTTACCAACCAAATTGGTCGGGCGTTTGGGTTGCAGCGTTTAACGTTAGATGCCAATGGCTCGGGCAATGACACCTTGGTCAGTCTAACGGGGTATATCACCCCAGACTTGTTTATACGTTATGGGGTAGGCGTGTTCACCTCGCAGCCTGAGCTGAGTATGCGTTATCAATTAACAAGGCGCTTATACATTGAGGCTAAATCCGCCATCAATAACTCTGTCGATTTGATTTATAACTGGCGCTATTGACGGGTTAACAAATAGTAATAAAAAAGGTTGAGTTAATGCTCAGCCTTTTTTTGGTTTCACTGTCTGTTGGTCTCACTGTTTTTTAGCTTAAGTTTTGGTTAAGGACACCAATTACGGACGCCATAAAACAGCACTTGCGCCTGTTTGATACAGCGATTGAGATACTCTTGCTTACTTTGTACGTCTGTGGGGTCAAATTTGAGCCATTTATACACCCAGGAAAAATACATATTCACGCCCATATCCGCAATCAACAGGCGCACTTCTTGATTTAAATGTCCAAACGCAGGTTGCATCGCCAAATCATCGGTCATGATTTGCGCAAACAAGCTGATTTGCTCATCTAGTGCATGTTGCACAGCTTGGTTACCACCATAGCGCTCAGAGACAATAAAGTGCCAGTGCAATGACGCGTGCTCCACACTTTCCAAAAAGAAACGCACGCTTGAGGCAATTTGACCTTCATGCGTTCGGGTGCGACCCAGCTGCAAATGATCGCGCAGATTTTGCAGCGTGTGACCGAGTTCTTCATTGACTAAGCAGGTGCCAAGCTCATCGATATCCTGAAAATGGCGATAAAAAGCCGTTGGCACTACGCCCACTTCGCGGCTAATCTGGCGAAGTGAAATCGACGAAAACGCATGCCCTGACCTCGATAACTGAAGCACCGATTGAAAAAAGGCTTGACGGGTTTGGCGTTTTTGCAAGTCACGGCTAGTCATTAGGTATCCAATCAGCGGGTTAAATAAGGAAAAATATTCTAAGCCGAAAACGCCAAATATACAATCGTTGACGATTGATGCTCAGCGATGAGGTTTAAATATTCACCGACCAATTGCCCTTTAACGCTTGCGCGAGCCGATAGGCTTCATGATCATTCATGCCAGTCAGCATGTCTAAAATACACAAGATATTTTGATAAACATCATCCCCTAATTGCCGACTAACATTGCTTAAATGGGCATTTAATAGATTAAGCAGTCGTAATTGCTCAAACTGAGCAATACTGTCTGTGGAATCACCCGTCAACGCCAGCGGCATAAACGCATCAAGTAGCGTATGTAAACACCGGTTTGACATGATTTCAACGCGTACTTTGCTTGGATGTTGAAAAATACGGGTATTGGCTAGGCTTTTGGCCTCACTGATACTACTGCGTACGTTATTGGGGCAGTAGTCAAATAAGCTGCCCGTCAGCTCACCTGCCAATAAGGCGGCTTGGTTGGCAACAAAGGCATCAGTGACTTTGTCTACCAATCGCCGCATTGCTCGACCCCGTAGCGCGGCTAATTTTTGGCTGATAGGCGCATTGGTCGTGACTTCAGGCGGTACGCCAAGCCGTTTACCGACGAGTTTGAGCAGCAGTGGCTCAACTTCATGATACTCTAACATACCCAGTAAAATCCCATCTTCCAAATCAATCAGCGCATAACAGATATCATCGGCGGCTTCTAGCAAATAAGCCAATGGATGACGCGCGTAACCTCTTTGGGTCTTGGGTAGTCGCAGCTGCTCTGCCAAATCATGCAAAAACGGCGCTTCACTTTCAAAACAGCCAAATTTCTTGAGCGTTAAGGGTGAGGGCAGTGAGTCACTGTCGCTGACTGAATTGATAGGGGTGGAAAGATAAGGGTATTTCATAAAAGCGCCCAGCGTCGCCGCTGTCAGGCGCATGCCACCTGCATCGGGATGATGCTCGTTACGGGTCAGCAGTCGAAAGCCTTGCGCATTGCCTTCATACGCTAATAAATCTATTTGCTGGCGCGGGGTAAGCCGCTGCAGATACTGGCGCTGGGCAGGCTGAAAAAACCAATCTCGAATCGCCTGTTCACCTGCATGCCCAAACGGGGGATTACCGATGTCATGCGCCAGACAAGCTGCTTGCACAATGACCCCCATATCCGACATGGTAAAGCTGCTTGGCAAGTCATTACCGAGCTTTTCCGCGCTCATCATCCCTAGCGAGCGACCAATACAAGACACTTCAAGCGAATGGGTTAAGCGGGTATGAATACCCATTTCATGGGTTAACGGATGCACTTGGGTTTTTTGATTTAATTGGCGAAAAGATTGCGAAAAAACCAGCCTGTCATAGTCCTTATGAAATGCCGTCCTTGAGCTCTTGGATTGGGTAAACTGATTGCTATGATAGATAGGTTTGGCAGATAACAGCGCTTGCCATTGCTTGTGTGTATTTTTTTTCATTATTGTTTTCAGTCATAAAGATAAAAAGCGGATTCTTGGAATTAGCTAACTAAATAATTGAGTTTAGCTAGATAATTGATTACTAACCAGTTTGGATAAAAATTTTTTAAGTGTTTGACGACACTATACCATTAATCGCAAAAAAATGACTAAATAGGAATTTTTTTGATAAAACAATTGTGTAATTTTTTATTATTGTTATAATTTAGTAACAAATACATTGTATAATGTAATCACCATAAGATAAATGTAATATTTGATTACCTTTGTAAATTGCTTTTATGGCACTATTACGCATAGTTTTCGGTTATGTCGTATATGGATAGTTGCTAAGTAACACGATGAAATTTAAACCGTTAAATTTCAAATTTTTTAGGACACAATTTATGATCCATCAAGCTAACAATACGAACGATAAAGATGCCGATGATAGTGTAGAAATGACGCGCCATCACTCCAAAATCAACATTCATAGTGTTGTACTGGTGATTATGTTATCGCTCGTGGTGACATTTTTGATGGTGGTAGGGGTCAGCTATCTGTATGAAGCCAACAACTTAAAAGGACAGTCATCAAAATATTTATGTCCGTCTGCTTCTGCCGTACAAGTGGGTATATGCATTAAAAGCTAATAGTGGGTTTGCTATTAGGCGTGAATGGTTATTATATCTGCCGACTGGGTCAACCTAGTCGGTTTTTAATGCCTATCGGTTTTTTAATGCCTAAGTTCAAGGGCTTTGAATTAAAATGCTTTAAATTAAAGCGCTTTGGGCTGGTAAATGCCGGCAAAAATTTGCCCCATTTTTTTATATTTAAGTGGCTCAAGTGACGCGGTAAAAGATTCTAACAGGTGGCTATGATCTTGATCGCTTTCGATATACAGTAATGTCTGCGGATGGATTAACTGATGGTTTATTAACCCATGCAAAATTGTATCCCATAACGCTAGTTGATAAGGCGGGTCGATAAACACCACATCAAACGGCTTATTGTTTGCCAATTGTGTTAAGGCATGTTGTATCGTAGCTTGCATTGTCACAATTTTTGTATCAGCAATACCTAACATGGCTTGGGTGGCTTTAATTTGCCTAAATTGCTCATGGTTAGGCTCGATAGAAGTTAACTGCTTGGCACCCCGCGACAAGGCTTCAAAACCGAGCACCCCACTACCAGCACAGCAATCAAGTACCTTGGCAGTGACTAAATCATCGGCAAGCCAGTTAAATACTGTCTCTCGGACACGGTCAGGGGTGGGCCGCAATCCATCGGCATCGATAAACGCCACCAAACGCCGCCGATACTCGCCGCCGATGATACGGACGTGAGAAATAGGGGGGGATTTGGTGGCTTTATTGGCTCGTTTGCTAATTTTGGACATCATGGTTTGAAAGTCATAGTTTGGACATCTACATTACGTTAGTCAGCGCCACCCACCGCAGGGAGTTTGGCGGTATTGGGTTTTGCGATAATAGGTTTGCCTGACAAAACTAACGCTTCACGTTGCAATTTAGCGGCTTGTTTTTCGGCGTTGATTTTGACAAGTTCTTCAGGCGACGGTGGCACAATCGGTTTTTTGATTTTATCAATAAGCCAATAATCCATCATTTTACGCACAATCGGTGCTACCCAGCCACCATGACGCCCATTCTCTACGATGACGGCAATGGCAATTTGCGGGTTTTCTACCGGGGCAAAGCCAACAAACCAGCCATGATCCCAGTGACGCGAGTCAAGCGCGGCTTCGTTATAGCGTTTACCTTGTGCGATAGATTTGACCTGCGCTGTGCCTGTTTTGCCAGCGATGCGATAAGTTGGCGTATAGATATTATGCGCTGTGCCTTTTTTGACCACATCTTCCATGGCTAGGTGCATACGCTGCCAATCATCGGGGTTACCGTTGTATTGAATTTTCCCATCGGGCTTTTCAATAGGGGTGACATGTTCGGCACCGGTGGATTTTTTGAGCAGATGGGGGGTTAAATGCTGTCCATCACCGGCTAGCATGGCGATACCATTGGCAATCTGTAAGGGTGTCGCCAAAAAATACCCTTGCCCGATACTCACAGAAATGGTTTCCCCAGGCAACCAGGCTTTTTTATAGGTTTTCATTTTCCACTCAGTAGAAGGGTAGACCCCGGTTTTTTCTCCCGGCAAATCAATGCCCGTTTTACTACCAAAATTAAAACGCGTCATCCAATCATGAAGACGGTCAATACCCAGTTGATAAGACAGCTTGTAGTAGTAGGTATCGACAGATTCGACCACGGATTTATGCAGATTGACGTTACCATGACCTGATTTTTTCCAGTCACGAAATTTATGGCTATCGCCAGGCAGACTAAAATAACCCGGATCATAAATACTACTGTCCCATCCCATGATGCCGTAATGAATCCCTGCCAAACCCTCAATCGGTTTGATAGAAGAACCCGGGGGGTATTGCCCTTGTAGCGCACGGTTATACAGTGGCATGTCGGGGTCTTGTTGCAGCGCCTTGTATTCTCTGCTACTAATTCCAGTGATAAAGGGATTGGGGTCAAAACTTGGATTGCTCACAAAGGCTAAAATCTCGCCAGTGCTGGGGTCAATCGCCACTGCCGCGCCACGTTTGCCATTTAACAAATCGCTGGTCAATTTTTGTAACCCATAATCAAGGCTTAGATAAATATCATTACCGGGAATGGGCGGTTTGGTATCGAGTTTTTTGATGATATCGCCATAGGCATTGGTTTCAATTGATTGATAACCGGGTTTGCCCAGTAGCAGGGATTCGTAATATTTTTCAATCCCTGTTTTACCAATCAAATCGGTGCCTGCATACAGTTTCTTATCCAACTTTTTACTGTCGTTGTCGCTGATACGCCCAACATAGCCAATCACATGGGCAAATAAATCACTGTAGGGATAGGTGCGCGTAAGTTTACTTTGAATTGTCACGCCTTTAAAAAACGGTTTACGTTCACTAAACTGGGCAACTTGCTGCTCGGTGAGTCCAATTTTAATGGTGACAGGTTCATTTTTACTTTTTTTAAGGGCTTTTGAAGCTTCACTGATTTCTTCAGGTGTCAACTGAAAAATCGGGGTGAGTAGCGCCAAGGTATTGTCAGGATTGTCAATTTCATCAGGACTGATAACAGCGGTAAAAACAGGCTGGTTATCTGCCAAAATCACGCCGTTACGGTCATAAATGTAGCCGCGACTGGGCGGCGCAGAAACCAGTTTGATACGATTATTGTCAGACTGGGTGACGTACTGGTCGTGGGTATAAATTTGTAGATAAGCATAGCGTACAATCAAGCCAACCAAACCCAAAAAAACAAACACCGATGCCAAAATTACCCGGCGGCGAAAGATAAGATTTTCACGTTGCATATCTGAAGAATGGGGTGGTTTCATAAGCGGGTAACAGCAATTAGAACGGTTTTAAAAAGGGTCGCGGTGCGATGAATGTTTAGCTTAATGCAAATATAGGGATATCACCCAGCTACTATATATGGGTGGCTTAAATCTGATGGCTTAAGTCAAAATTTAAGAGCGATATACTAGCATAAAACATGGCAAATAAGCATGCCCAAATCCTGTCAAAATCGCAAATAACTAACGGCTGCTGTCAAAACAAGTGTATCAAATTATGATAGCAGCATTGACGGCAATATGGATAATAACATAGGGACGCAAAACCGCTAAAAATACAACTTCTTCAGGTAAAATGTATCTTTCTGTGCTAAAATCTAGCGGTTTGAACGCACCCATATTCACGCACCCATACTACAGACGTTGTCAAGCAAACCTTGTAATGTCATCTCGGTTTTATGGTCCTTTGATTTTAGCTTTTTCACTATGTGAGCTTTTTTGATATGTTTGCAGAAATTTGGCACAAGCTTGCAACCCATCCGCAATTTTTCGCCATGCTGACCATTCCATTTGTGACAGCAGTCGTGACTTGGGCGCATGTATGGATGGCGCTCAAGATGTTATTTTATCCCATTCATTTTTGGGGCATTAAGATTCAAGGTTTCCCAGGCGGCGGTATCGGCTGGCAGGGCATTGTGCCACGCAAAGCGGGTAAAATATCGGGGATTATCGTTGACCAAACTTTATCCAAGCTTGGCTCGCTCGATGAGTTTTTCCAAGCCATGCACCCTGAAGAAGTGGCAGATTTTATTAGCCAAACCATGAACCAAAACTTGGATTTGCTGATTGATGAAATCATGAATGAGCGCTCGGCAACGCTGTGGGCGAATCTGCCTTTTGCTGTCAAACGCCGTATCTATGCCTATGGACACGAGCAATTGCCAGCTATCATGAAAAATCTGGTGCTCGACTTGACCTACAATGTCGAAAACTTGGTTGATATGCGCGAGATGATTGTCAACAAGATGGAAAGTGACCGGGCGCTGATGGTGCGGATGTTTTTAAAGGTAGGTCAAAAAGAGATTAATTTTATTTGGCATATCAGTGCGTTGATTGGGTTTGTATTTGGTATTTTGCAGATGGCGATTTTTTGGTTTGTGCCGCAGCATTGGACGGTGCCGTTTTTTGCCGCGATTTGGGGGCTGTTGACCAACTGGATTGCCATCTGGATGGTATTTAATCCGATTGAGCCGCATTATTATCGCTATCCCAAATTTTTTAGTTTTAGCAAATCGCTGCCATTTATCCGCTTTGAAAAACCGCATATGGGACAATTTAACTGGCAAGGTGGTTTCATGAAACGCCAGCCTGAGGTCTCTGAGGTGTTTGCTGAGATTGTGGTCAAAGATTTGGTCACGCTCAAAAACATCATGTATGAAATGATGTATGGCAGCCGTGCGATGCAAACGCGTGAGCTGATTAAAAAACACCTAAACCCAATTTTGGAATCACAGGTAATTCAAACCAGCCTGAAATTTGGTTTAGGTCGTAAAGAATTTGGTCAGCTTAGACACGTGATTATTGATAAGTCAATTGCAGCGACCATGGTGCCGATGAGTAATCCTGAGCTTAACCTTAGCCGCGCAGAAAAAATCTTTGGGCTGTTTCGAGACCGCATTCGCGCATTGACGCCCAATGAATTTCAAAATCTGTTGCGTCCTGCCTTTCGTGAAGATGAATTAACACTGATTATTTTGGGCGGTGTGACAGGGTTTTTGGCGGGCTGGATACATTTGATATTGGTGTTTTATTAATTTGACCCATTTTTTTGGTGAAAATTCTACAGTGTGATAACCACTACAGCGATAGGAGCAGTGGGTATGTTAATTACTGAATTGGGCTATTTTGCGCTTATTTCAGCCTTGGTGATTGCCATTTTACAGGTTATTTTGCCAGCAGTGGGGGTGTTTAAACACCAACCTGCTTGGCAACGACTGGCAGGAAGTTTTGCCATTGCTCAGTTTTTGGCAACCGGCACGTCATTTTTGTGCCTGATGTATGGGTTTTATGCCAATGATTTTACGTTGATTTATGTCGCCAATCAGTCAAATTCTCTGCTACCTTGGTACTATCGCCTATCCGCCACGTGGGGCGGGCATGAAGGCTCACTGTTACTGTGGGTCACCATTTTGGCGACTTGGGGCGCGGCGGTAGCCGTTTTTAGTCGAAGCCTGCCGCTTGCCATGCGCGCACGCGTGTTGGTGATTATAGCCTTTGTGCAAATGATGATGCTAAGCATGGTGATTTTTGTGTCGTCACCTTTTAATCGCAGTCTACCCAGCATCCCCGTGGATGGCAAAGATTTGAATCCACTACTGCAAGACCCCGGATTGATCTTTCATCCGCCGATGCTGTATATGGGCTATGTGGGCGCGGTGGTACCGTTTGCCTTTGCCATGGCAGCATTGTGGGCAGGTCGGTTAGATGCGGTGTGGACGCGTTGGTCGCGTCCTTGGACACTAGCGGCTTGGTGCTGTTTGACATTAGGGATTGTGTTTGGCTCAATGTGGGCATACAACGAGCTTGGCTGGGGCGGCTGGTGGTTCTGGGACCCTGTGGAGAACGCGTCCTTTATGCCTTGGCTCGGTGGGGTGGCATTATTACACTCATTGGCAGTTACCGAAAAGCGCGGCGTATTCAAAGCTTGGACGATTATGTTGGCGATTTTCACTTTTGCCTTGAGTTTATTGGGTACGTTTTTGGTACGTTCGGGGGTCATTACCTCGGTTCATTCATTTGCCGCAGACCCCACCCGCGGTCTGTTTATCCTAGTGATTTTGGGCGTGGTAATCGGTGGCGGTCTGGCGATGTTTGCGTGGCGCGGTTGGCGTTTGACCCAAGAAAGCCATTATCAGCTCAAATCTCGTGAGACATTATTGGTCATCAACAACATTATTATATTAGTCGCAACCATCGTGGTGGTCATTGGCACACTTTATCCAATGCTGGCCGATGCGTTAAAACTGGGTCAAGTATCGGTGGGCGCGCCTTATTTTAATGCGTTATTTGTGCCGTTAACTTGGTTATTGTTGTTGTTTTTAGCCATTGGACCGGTCAGCCGTTGGAAAAAAGACACTCGTCCATTGTTGGGTATAGGCTTGGCGATTTTAGCCAGCTGTTTTGTGTTAGCCGGGGTTTTAAGCTATTTCTTGGTGAGTGGCATCAATATCAACATCTTTATGTCAGCGGCACTGTGTTTATGGGTGTTGGTATGGATGGTGATTGATATCAAAGACAAAACCCGTAACGCGCGCTCGCTGGGCGCTGGGCTGAAACGTCTGCACATGGGCTATTGGGGAATGCAGCTAGCGCATTTGGGTATTTTACTATCCGTGATGGGCATTGCCATTACCACAAGCTTAAGTATCGAAAAAGACATTGCCATGCAAAAAAACCAATCGGTTGAAGTACAGGGCTACCAGTTCACGATGGATGAGCTAAAAAAAATTCGCGGCGCCAACTTTGATGCCACCCAAGCGGTGGTCAGTGTTCGTAAAAATAACCAAATAGTCGCCACCCTTTATCCAGAAAAACGCCATTATGTGGTCAGTCAAATGCCCATGACCGAAGCTTCTATCCAGTATAACCCATTAAGAGATATCTATATGGCAATGGGAGAGCCTATTTTGGACGCCAATCAAAGTGAAGCCAATGCCACTAAATGGGCGGTGCGTATCTATATCAAACCTGGCGTACGCTGGGTGTGGTGGGGTGGTTTTGTGCTGGCGCTCGGTGCGATTTTAAGTATGTTTGATAAACGCTATCGTAAACTGCCTAGACTTGCTGATATGAGTGATGACAAGTCGGGGAATTTGGCAGCGATTAACACCCCAGCGGCAATCGCCCCCGTGTTAGTAAAAAATGACAGTGAGTTAGGTGAGGAGAGTGCTCATGGCAATGCGTAAAAGACAACTTTGGTTTTTGATTCCTTTGGTGCTTTTTTTGATTATCATTGCGCTGTTTTATACGCGGTTGGGCAAAGATACCACGGTAGTGACCAACACCTCGCTCAATCGCGCTTTGCCAAGTTTTAGCTTACCGTCTTTGGGTAACCCATCACAAATGATTACCCAAGCACAGCTACCCAAACAGCCATTTCTACTCAATATATGGGCATCTTGGTGTGTGACTTGTAAAGTTGAACACCCGTTTTTATTGCAAATGTCAAAAGCAGGTGTACCGATTGTTGGGGTCAATTATAAAGATGAAACCAAAGACGCGCTCGATTATCTCAACACCTATGAAGACCCATTTACCCTCAATGTGCAAGATAAAGAAGGGAATTTTGGCATTGATTTGGGTCTGACAGGTGTGCCAGAGTCATTTGTGGTTGATGGCAAGGGCAATGTGCGCCAGCATATCTTGGGTGAAATCAACGAAGAGCGCTACAACAAGCAAGTATTGCCTTGTATGACTGCGCTGCGTGAACAAGCCGCTGATGCTAAAATCCGTGAGGTGTGCCAATGAGTATCACATTTGCAAAAATTCGTCACCTGATGGGTGTGGTGTTGCTAGTCGCAGGGTTATCCATGTCGGCTTGGGCAAATATTGATACCTACCAATTTGACAACCCGCGCCAAGAAGCCCAGTATCGTGCGCTCATTGAAGAATTTCGTTGTCCAAAATGTCAAAACCAAAACTTGGCAGGTTCCGATGCGCCAATTGCACAAGATTTAAAACAAAAGACTTATGACATGGTCAAAGACGGTCGTTCCGACGCCGAAATTCGCCAGTATATGAATGAGCGCTACGGTGATTTTATTAGCTACAAACCCCCTGTGCGCCCATCTACCTGGATTTTATGGTTTTTTCCGCCTGTGTTGTTGATGTTTGTGATGCTGGCTTGGTTTATTCGTAACCGTAATTCGTCAAAACTTGCCGCTGTCATCGCCAATCCCATAGAAGAGGGCTATGCGCCACTCTCAGCCGCCGAACAACAGCGATTACAAGACTTGTTAAACGCCAATGATAACGCTGCCAATGCTAAAACTGGTGAAATCAATCAAGCAGTGGCTAAGGAAAATTAATGTCAACGCTAATTATTTTTATCATTGTCGCACTTTTGTTTGCTATCACGCTTGCGGTATTTATTTTGTTGCCTTGGTTGCAAACCCAAGACCATCACGCCATCGCCAATCGCGCTGATAATCAGCTACTAACGCTCAATATTGAAGTATTTAAACAACGGCTGGAGGAGCTTGATGCCGATTTTGCCGAGGGTCAAATCGATGAGGCGACTTATCAAACCCAAAAACTGGCGTTAGAGCGTCAATTACTAGACATCAGTGACAATCAAAATACCAACCATTTTACCCCCAATTGGAAAAGCCGTCTGATAGTTATCATCTGGATTCCGCTATTATCTGTGATGGCTTATGTGATGATTAGCGACCGCACGCCCGTCTATCAATTATGGGATGCACAAAATCGCTTGGGAAAAGTCGCGGATGATTTATTGACCGCAAAAATCGATACGCCACCCGAATGGGCGACCAAAGACAGTGTGGGACTGATTAGTGCCATGCAAACCAACGTGCATCATCATGCCACCGATCCGCTGCGTTGGTTTCGTCTATCTGAGGTGTTTGTAGCCTTGCAAGCACCCGAGCAAGCAATTGAAGCCTTGGCAAGGGCGTATCGTCTCAATCCTGATGATGAAAAAATCGCCATCACCTACGCGCAAACGAGATTTTTTACCCAAGGCGGGGTGATGGATGACAAAACCCGTCAAGTGGTTGAGCATATTCTAGCCAAAAGTCCCAAACACCAAGGCGCACAAATGCTGATGGCAATGGGTGAAATGCGAGCGGGTAACTACGCGCAGTCTCGAAAATGGATAGAATTGCTACGCAGCGAAATCCAAGCGCGTCCCGGCGATCATACCCAAGCCTTAAACAGCTTATCTGAACTTGAGCAGACTATCAATCAGCGTGAAGCCCAAGGCGAACAGGCAATTACAGTCAATATCAAAGTTACCCCTGAAATATTAGGACGGGTGAAAAAAGGCGAAAGCTTATTTGTTAATGTGCGTAAGATGGCAGGTGGTCCCCCTGTTGCTGCCAAAAAACTGTCAGCAGATACCTTAACCATCAATGGTATGTCAATTAACATCAGCGATAACGATAGCATCATGCCGACCATGACCTTAAGCTCGGCGATTAGCACGAATGAGCCACTGGTGATTACTGCCCGAGTTAGTGCTTCAGGTGACGCCATGCCGCAAAGCGGCGACTTGACGAGTAACCCCGTACCGCTAGAGAAAACGGCTGACTCGACAACGGTATTGATTGATAAAATCGTGCCTTAAATCGTTATGAAAAATTCCTTGATTGAATAGGGGCTTAATTGAATGGAGGGCGGATTAAATTTTGCCACATTTTTATTTTTAATACCGCTATCAATTTAAATTATTTTGCAAAAATTGCTTGAGATTTTAGCGGTTAACGAGTATTGTTAACCCAGTATTTCAAAACTGTTAGTTATTTGAACACACCATTTGTGGCTTTTTTTGCTATTGCAGTAATGAGATAGGGCGATTTTAATAATTTCGACTTAAGGAATAGGTTTATGAAGCGTATTATTCTTTTAGGGCCACCTGGCGCTGGTAAGGGTACCCAAGCACAAATCATCACCAAGGAATTTAATATTCCACAAATTTCAACAGGTGATATGCTACGTGCCGCTATCAAAGAAGGTACTGAGCTTGGCAAACAAGCCAAAAGTATCATGGATGCCGGTGGACTTGTCTCAGATGATTTAATTATCAACCTAGTTAAAGCCCGTATTGCGCAGCCAGATTGCGCCAACGGCTGCATTTTTGATGGCTTTCCGCGTACCATTCCACAAGCGCAAGCGTTAGCCGATGCAGGCGTACATATCGATAACGTAATAGAAATTGCCGTACCTGATGAAGAGATCGTGTCTCGTTTGTCGGGTCGTCGCTCTCATCCTGCTTCAGGTCGCGTGTACCATGTGGTCTATAATCCACCCAAAGTGGCAGGTAAAGATGACGAAACCGGTGAAGACTTGGTTCAGCGTGAGGATGATAAAGAAGAAACCATCCGCGATCGTTTAGCGACTTATCATAACCAAACAGAAGCTTTGGTTGGTTTTTATCAAGACTTGGCAAAATCGGGTCAAAACGCGCCTCGCTATGCCAAATTTGATGGTACACAAGCGATTGATAAAGTCAGTGAGCAAGTCCTTGCCGAGTTAAAAGCATAATTAACACCATGATGAAACGCATCAATGAGCTTTTAAGAAAGTTAATTTTAGATAAGCTAAATAAAAAGCTGAAATTTCGATTTCAGCTTTTTTTATAATTAAATCAGTTGTATACCCAAATCGGGCTCAATAAAAAAGCCAATTCAATGTGAATTGGCTTTTTTAGTTTTAAACAAACAATTAAGCAGTTTTAAGGGCTTTAATTGCTTTGTTTAAGCGGCTTTTATGACGTGCTGCTTTGTTTTTGTGAATCACGCCTTTGTCAGCAATACGGTCAATCACTGGAACTGCTTTTTTGTAAGCTTCAGTCGCTGCGTCGTAGTTTTTATCTTCAACGGCTTTTACCACATGTTTGATGAAAGTACGAACCATAGAACGTTGTGATGCTTTTAATTGACGACGTTTAACGTTTTGACGAGCGCGTTTGCGAGCTTGTGCAGAATTTGCCACGTAAATCTCCTTGGATTTGCAATATAAATCGATCTGTTAGTAAGTGAGCAGCCATTCGCTTATTACAGACACGGGTAGTTAGGGTTGCTTGAATCCTTGAATCACTAGACACGGAAACACAATTAACGATATCAAGCGGATTTAAAGCCCGCTATTTTAGCAAACTCACGCTACAATAACAACTTATTCGGCAGATTATTCAGCGTATTTCGTCTATTGGCTAAAAAACCATCGCGCAATGCTCATCAACGCTGAAAAAAACGTATTTGTAGGTGAAAGTTTTGATTATCTGTGATTAAATAAAATGACATTACAAACTCATAAAATATTCATACTGAGGTCATTGTTTTATGCAGCGCACAGCATTAATCATCGGTGCAACCGGCTTGGTAGGCAATTCATTACTGACCCAGCTTGGCAGTCTTTATCAAAAAGTCATTATCATTGCGCGCTCTCAGCCAAAAGGGTTGAGTGACTCGATGCATTTCTACCAGCTCAAAGATTTTAATCAAATGCATGAATTTGTGTCTGCGCTGTCGATTGGTAAAGACACCGATGCTTTTAGCTGTCTGGGTACTACTATTAAGGAAGCGGGTAGTGAAGCCGCCTTTCGACAAATCGATTTTACCTTTAATGTGGCATTTGCAAAAGCTTGCAAACAAAAAGGCGTAGAGCGGTTTTTTTTGTTATCGGCGATGGGCGCCAATGCCGACAGTCGCTTTTTTTATAACCGTGTCAAAGGTGAGCTTGAGACGGCGATTGGCAATTTAGGCTTTCAAGAATTGGCAATTTTTCGTCCATCCTTGCTACTTGGCAAACACGATGATCGTAAACTTGAAACCATCGCACAGACAGCGTACAAACTCATCAAACCTATTGTGCCTAAAAAACTGCCTGTCCGTCCCATAGAAGCCGATAGGGTAGCGATGGCAATGGCGCTGGTGAGCAACAATTGGCACATCAAACATACTTATGAAAAATGTGCTAATCGCGTCGATACCGCCAAAAAAACACAAGTTATCAGTAACGGTGAAATGCTAGCGATGACGCGGTTTAGAAACTAACCTTCCCAAAAAAAATTGACTTAAGGAACGATAATGAGCGACATGACGTTACAAAATTTTATTACCTGCGATTTATTAGATGACAATCCAGAATGTCAAGTTTGCGCGCCCAATATGGAAGGCAAACGCTTTTTTAGCTATGGCGGTAACACAAAATTTGGCGGTGAAGTGGTAACCGTCAAATGCTTTGAAGACAATAGCCGGGTTAAAGAGTTGTTAGCCACGCATGGCAAAGATGAGAAAGGCAATGGCAAAGTTTTGGTGGTAGACGGTGGGGCGTCAATGCGCTGTGCCTTGCTGGGTGATATGATTGCACAAAGTGCGGTGGACAATGGCTGGGCAGGCGTGATTGTGTATGGCTGTGTGCGAGATGTAGATGATATGGGCAAAATGCCAATCGGCGTACAAGCGCTCGGCGCTATCCCCCGCAAATCTAATCGCAAAGGGGTGGGCGATGTAGGCGTGACGCTCAATTTTGGCGGAATCACGATAAATAATGGCGACTTTGTGTATGCGGATAATAACGGTATTATTCTTAGTCAAAAATCACTAATTGACTAGGGACATGATGATGAAAAATCTGTTTAAAATCGCCGTGGTTAGCACTGGTTTATGAACTTTGCTATATCGATAATACGCCACGTTAAAAGCCCTTAAAATGTAATATAACATCCGCTAAATTTGGCTGATTTTTTGCTTTAAATCGGCCTCAAAAACCCCCACAATAACGTCATTATTTTTCGCCTTTTTAACTCAAAAGACTTATAACCAAAAGACCGATAACAATGACGAATGTTACACACCCACTGTCTCATCTTTCCTTTCGCCTCAACCAATCGTTGTTTGACAATGCTAAACATGATAAAAAATGGCTGGGCAACCTTCAAGGCATGACGCAAGCCTTATGGCTCACCAGCCTTACTAGCAGCGATAGCGGTCAGCAAAACCGACTTAAAGTGGTCGTGACCCGTGACCAAAATCAGCTCAATCAGCTTGAAACAGAGTTGGCATTTAGTGGGGTCGATGCCCATGTGTTTCCTGATTGGGAAACGCTTACCTATGACGAACTGTCACCGCACCATGATATTGTCTCTGAGCGGATTCATTTACTTACCCATATGCCAACTGATGGTATTTTACTGATTTCGGTGCAGACCTTAATGCACCGTGTCGCCCCTGCATCATGGCTATTGGGGCAACACTTTGATTTGTCAGTGGGTGACACCTTTGATGTGGCAACCGAACGCCGAAAACTGGCGACTGCGGGCTATCATGCGGTAGACAATGTCTTTGAGCCTGGGGAGTTTGCTGTGCGCGGTAGCGTGATTGATTTGTTTGCCATTGGTCAGCCGTTTCCAGTGCGCATTGATTTATTTGATGATGAGATTGAGAGTATCCGTTTTTTTAACCCGCAAACCCAGCGTAGCTTGACCCAAGCGGATTTGGACGAGTTAAAAGACAGTGACCCCCATCAATATGTCAAGTTCATGAATAGTCAAAAAAAATCGGGTGAAACCATCGGTAAAATCACCAGTTTTCAGATTTTACCGTCGCGAGAATTTCCCCTGGATGAGGGTAAAGAAACGTTTCGCGCCAATTTTGCTAGCACCTTTGCCAACACATCTGCCCGCCGTTTTGAGCTGTTTAACGATGTGATGAACGGCATTGCACCCGCGGGCGTGGAGTATTATCAGCCGTTATTCTTTGACACAGATACTTGGCAAAATGGCTCGGATTTTTTTAGTTATTTGCCCAAAGATAGCTTGTTTATCGTCGATAACCAAATAGAGACGGCTTACCAAAATTTTTGGCAACAAATTCAAACTCGTTACAATGACCGCAGGCACGATATTGAAAAACCGATTGTGGCACCGCAAGATTTGTACCTGGCAGAACATATCTTTAACGAAAAAATTGCCCAATATCCCCGCATTATCACCAGCGAACAACCAATTGATGACACCAAAGCAGGGACAATCAATGCATTGGTTGACACCCCACCTGATTTAACCGTTGACCATAAACTTGCTGAGCCACTGCAAAGACTGATGGCATTTCGCGAGCAGTTTGCTAAACCGATATTATTGGTTGCCGAAACTGCGGGTCGCCGTGAGATTTTATCGGAGCTGTTGCAAAAACGCTTTAATTTACAAAGTGTTTCAGGATTGACCGATTTTCTTGCAAACATGGATGAGGCGCATAGCACTACGATTGCCTTGACCATTGCACCGATTGAACGAGGCGCGTTACTCCCCGATAAGTTTGCGATTCTCTCAGAAACCCAGTTGTTTGGACGGCAGGTGTTACAGACTCGCCGCCGTCGCCAAAGCGATGTGTCTGATGAATTTTTGGTTAAATCGGTCAGTGAGCTCAATATCGGCGACCCTGTGGTGCATATTGATTTTGGTATTGGGCGTTATCAAGGCTTGATTACCCTTGAAATTGATAGACAACTGCAAGAGTTCATTCACCTTACCTATGCTGATGATGCCAGTGTGTATGTGCCTGTGGCAAATCTGCAGCTTATCAGCCGTTATGCTGGCGGCGACTCGGCAACCGCACCGCTTCATACCATAGGTAGCGGTAAATGGGATAAAGCTAAAGCCAAAGCACTCAGCCAAATTCATGATGTAGCAGCGGAACTGCTCAACGTGCAAGCCCGCCGTGATGCCAAAGTGGGCATTAACTTCCCAATTGACCAAATCCAGTATGACCTATTTGCCAGTCAATTTGCGTTTGAAGAAACGCCCGACCAAGCCAATGCCATTGAAGCGGTTAAGTTTGATATGAAGCAAAATAAGCCCATGGACAGGCTGGTTTGCGGCGATGTCGGTTTTGGTAAAACCGAAGTGGCAATGCGTGCCGCTTTTATTGCGGTGCAAGCAGGGTATCAAGTGGCAGTGCTAGTACCAACGACGCTGCTTGCTGGGCAACACGAAGACAACTTTTTGGATAGATTTGCCGATTGGCCCATTCGTATTGAAAGCCTGTCGCGCTTTGGCACCAAAAAACAGCACGATGCGATTCTCAAAGGCTTAGCCGAAGGTAAAATTGATATCGTTATCGGTACCCACCGTATTTTGCAAGAAGATGTCAAGTTTGCCAACTTAGGTCTGATGATTGTCGATGAGGAGCACCGTTTTGGCGTCCGAGATAAAGAGCGTATCAAAGCCATGCAATCGGATGTCGATGTACTATCGATGACCGCGACACCCATTCCGCGCACGCTGAACATGGCGTTATCTGGTATGAGAAACATGTCGATTATCGCCACGCCCCCGGCAAGGCGGTTGGCAATTAAAACCTTTGTCATGCAAAAGTCTGATAACTTACTCAAAGAAGCGATTTTGCGTGAATTATTGCGTGGCGGACAGGTGTTTTTACTGCATAACGATGTGGCAAGTATTGAGCGCATGGCAGAAACCGTGCGAGAGCTTGTGCCCGAATCTCGGGTGGCAGTGGCTCACGGTCAGATGAAAGAACGAGAGCTTGAGCAAATCATGCAATCGTTTTACCACAAAAGACACAATGTGCTGGTGTGTACCACCATCATCGAAACAGGCATTGATATCCCCAATGCCAATACCATTATCATTAACCGTGCCGATAAATTCGGGCTCGCCCAGCTTCACCAACTGCGGGGTCGAGTCGGGCGTAGTCACCACCAAGCCTATTGTTATCTGCTTGTGCCGTCTATTAAAGGCTTGACCAGCGACGCCCAAAAGCGGCTTGATGCCATTAGCCGTGCCAACACATTGGGGGCAGGCTTTATGCTTGCCAGTGAAGACCTTGAGATTCGGGGCGCAGGCGAGCTACTGGGCAAAAACCAAAGCGGCAATATGCAAGCGGTTGGTTTTAATCTGTATATGGATATGCTAAACCGTGCCACCAAAGCCATCAAAGCAGGCAAACAACCTGATTTGAACACCCCATTATCGCTAACCAGTGATATTAATTTGCATTTGTCGGCGCTCATTCCCGAAGATTATCTGGGAGATGTACATCAGCGGCTATTGTTTTATAAGAAAATCGCCAATGCTGAAGACTATGACAGCCTAATTAGTATCCGCAGCGAAATGCTAGACCGTTTTGGCAGTTTGCCGGAGCCGACCAAAAATTTATTTGCCATTCACCAAATCCGCTTAATGGCTGAAGCGCTGGAGATTAGCAAGATTGATGGCAATGAGCGGCAAGTCACCTTTGAGTTTTCACCAAGCACCCCTGTGGAAGCCATTACCATTATTGGGCTCATTCAGTCGAACCCTAAAAAGTTTAAAATGAATGGCGCGACAGGGCTAAAAATGATGGATGACAAACTTGCTACGCCAGAAGGGCGGATTGACGCCGTGAAAAATCTTATAGAGAAATTATCTTTAAAAGCGTGATGATGACCTGATAATAAATAATTATTGGCTCATCATAAGCGTGTTATAGCGAAAAAGAAGATTTAGAAAATGATGGAAAATCAATTACCTAATGGCGAGCGCCTGATTGAAGAACCTACCTATCCCGAAGACTGGGAATGTTGCGACAACGGCTGCGAAGAACTATGCGTGTATGAAATTTACCGCGTCCAAAAACAAGCCTATGATGAACAGCAACAGCGACTCAAAAGCGTGCCAAAACTACTTACGACACCGACAAACCTGCTGAGTAGCTGGAGTATTCTTCAATAAAAGTAATTTTTTGTAAATTCATATTCCTGTCACATGAATTTCATGCTAATGTCATCAAACTCACGTTAAATATCATGACGTTATGAAGTTGCATTGATAACGTAAAATAGTAAGTAAACAACTAAAAAATGGCAAAAGCCTTAAAATGAATAAAAAATCCATAATCATTGGATAAAGAAGGATAGGAGTAAAAAATGTTAGATATGTTAAATGAAGCGTTTGAATATGAAACCGATATCATCTATCTTGACGAAGGCGATGACGCGGTAGAAATGTAAACTGCAAGTTAAGCGTAAAACCTAAAAATTCGTAACCGATAACCTCTTAATATACCGATTAAGAGGTTTGTTTTTTTGGGCAATATAAATGAATGATTACTGACTAGTGATTATGACTGGTACTGGCAGGCATCGCCACCTCATGGTGCTTATCGTTCATATCCTGCATATTGTGCATGTCGTGATTCATGTTATGGCTCATATTATGGTTCATATCATCACTCATATTATTATGGTTCATAAGCATACTAGTCGAAGCTGTCACAGAAGCAGGATGAGACGCAGAATGATTCATTGTCGACATATCGTGGTTCATACTCGTCTCATTCATGGCATGACTGTGTGAACTTTGATTATGTGAACCATGGTTATGGTTATGGTGCATCATCATCGGAATAAAAATCACCGCAAGCCCAGACAACATCATAATCACCCCATTAATTTGGCGAAGGCGAAAATTTTTAATACTTGACTGTAGCATCCCCACAGTTTTTTGCGTGGCAATCAACATCGGCATCGTACCCAGCCCAAATACAAACATCAGAGCCGCCCCTGTAGCGATGTTGTTGCCAGCAATCGCCATCATGAGCGCACCATACACCAATCCACACGGCAAAAATCCCCAAAGCAAGCCAGCAAACAAGGCTTTACCAAAGCTATCAATCGGAAAAACTTTTTTGCGTAGCGGGGCAAGCGATTGCCAAAAGCGCATCCCGAACTTTTCTAACTCGTTAAACAGCGGTAACCCAAGCATCGCAAGCCCAATCAACACCAATACCGCACCCAGTACAATTCTTGGCGCACTATTACTCATAATGGACTGAAAGATTGCCACCCCAACAACGCTGGCAATCAATCCAAGCAAGGCATAACTGATGAGGCGTCCCAAATGATAAGTCAAAATCAAGCCATTTTTTTTGCTATCAGATACATGCTGCATAGACAGCCCAAACGCCGTCACAATGCCACCGCACATACCCAGACAGTGCGGTGAGCCAAACAGCCCCATGCTAAAGGCTGCCAAAAATAATGCCCATGTCATAAAATGCTCCAAAAAAGTCTAAAAATTTTTGAAAAACGTAAATAAATCAATAGAAAGAAATCAGCAGGAAGAAAGATAACACCAACGCGTTATTTTTGCTCGTCAGTAGGGTCTTGTATTTTTGGGGGATGAAAAGATGAAGGCTTGGCGGGATTTTGCCCCAATTGTTCGCGGCGAAATTGTCTGTCATCCAGAATGACCCGCTGAGATTCATTGTCCAAATCGTCAAATTGGCGTGATTTGATGGCGTAATAAATGGCAAAAATACCCAATACAAATAGCACTAAACTAATAGGAATCAAAAAATACATGCTTTGCATCGGGCATCCCCATTACTTGGCGTAAACAAACGAATTAAGTTAAAAAGACCATTATACGCTTATTTTGACATAAATAAATGCGGCAAAATGTCGCAGTGTTGCCCTAGCAATTAAATAGCCTTTGGTATGCTTACAAAACAAACACATGGGTTGCAAATCAAAGCAACTCAGTGATTTGAGTGCGAATAATGGATGCTATAATAATAGCAGGTTAAACATTTAGGTTTAACTTGGTTTTAAAACTCAAAATTCTACAAGGAAATTATGATGTTGATGCCTAAAATCTTTAAGCTTTCAAAGAAACAATTGCTTGCCTTAGGCGCGGCTGTCATGGTTGGCGCATTATTAATGCCAACAGCAAATGCTGCGACAGTGGTCATTGATGTACGTACCCCAGAAGAGTATTCTGTGAATCATCCCGCAGGTGCCATTAACATTCCACACAATGAATTACTTGCCAAAATAACCGCGCAAGGCATTGCCAAATCAGATACCATTAAAGTGTATAGTCGTGGAGGCGGTCGTGCCGAACAAGCCAAATCTGCCTTACAATCAGCTGGCTATACCAATGTAGAGATTCAAAAATAAGTTATTTATTTATTTATTGGTTGGCAGTCGTATTGGGGTTTGACAAGATCGCGAGCGAATGCCAACAATTCATATAAGGCACGTCTCGAATGCTGCAGGTTCTGATCAAAATGCTGCCAATCATTTGCCTTTGGTAAGGGGGCGACACTTGCAATGGTAGCCACACCATTCATGGCAAACTGTCGTCTTGAGCGGTTCATGTGATACGCATCGGTTACCAAAATCACCTGTTTGACATTGACCATTTCTGCGGTGTATTTTGCATTTTGACAGGTGTTAAAGCTGTTTTTTTCTGCCACTATCCACATAATGCCTTTTTTTTGCAGCCACTTTGCCATCCATGGCGCCTCCTTACCACTGATAATGATGGGTAAGCCAGTCTGCTGATACACTTGGCTTGCTTTAATCAATCGACTTTCGGTGAATTGGTTAATCACAATCTCATTTTGCTGGTTATTGGTTAATCCACCACCTAACACTACAATCGCTGTTGCAGGATTGACGCTAACCGCCGATTCTGGCAGGCGATAGCAATCTAAGATAAACAACACAATGGTAGAAAACAGGGGTGTGAAAAAACTGAGTGTGATTAAACACCCCACCAATACAACAACAGTCAAAATCCGTTTGATGGTTGAAAAAAATCGCTCAAGATAATTAATGAGCTTGGCGAATGCTACCATCAGATTCAATCCAAATCGGTTCAGCTTCCAATTTTATCCCAAATTTATCCAGTACAGTCTGCTGTATAAATTGCATACTTTTGGCAACATCACGTTGCGTCGCAATTTTTGGCGCATGGTTAGTCAATACTAGGGCTTGTTTTACATGAGTTAAAATCGGTGCAATGCCTTTACCCTTCAGTCCTGATTGGTCAATAAGCCAGCCCGCTGCAACTTTACAGTAATCGGTCAAATTGCCTTGGGCATCTTTGACAGGATAATGCACCAGATTGGGATAGCTCTGCAGTAACTGGTCAACTTGAGATTTGGCGACGATGGGGTTTTTAAAAAAGCTACCACAATTGGGCAAGTCATGGGTATCGGGCAGTTTACTTTGACGAATATCGATGATGGCATTCATGGTATCCACGGGTGTGACTTCATCGCGACCCGCTAGGCTTGCATAGTGCTGTGCAACTTTTGCCACATCCCCATACTGGGTATTGGGTTTGGCAGTTTTACTGAGGGTAAAAATGACGCTGGTAATGAGCCATTGTCCGGCTTGCTGTTTAAACAGGCTGTCACGGTAGCTAAACTCGCAATCAGATTTGCTTAGATGATGCCACGTTAAACTCGGTATATGAAACGCTTTTACACTGTCTATCACATCTTCAGCTTGTACCCCATACGCACCGATGTTTTGCACGGGACTGCCACCCACCCAGCTTGGGATTAACGCCAAATTTTCTAGTCCATACCAACCTTGATTGACCGTGTCTACCACTAGCGTATGCCAATCCTCGCCAGCCATCACCTCAAGCGTTATTGTTTGGCTATCTTCAGACAGGATAGTTTTACCTTGAAGACTGGGCGACACAACAACCGCGTCCAACACTTGAGGCAAAATGATATTACTGCCATTAGATAGCACCACAAACGCTTGTTGGTGGGCTGCCAGTTGTTTAAAAGTCGGCTCAATATCAGACAGATGAGTTAAACGGATAAATTGTTTGGCTTGACAGGCTAATGCCATGGTATTGTATGCGCTAATATCCACATAGCTAGCATTAGCCTGCACAGGGTTTGGTTCAAAAAAATTGGTCATAAAATATCGTTAATAATCGGCAGAGGTGCTCATCGCCAGTGCAATGACTAGTGCAATGATAAAGTGCTTATTATAACGAAATATCACAGAAAAAATCGGGATTTTTATGACCCCATGACAAGCAATTAAAAACCTTCTTCATCACTGCCAAAATGGTTAATATCCCTAAAACGGCTCAGCTGACGACGCTGTTTTTTATTTGGGCGATGATCGGGGCGGGCAAGATTGGCAAGTTTTTTTTGTTCGGTGAAAAATTCTCGTTGACTGATACTGGCATCGGTCTCTTGATAAAGCACACTGGCGGCTGTGGCATTGCCGCGCACTTCGGACAGCGCCAGCACCTTGACCGTCTTTTGGGTGTAATGATTGGCTGACCCTTGGCGAATCGTCAATTCATCACCTACCGCTATTTCTTTACTAACCTTGACGCGATTGCCAAAATGGTGGACCCGTCCCGATTCAATCGCTTCCTTCGCTAGGGTGCGAGTTTTATAAAACCTTGCTGCCCATAGCCATTTATCTAAACGCACTTTAATTTTATCAGTTGTACTCAATGACATTTCCTATAGCTTAACTCCATGAATAACTTTAGATTAAATGGTTGTTTTTTCAAATCTTTCAATACATCACATTGATATTTCTAACAAACAACTGACGTGTCAAAGCGAGGCTAATAGTCTATTCATCATGACAGTTATAAAACCCCGCTTAAACACTGAACAGTCAGACTCATTAGTAAGGCTCAGGGGTTTTAAGCTAATCGATATGGTGAGTGAGCCAAGTCAAAATATCGTCATAAACTTGTTGGTGATTAGGCTCTAGCAAAATTTCGTGGCGCATCGCTTCATATTGCTGCATGCTAACCGAGGTAAAATTATTTTGTTGCAAACGTTTGACAATACGCGGAATGCCTTTTCCCATCTGCCCAACGGGGTCATCTTTTCCGCTGACAAATAGCAGTGGCAACTGTCGGGGTACTTGTTGATACCAATGCTTATTGGTGCCTGCTTGCATCAACGACATAAGGGCAAAATAGCCATTGTTGGTAAACTGAAAGCCGCAAAGCTTGTCATCAAGGTAGGCTTTTACTTGCTTAGGATCTGAATTTAACCAATTAAACCCTTGTAAATCGGGTTCTTTTCTAAAGGGTAGGTTATTAAATTGGTTTAAAATTTTATCCAATACCGGATTGGTGCGGCGCGTGGTGAAGTGATTGAGATTTTTGGTTACAGGCACAAACAAGTTTGCCAATGGATTAAAATCTGAGGTACCCATAATTACTGCGCCCGCAAATCGCTCACCATAGCGCTGCAAAATACAGCGAACGATAAATGACCCCATACTGTGACCCAAGATAAAATGGGGAACGGCGGGGTATTTTCCAGCGATTAACTGTGCATGGTCCATCACATTGTCAATCATCAACTCAGCAGGATTGGGGTTACCCATATAGCCTAAGCAACCATTGTCATAGGCTTGCTGTCCATGACCTAAATGGTCAAACGTTAACACCGCAATATCATGATTTGCTAAGAATTGCGCAAAGGGTTGGTAGCGCCCTTGGTGTTCTGCCATGCCATGCACGATTAGTAAAGTAGCAACGGGCGTCACCTTAGGCAGATAGAATGTGTAGTTGTTATTCATCGCAAATTTCCTGTGAGTTATTTTATGATTAGAGTAGCATAAAAAAGCCGTCTAATGACGGCTTTAAATCAACGCACAAATTCACAAATCAACAGCCTGATTTTTTCATATCTGCTTCTGATAACGGATTGGCACCACGGGTAGGGCGCGGGCAAGGCTCACCATAGTATTGACGATCGGCAAAATAGCTTGAGCGCACCATCGGACCTGCCCAAATATTTGCAAAGCCCAATTTTTTACCGTGTGCAGTATAACGGTCGAATTCATCAGGATGTACAAATCTATCAACTGGAGCGTGCGATTTGCTTGGCTGCAAATATTGACCGATGGTAATTAAATCGACATCATGCGCCTTTAAATCATCGAGTAAGGCATAAACCTCTTCTTCGGTCTCACCAAGACCCACCATAAAACCACATTTGGTGACGATATCAGGGCGACGCGCTTTGTAATCTTTTAACAGCTGTAATGAGTGCTGATAATCCGACCCTGGGCGAAACGCTTTATACAAACGTGGCACGGTTTCGATATTGTGGTTAAACACATCAGGCGCTGTGTCACTTAAGATATCAAGTGCCACTTGCTCACGACCGCGAAAATCAGGGACTAAAATCTCAATCAAACAATTAGGGCTTAACTGACGAGATTCTTTAATGACATTGGCAAAATGTTCCGCGCCGCCGTCACGCAAATCATCTCGGTCAACCGAGGTAATCACCGCATATTTTAATCCTAGACCGGCAATGGTCTCAGCGGTGTGAATCGGCTCAAGCTCATCGAGCGCATTGGGGCGACCATGCGCCACATCACAAAATGGGCAGCGACGGGTACAAATATCACCCATAATCATAAAGGTCGCGGTGCCATCACCAAAACATTGGGGTAGGTTGGGGCAGGCCGCTTCTTCACACACCGTATACAGCTTTTGTTCACGTAAGGTTGACTTAATGCGCGCTACTTCACTCGGCGATGACAGCTTGACGCGAATCCAGTCAGGTTTTTTTGGGGTTTCTACCGTTGGAATGATTTTAATCGGAATACGGGCAACTTTATCATGGCCACGTAGTTTTTCACCCACTTCAGGACGTTTTGGCTTGTCGCGAGCGATGGGTCTATCGGTGTGCGGCGTTGAAGGGGCAAAAGTTTGTACAGTGTCGGTCATTGCTATGATTAATCCTTGAATTCATTTAGCAGATTTTAGGGGGTTATTATAACAGAAATCTATGCTGACGAATTTAAACTATTTTGGGATAAGCTTTGTTGTTTAAAGTACAGAGCCAAAGTTATTTTTCATCATAGTAAAAAAAGCGATAATCGGCTCAAACGCATTTATTAAAAGTTATTGGGCTATTTCTTTAAAAAATAATGGTTATGTTAACAAAAACGTATTTTCTCATTAACATTTCATCACATTTCAAGTATATTAGAAGGGTTAAATTTTTTAGCCAAAGCCATGCTGGCTAGTAGCCATTTCAAAATTCAACTGTGTTGTGAAGAGGGCTTGCAGACGCATGGTTAACACAATAATCTTACATGACTATGAGGACGATTCATGCTAGAGAACTATCGTAAACACGTCGAAAATCGTGCGGCACAGGGTATTGTGCCACAGCCACTTAACGAACAGCAAACGGCTGATTTGGTCGAATTATTAAAAAATCCACCAGCGGGTGAAGAAGCGACACTTGTGGACTTATTAGAAAACCGTATTCCACCTGGGGTTGACCAAGCAGCGTATGTTAAAGCGGCATTTCTAGCAGCCATCGTTAAAGGCGAAACCACGTCTCCCCTGATTTCAAAACTAAAAGCGATTGAGTTACTAGGTCATATGCAAGGTGGTTATAACGTTGAACCATTAATTCAAGCATTAGACGACAAAGAATTGGCGAAAGCTGCGGGCGACGCGCTGAAAAAAACCTTATTGGTATTTGATGCCTTTAATGATGTCACTGAAAAAGCGGAAGCGGGCAATGAAGTGGCCAAAGAGGTGTTACAATCTTGGGCAAACGCCGAATGGTTCACCAGCCGTCCAGAAGTACCAAAAAAAGCCACTTACAAAACCTTCAAAGTCACCGGTGAAACCAATACCGATGATTTGTCACCTGCCCAAGATGCATGGTCACGCCCAGACATCCCACTACACGCATTAGCCATGTTAAAAAATGCGCGTGAAGGTATTGTGCCAGACCAAGACGGCGTGATTGGTCCGATGAAACAAATCGAAGAGATGAAAAAAGACGGTATTCCATTGGCATACGTGGGTGACGTGGTTGGTACTGGTTCAAGCCGTAAATCAGCGACTAACTCGGTATTGTGGTTAATGGGTGACGACATCCAAGGCGTGCCAAACAAACGTGCTGGCGGTCTTGTATTGGGTGGTAAAATCGCACCGATTTTCTTCAACACCATGGAAGATGCGGGCTCATTACCTATCGAAGTGGATGTTAGCAAACTTAACATGGGTGATGTATTTGATATTTACCCACATGACGGCAAAATCACCAAACATGATTCTGACGAAGTGCTTGCAACTTTTGAATTAAAATCACCAACGCTCCTCGATGAAGTGCGTGCCGGTGGTCGTATTCCATTGATTGTAGGTCGTGGCTTAACCAACAAAGCCCGTGAATATCTAGGTTTGGGCGCGTCTGACATTTTTGCAAAACCAGAACAACCTGCAGACACCGGTAAAGGCTATACGTTAGCGCAAAAAATGGTCGGTAAAGCTTGTGGCGTAGAAGGTATTCGTCCTGGTGCCTACTGTGAACCAAAAATGACAACCGTGGGTTCGCAAGATACCACAGGTCCTATGACCCGTGACGAATTAAAAGACTTGGCTTGTTTAGGCTTCTCTGCAGATTTGGTCATGCAATCATTCTGTCATACCGCAGCGTATCCAAAACCAATCGACGTAGAAACTCAGCACACACTCCCTGACTTCATCATGAATCGTGGCGGTGTATCATTACGTCCAGGTGATGGTATTATTCACTCATGGTTAAACCGTATGCTATTGCCTGATACCGTTGGTACAGGTGGTGACTCACATACCCGCTTCCCAATGGGTATTTCGTTCCCAGCAGGTTCAGGTCTAGTGGCGTTTGCTGCAGCAACCGGTGTGATGCCATTAGATATGCCAGAATCAGTTCGTGTACGTTTTGTCGGTGAAATGCAGCCTGGTATCACCTTGCGTGACTTGGTACATGCGATTCCTTACCAAGCTATCAAAGAAGGGTTATTGACCGTTGAGAAAGCCGGTAAGAAAAACGTATTTAACGGCCGTATCTTAGAAATCGAAGGTTTAGAAGACTTAACCGTTGAACAAGCATTCGAATTGTCAGATGCCTCTGCCGAACGTTCAGCCGCAGGTTGTACTATCACCTTGTCTGAAGAATCAGTAAAAGAATACCTAACGTCAAACATCACCCTACTCAAATGGATGATTTCTGAAGGTTATGGCGATGCCCGTACCATTGCACGCCGTATCAAAGGTATGGAAAGCTGGCTTGCCAACCCAACGTTATTACGCGCGGATGCCGATGCAGAATATGCCGCTGACATCACTATCGATATGAGCGCCATCAAAGAACCGATTCTTTGCTGTCCAAACGACCCAGATGACGCCAAAACCTTAGCAGATGTTGCTGGCGACAAGATTGATGAAGTATTCATCGGTTCATGTATGACCAACATCGGTCACTTCCGTGCAGCGGGCGCGTTGTTAAAAGAAGTACCTGCGGGTAGCTTAAGCACACGTCTATGGATTGCACCACCCACTAAAATGGATGCACGTCAATTGATGGATGAAGGTCTATACAATGTCTATGCACAAGCGGGCGCACGGACTGAAATGCCAGGTTGTTCACTGTGTATGGGTAACCAAGCGCGTATTGCACCAAAATCAACGGCTGTATCAACTTCGACCCGTAACTTCCCGAACCGTTTAGGTCAAGGTGCCAACGTGTACTTGGCTTCTGCAGAGTTGGCGTCGGTGGCTGCGGTACTTGGTAGACTTCCTACCAATGAAGAATATCAACAATATGCTGGTAAGCTCAACAGTATGTCAGCTGATATCTACAAATACTTAAACTTCGACCGTATGAGCGAGTATACTGAAGAAGCAAACAAAATTAACGTAGCACAGCTTACCTAACCATCGTTAAGTTAAGTTAGGCTCATCTAATTTTAATTAAGTAGGATAACAATAAAGTAAGACCCTGCAAAATAGCAGGGTTTTGCTGTTGTTAGCATTTACATAAAATTTTTTGCACGTTTAGCTAAAAAATATCTTGGCAAAATTTGGTTTATAGTGGTTTAGAGTAATGGCATCTGTGGCGAGGCTTCAGCTTGCAGCAAGTTTGAATAAGTCACCCCAACCAAACGTACGGGTAAAAGTTTTGGGGTATGGTCATATAGCCATTGAATCCAATAATGGGCATCAGATTCTTGTTCAAAGTGGGAGGAAATACTATGAGAGCGGGTAATTACACTAAAATCGCTGTATTTGATTTTAATGGTGATGGTGCGAGCATAACGCTGCTTTTTTTGTAAGTCTTTAAACGCTTGGCTATTTTCACGATATAGGGCAGCCACAATGACTTTATCATCCATGGTATTTTGTAAAAACGTTGTCTCAGAACCGACAGATTTATGTTTGCGCTCAGCTTTAACCTCCCGATTATCAATACCGTGGGCAATCTGGTGAAAGAAATCACCCCGTTTGCCAAAGCGTTGTTTTAATACGTCTACCGGGGTATTGCGTAAATCCAATCCTGTAAATATACCCATGTCATGCAACATTTTGACGGTGGCTTTGCCAATGCCATGAAATTTTTTTACCGGTAAATTGGCGATAAAGTCCAATCCTTGCTCGGGTGTGATAACCGCAATACCGTTGGGTTTATTTAAATCTGACGCGATTTTGGCAAGCATTTTGTTATAAGACACCCCGGCTGAAGCGGTCAGTTGCGTTTGTCGCAAAATCTGTTGGCGAATGCGATTGGCGAGTAGTGTCGCAGAATTTTTTTCATGCGGGCTATCGGTGACATCTAGATACGCCTCATCCAAGGATAAAGGTTCGACCAGTGGCGTATATTGGTGCATGATGGTACGAATTTGCTCACTAACTTCACGATACACCTCAAAGCGTGGTTTGACAAAAATTGCTTGGGGACATAGCTGACGCGCTCGATAGCATGACATGGCAGAATGCACACCAAACTTGCGTATCTCATAACTTGCTGCTGCGACGACACCGCGCCCATTGGGATCACCGCCAACCACCAATGGTTTACCTTGTAACTCAGGATTATCCCGTTGCTCAACACTGGCAAAGAACGCATCCATATCGATATGAATAATTTTACGCATGGGTGTTAGTTTACCATCCTAACTGTATGTGAAAAGTATTTAATTGACTGTTTAAGCTGTAAACACGCTAGCTGACATAAACAATAAATTCAAAATTTACTGATTGATAAATTCAATTGATAAGTCGTCGTTTATCTGCTATATTATCGCTATCAAGGGGAGTAACTTCTCACTTCAGCAGTTTGTGATTTATCGTCATTACGTAAGTAGCCGCTTACCGGTAAATCAGCTATTTTTTAGCCATATATTAAGCTAATTATCAAATAGTAAGCCAGACCTTGACTTAACACAACCACATATTTGGTCGGTGTGAGTCAAGGTTTTTTTGTGCTTAGCATTTTTTCAAAATCCTTTGACTTATTGCCAGCCATAGTTTGTAAATGCATACTAAGGAGCGATAATGTTACTTGCAGCAGTGAATCAAATGACAGAACCCATGAGCATTGGCAGTCCCATGCTCTATGCCGTGTTCTTTGCTATCGTAGCGATACTGTTATTGGTTGATTTTTTTACCTTTAAAACCCCAAAAAATGGTGAAGCGGTTTCGATGAAACAAGCGGGTATTTGGAGTGCCATTTGGGTGGGCGTGTCTGTGCTGTTTGCAGGCGGTCTATGGTGGTATCTATCACAAAATTTTGGCAGTGCTATCGCCACTCAAAAAGTAGGGGAGTTTTTTACAGGATATTTACTGGAAAAATCGCTCGCCATTGATAACGTTTTTGTATGGTTGATGATTTTTGCGGCGTTTGCGGTGTCGCCTGCGATGCAACGGAAGATTTTACTGTACGGGGTGATTGGTGCGATTGTCATGCGTACGGTAATGATTTTTGCAGGGGCTTGGCTTGTCACGGAGTTTAGCTGGATTTTATATATTTTTGGAGCATTTTTGCTGTACACGGGTGTAAAAATGTGGCAAAACCACGATGAGCAAGAAGATCCGAAGCAGTCAGGCTTATATAAATTTTTACAAAAACATCTGAAAATCAGCGATGACAGCCATGATGGATCAGGTCAAGAGCGATTTGTGTTGGTGAAAAACGGCGTTAAGTATTTTACCCCGTTAGCGGTGGTGCTTATCTTGGTTGAATTGTCGGATGTGATTTTTGCGGTGGATTCGATTCCTGCAATTTTTGCGGTCACTACCGACCCGTTTATTGTTTTGACGGCAAACTTGCTGGCTATTTTGGGTCTGCGGGCGATGTTCTTTTTGTTATCGGGTTTGGCGGATAAATTCCATTTATTGCCTTATGCGCTTAGTGTCATCTTGGTGTTTATTGGTGCTAAAATGCTACTGCTTGATGTGTTCCATGTGCCGATGGCTATCTCGTTAGGCTTTATTGCCGCCGTACTAACAGTGACAGCGATTTTATCGGTAAAATTTCCGAATTTGGGTAAAGTTGAAGCATAAAAAATATTTTTGACGATAAAAAAGGGCTAACAATTTAGCCCTTTTTTGTGAATTAAAAACTGCCTATTGGTCATAAAATGCTTCTAAAGTAGGCACAAATTGTTTTTTTCGGCTGACCAAGTTACCCAAATCAAGCAATTTATCATTGAGTCTGGTATCAAATGCTTGCCCAATGATTTCATTTTGTGCATCGTTGCTACCAACCGCCCAAGATTGCTGTTTTAAAATATCAACAATAATAACTAGCATATAATCCAAGCCATCTCTTTGGCGGATTAGTTCACTGGCTTGTTGGATGCCCTCAATGCGCGAAAACACCACATCAGGATTAACAGTTTCGATACTAGCGATTGCCCATTTTTTATTTGAGAAAATAAACTGTTTATAATCGGTAGTGACTAACGCATCATCCGTTAAGTCGCTGATATTGCTTTTTGCATCGAATAATTGATTGGCAAAGCTGTTTGTATCGTGAATCCCTGCAAGGTGGATGACTGCTTGTAACGCTTGCTTGTCATTGTCTGTAGTGGTAGGACCTGTCAGATTAAGCGTATCAGAAATGATTGCACCTGCCATCAATGTCGCCATTTGCTGAGAAATCAGCAAATTCTTTTCCATAAACATATGGTATAAAATGGTGCTGGTAGAGCCGACAGGTTCAAATCGAATATAGGCAGGTTCGGTAGTGGTCAAATCACCAAGTTTATGATGGTCGACAAGGTAACAAATACGGGCGTCTGCTAGATTGCCAATCGATTGCTGGCTTTCGTTATGATCGACTAAAGCAGCGAGTTGGTCAGGTTCAAGATGGGTGAGTAATTCTGGTAATCGGACTTTAGCAAGTTCAATTAAAAATTTGGTTTCTTGATTGATATCATCTAAGCGGTAACTTTTGGCATCTATACCTTGTTGATTGAGCCAATAGGTCATGACGATGGCGGATACGATAGCATCGGTATCTGGTTTTTTGTGCCCAAAAACAGCAATGGTTGTCATAAAATTACCCCAATATAAACACAGCTATTATATCACCTTGTCAAAATCAAACGGTTGACTGGCAAGTTTGCGATGAAAAAGCCGATATTGACTAATCGGCTAACTTTACCATTAAGTGCAAAAAAACTATATGGCTGATTGGATAAGGTGAATGAGGCGCTCGCCGATTTGGGCGGTTTCATCGGCGCTCATGTTGAGCGGTGGCAATAAACGAATGGCATTACCGCCTGCCACATTGATGATTAGATGATGATTGTCACGCGCTTTATCGACTAAAGTATCAAATGCAAGGCCGCGATCCTGTGGCATCACCACCCCTAGCATCATGCCTGTTCCGCGTACAGTAACCCCTTGGCTACCCAGCTCGCTAGTGATTTGCTCAATCAATGCTGCGCTATTGCTCAGGGTAGTTGCCATCATATTTTCATCATCAATGACATCAATCACTTCACTAACCACACGGCAAGCAAGCGGCGTACCACCATACGTTGAACCGTGCGAGCCATAGCTAAAAATATCATTGGCTTTTGCCGTGGTCATGCACGCACCCACAGGAAAACCATTCCCTAATCCTTTTGCTGTGGTCAAAATATCAGGTTTGATGGATGAATGTTGATAAGCGAAGTATTGCCCCGTCCGACCATTGCCCGTTTGCACCTCATCTAAAATCATTAATAAGTCATGGTCATCGCAAACTTTGCGAACTTGGGTTAAAAAATCAAAACCATTGGTCGCGGTATTGACGCCACTTTCACCTTGGATAGGCTCAAGCATCACAGCGCACACATTGTCGTTATCGGCAATCGCTTGGCTAATCGCTTCAATATCCCCAAAAGGCACACGAATAAAATCATCATCTAAGGTAAAAAATCCAGCTCTAGCCATCGGATTTGCGGTGGCGGATACCGTCAGTAGGGTGCGTCCATGAAAGGATTTTTCCATCACAATCACTTTGGCTTGGGTTTGTCCACGATTTGATGCAAACAGTCGCGCCATCTTTAATGCTGCTTCGTTGGCCTCGGCACCGCTATTGGCAAAAAATACTTTATCCATGCCTGCGACTTGGCATAACTTTTCACCCGCGCGCTCTTGCCAATCAATACCAAAAAGATTGCTGGTATGCACAAGCGTTGCGGCTTGATCGGCAATCGCTGCAGTGATACGCGGATGACAATGACCCAGTCCACAGACAGCAATCCCTGTTAACGCATCCAAATACGGCGTTCCGTCAGCGGTATAAAGGTAACTACCTTGACCTTTGACAAAGCTAATGGGCTGGCGTTTATAGGTGGGGAGTAAATAAGAGCTCATGGGGATTCCTTTAATCATAGCTAGCGCAATCACTAACCAATCAAATCTACGTTATTTAAAAGCGTCTAATTCGTCACTAAACGGGGTGTCTTCTGCACCGACTTTATAGTCCTCATTCGCCCAAGCGCCTAAATCAATAAGTTTACAGCGCGCACTGCAAAATGGCTTGGTGGGTTTATCTGCCCAAACGGTGGGTTTGCCGCAGCGCGGACAGGAGTAGGTTTTGACAGGTGTATTTGATGGGGTGGGCTCGATTTTAGACATAAACAAAAGGTATTCTTAAAAATGGTGTATCGGATTATTTGCCATAGTATACTATAAATCCTTTTTTTTGGGCGAATCAAGCGACTGTTCATGCTAAGTCATCAATTTACCAGACCGTTTCAACCCGATCGTATCCGTCATCCCAGAGATTTTCAGCCACTTGCCGCAACATTTTGGCAGCAACCCACCATTTTTCTTGAAATCGGTGCAGGTAAAGGCAAGCATGCCTTGAGTTTTGCCAGCGATAATGCCAATGCCCATCTCATCGCGATTGAACGTACGGCAGAAAAATATCAAGCCATGCAAAAAATGGCGAATCAAGCGCAGTTGTCTAATTTAACGACTATTCATGCCGATGCCATTGCTTGGGTCACGCATGGTGTGCCCGCGCAAAGCTTGTCAGGGGTGTTTATTCTTTATCCCAATCCAGAGCCGCATAATCCCAACCAACGCTGGCTTAACATGCCGTTTTTTGAGTGGTTGCTGTCTCGGTTAAAACCAGGTGGCGAGCTTATACTTGCCAGTAATATTGAAAGTTATATAGATGAAGCCGAGCATAAAGCACTGACGGTTTGGCAAGTACCGGTGGAGAAAACCCAAGTACCCAATCATAGTGACCGCACGCATTTTGAGGTGAAATACTTAGCGCGTGGCGAGGCCTGTTGGCAATTGAGCATAAAAAAACCGCATGGTTATACCACACGGTTTGATGATTTTAATTCATTTTAGTCAGGTTTTAACGCAAGGGGCGTGGTTTGGGTGTCATCAGCACGTACCACATAAGTTTTGGCGATTTTATCATGTAGGCTTAATCGCTCTTTGCTGGTGAGCATCATGACCAAATCAACGACTAACACAACCAAACCAAAAATCGATAAAGAGTAAGCCAATGTGGTAAATAACCCACGCATAATGATTAAGTTAAAAAATCCAGGAATGGCATTGGATTGGCGATCCAAAATACGTATGCCCATTATCATCTTACCGATGGTCTGACCACGGCGCATCAATAATAGGACTTGTGCAATCATTAAGCCCCATACCAAAATATTGGTCAACAACAATATATGCTCAGGTAACGCTGACATGAGTTCCATCTGCTGGGCAGATGTCAATCGGGTTTGTCCGGCTTCTGCCCATTTGAGTAATTTATCAAAATTTGGGCTGTTATATAGGGAAATGAACAGGGGCGACGACGCCAATACCATAAGCAGGGTATCTACCAATTTTGCTGCGATACGACTACCGATGCTGGCAAGGTCTAACTGTTTTTTGGCATGAGCAATGTCTTGGTTCGAGCCAAGTTTCTTGGTCAATGTGACCTTGGTAGGGTTGGGGGATTTGTGCGGGTTATTCGCCGAATACCGATCCCAAACATTCTCAGCGTCTTCTGAAGGCGATATAGGATTAGGCGTGTTGTTAATAATATAATCAGCTTCATCAGAAGCGGGCTGCTCACGTTGGTGGGTATCTAATGGCGAGCTTTCATCCATCGTTGGACGGTAAAAAAATTGCCCATCTGTCATCGCATTGACTGTGTTCCAGTTATCCATCCCTTGATGCCACATCAAATCAGTGAGTAACACTTGCCCTGTCGCAAGCATTTGATTGAGTTGTTCAAGGGTATAAGGGCCGGCTTGCACATTATTGCGAGCTAGAAAAATATGCATGTAATAACTCTACTTCTACTGGGTGGTAAAATTTGAATGACTGTATCTTATTATATGATGTTTTGCAACATCGTGCTAAAAATCGCTTATTATACAAAAGTTATACAAACATCCCATTCAAAAAATCGCGATATCCTTATGGATTGAGGTAAACAGCATCTAAACCATTAGCTATGCTTGGCTGGTAATGATTGGCTGGTAATTATCTGTCATGGGCTTAACCAAAAGTGTGCTAATATTTTTGGTTAAGCCTACGATTCTTCTTATATTGTCAGATTGTATTTATGTCAGTAACTCATCCCACCAACGCCCACATTGATTTTAATCAACCTTGGTATCACTATTTGACTTACTTTCCGAATTTTCCCAAGCTTGACGCAAAACACAGTCATGCAATACATGGCCATGCTCCTGCTATCAATATTGTTGAAAATTTGAATGCTTGTTTGGATAGATTTGAGCATGTAAACGCCAGCCGTATAGCCAATTTTGAAAAATTACCCATTCGCTTTGTTGAGCAAGCGTGTCTGCCTGAGGGTGAGGCTTATGAGAGTTTTATTGCCAACACAGGTAAAATTCCAACCCGTGACAATCACCATGATTTGCTGAACGGTTTAATTTGGCTAAATTTTCCGCAGACTAAAGCAGTATTTAACGAACTTCATGCCAAAGATATTTTGCGACATGGTATTCATAACGCCAGAACAGCGCTGCGTAATGCGTTAACGGTATTTGATGAAAATGGCGGTATTGTGGTGAGTTCAGATAGACTATTGCTTGAACAGTTACAAGCATTTAAATGGCACGCAGCTTTAGTCACGCATAGAACAAATTGGTTGGCTCAACATCGTACCATTACCTTTTTTCCATTTGGTCATGCCCTGCTTGAAAAATTGCTTAACCCAAGAAAAAATATCACCAGTCATACCTTGCTGATTTTAGTAGATGAGGGTTGGTTTGAGCAATCCATAGACAGTCAAAGAAACCAGCTTGATACCGCAATTGCTAAGCTATTTCGAGAGCTGGCAATGCCAGATTTGGCGGATAATGCCGTTAAGCTATCATCCAAAAGCTTTCAGCCGTTACCTGTGATGGGTATCCCTGGCTATAGTGATGACAATGTGATACCAGCATTTTATCAAGATGAGGCTGTTTTTAGGCGTCCAAGAGCGTTTAGCGCGCCTATTTTTCCATTACATGACTGATTACACCAGTGAACAGACAATTTTTAGCAGTCGCTAGAGTGGTTGGAGTGATTATCCAGTCTATGAATCTTGCTTGATAAAAGCCGGTCAATCCGTTAGCATTAAAGCAATCTATAGTTTATTCAGTCGCATTTATTGATAACAGTCATAATTACTAATAAAAATATTGGAGCATCGGCATGACCACCAAAGTTGTCAAAATCGATAATAAATTTCGTATGATTACAGGTAAATTAGCCCCACATCTTGAAATTCAATGGGAACATTATACCTTAGCAGAATTACAATCATTGCTTGAGACGGTGGTTCGTTTTGAAATTGAGCACAACTTTCGTCGTCATAAAGATTATAAAGATAGCAAAGGCGCTAACATTCAAGTGTTTAATGATGCCAACGAACTTAAAGTCACAAGTTTAAAAGACGAATTACTAATCATCCGCGATAGCCAAATCGATTCACAATAACTATAAATCCGCGAATCAATCAAAATCCAAGCCGAATGCCTTGGATTTTTTTATGAGTTTGATTTTTTCGTCATGTCGTTGGTAATTGTTGAAGCACAGTATCACGCTAAATGCTAAACGCTCAATGATTGGCATTGATAAAAAAATAATTGATAGCCGTCTAAGCATGGTATAATTGTCAGTTTTTATTGACAAGCGAATGATGGGTGACACGATGAAATACCCTAAAATCTACGACGTAATTGTGATTGGTGGCGGTCATGCTGGCACAGAAGCGGCGCTAGCTGCTGCACGCATGGGTCAGCAGACGCTGTTATTGACGCATAATATTGAAACCTTGGGACAGATGAGCTGTAATCCTGCGATTGGCGGGATTGGTAAGTCGCATTTGGTGCGTGAAGTCGATGCCTTGGGCGGTGCTATGGCGCTTGCAACCGACAAAGCAGGGATTCAGTTTCGTGTGTTAAATAGCCGTAAAGGTGCCGCTGTCCGTGCTACACGTGCGCAAGCGGATCGTATTTTATATAAAGCGGCGATTCGCCATACCTTAGAGAATCAGCCAAACTTGGATATTTTCCAACAAGCGGCGGATGATATTTTGGTTGAAAACGGCAAAGCGGTAGCCGTGGTTACCCAATCAGGGATTGAATTTGCTTGCGGCGCAGTGGTGTTGACCTCTGGCACTTTTTTAGGTGGTACTATTCATATTGGACTAGAAAACCACAAAGGTGGGCGTGCAGGTGATCCGCCTTCTATCCGTTTGGCAGATAGATTGCGTGAACTCAAGCTGCCGGTTGGACGTCTCAAAACAGGCACGCCACCACGCATTGATGCGCGCACGGTAGATTTTAGTGTCATGACCGTGCAGCCAGGGGATACACCACTGCCAGTCATGTCTTATTTAGGCGATGTGTCAATGCATCCGCGCCAAATCAACTGCTATATCACCCATACTAATGAACGCACCCATGACATTATCCGCAGCGGGCTGGATCGCTCACCCATGTATTCAGGGGTGATTGAAGGCATCGGTCCCCGTTATTGCCCATCGATTGAAGATAAAATTCATCGATTTGCTGATAAAGACAGCCATCAGATTTTTATTGAGCCTGAAGGGTTGACCACCCATGAGCTTTATCCCAATGGGATTTCAACGAGTTTACCATTTGATATCCAGTTGGCTTTAGTCCGCTCGATGAAAGGGCTGGAAAATGCGCACATCTTGCGTCCTGGCTACGCAATTGAATACGATTATTTTGACCCACAAAATCTTAAACCAAGCCTTGAGACCAAATCGATTGATAACCTATTTTTTGCCGGTCAAATCAATGGAACGACAGGGTATGAAGAAGCCGCTGCGCAGGGTATCTTAGCTGGCTTAAATGCCGCGCGTCGCACCCAAGGACTAGATGCTTGGACACCGCGCCGCGACCAAGCCTATATCGGTGTGTTGGTAGATGATCTTATCACCAATGGTACCAAAGAGCCGTACCGTATGTTTACCAGCCGTGCCGAATACCGTCTGCTGCTACGGGAAGACAATGCCGATCAACGCTTGACAGAAATTGGGCGTGATTTAGGACTGATGGACGATGCGCGCTGGCAAGTGTATAGCGATAAAATGACAGCGATTGAGCAAGAAACTGCACGTTTACGCTCGCTTTGGGCAACGCCTACTAATACGCTGGGTCAATCATTTATCGATAAAACCGGCGAAGTACTGACCAAAGAAAATAACGCGCTTGATTTGTTAAAACGTCCGAACGTGTCATTTGATGATATTAGCGAATTGACCGAATCGCCCGTGTCTGCCGAAGTGGGTGAGCAAATCGAAATTGGTGTCAAATACGCCGGTTATATCGATCGTCAGCAAGTTGAAATTGGTCAGATGAAAAAACTTGAACACACGCTGATTCCAGACGATTTTACTTATCATGATATCTCTGGGCTTTCCAATGAAATCGTGCAAAAACTTGAAAAAGTGCGCCCAACGACGCTTGCCCAAGCTAGTCGCATTAGCGGTGTTACGCCAGCTGCGGTACAACTTTTGGCCATGATGATTAAAAAAAGCAAAAAAGCGCGTGAAGTGTTAAGCTCTTAACTTTAAGCCATGCTCATGCTCGATAAGTCCCATGGTATTGGTATGTGCCAGACTTGGGATTTTTTTATCCTCTGTTGCCGTAAAACCACCGACTTCAGGCGGTGGATATAAGGCAACTCATGCACTATAACGCTTGCATAAATTTTGCTAAAATAATCCTATGAAAACACTCAAGCTACGCATACGAGATAAACACACAGACCAATTAAATCGCCTAAGCGGTTCGGTCAATTTCGTGTGGAATTATGTCAATGATTTGAGTTACAGACACCTACAAAAAACTGGCAAATTCTTTAGTGCTTATGACCTAAACGAATACACCAAAGGTAGTGGTGAGTTACTAGGCTTGCATAGTCAGACTATTCAGGCAATCAATGAAACCCATGCCAAAGCTCGAAAGCAATTCAAAAAAGCCAAACTAAACTGGCGAACCAACAACCCAACATCAAAGCGTAAAAGCTTGGGTTGGATACCATTTAAACAATCTGCCATTAAGCATATTGCCACGCACCAAACAGGCAAAAAAGGCTTAAAATCCACCTTACAACTATCTTTAGCCAAAGGGCAGAAACTAATCATCGACCTATGGGACAGCTACAACCTATCGCTATACCAAATTAACACTTGCGAGTTGGTGCAAGACAGCCGTAACCGTTGGTATGCTTGTATCACCGTCAAAGACTACCCCAAGCAATCATGCGGTACAGGTAGCATTGGCGTTGACTTAGGCTTAAAAGACAATGCTACCACCTCAAAAGGCAATAAATTACAAATCAAACAAACGCTCAAATATGCCAAAGCATTAGCCACCGCCCAACGTGCCAAAAACAAACAGCGTGTCAAAGCGATTCATGCCAAAATCAAAAACACACGCCAAGACCTAATCCACAAATTCACCACTCGGCTAGTCAAAGACAATGCCCTAATCGTGGTAGGTGATGTTAGAACTACCCAATTTAACAGTAAAAAAGGCAAACTAGCCAAATCGGTTTACGATGCAGGTTGGTTTGAAATGAAACGACAACTGACCTACAAATGCGAGAACGCAGGTTGCCGTTTTGAAATCGTGAATGAGAGATACACGACCCAGCGATGTTCGTGTTGCGGTGAAATCACCGACAACAGTCCGAAGGGTAGGACGTCGCTTGGAATAAGAGAATGGACTTGTGCAAGGTGTGGCACATGGCATGATAGAGATATCAATGCTGCTAAGAACATTCTTGCGGTCGGGCTTGACCGTCTTGCAGAAGGAATCCCCGAACGATAGGGAGGGGAGGAAGTCAAGTGATGGCTCGCAGCATGGGCGGCAATGAAATATTAGCGGCCAATATTTTAGGATTTACCACCGTGTTTTCCATGTTTAGTCTAGCCATCGGCATGGCATTGTTGCGCCATTTTGGCTTGGCGTAGCACAAAATTGGTTAGGCGTAGATTATTCAAAGTAGATTATTCAAAATAGTGTAGCCATTTTAGCGCAACTTCATCAACGTTATCGATACTGTCGGACTTCGGCAGCCATTCACGGCTAGCGGTGACCCGAATCGCATTGGTTTGATTGATATCATATTGACTACCAATACTGAGTTTGGGCTGCCAATAGCTTTCATTATCACTATCGCCACTTAACCAAAACGGCAGTGTTAATTCTGATATCGCACGCCAATTTGGACGCAATTCTGCATTGCACCCGACATTGACGCCAAGCCCAGCACGATAACCATGATATAAGCCCTTACCAAACTGCGCTGCAAGAGTGCCCAAGCCATAGCAAATATTGGCGGGCATATCGCCTGTGTTTGGGGCAGCGCTACCGATTGCCACGCTTTTACCAAATTCACCGCTGATATTTGCGACCAAATGATCGTCTGTAGCGCTGTGGTCATCTTTGTTGCTAATGTTGCTACCCTTGATACTATCAAAGACTCGCTGTAAACCAATATTACCACCCCATGAATTGCCTTTTTTTGCACTATTAATCGGATGCAATGAACGCACATCAAATAATCCTAGCTGCTCAAGTTGCACGCTATCTTGGTGGTCGGCGTTGTCATGGATGCTAAGACCCATGCTCAATGCCGTCAATTGTGAGCCTAAGGGATAGCCATCAAATTTATCCAACGCATCACGATACACCATGCGGTAATTTAACGTGATAGCCTGGTTACTGTCTAATTTAGGTCGTCCACTGACCCTGTCAAACGACTGCTGATTAATCCCGATATCAAATCGACTCAAAGGATTAGCCAATTCAGGATTGTCGCGGCTAGGCAATATTTGAGGACTTGACGCTATATCTTGATGGGGATTGTTAAAAGCCTTGGGATGATTTGCCGCGTTGCGGGCATTTAATTGCGCTTGCACAACAGTCGGTGTTGAAGGACTAAAATTGGTAGAGCGAATCAAATTTTCGTGGTTTAACATGCGTACCACTTGGGCAGGGGAAACCATTGGGGAGTTATTCACTAAAAAATTTTTATCGGGAAAAATAGAATTTAGTAACACCAAAATTTCAGAGGCGCAATTATCGGATAACAGATAATAGGGCAAGTTTTGGTCTTTGATTTCCCAAGTTCGATAGGCAAGTTGTTTAACTTGTTTATCGGTGAGATTGAGCTGATATTGCCATACATTGCGCCCATTATCTTGCAAATATTCTTTGATACCTTGCTGATAATTGGTCATGGTAAATTCGCCTGCATTGCCACCGATACTGGATTTGTAAGCAAATTTTAAAAAATGCTCACCGTCGGTGACTTTCGGCGTGAAGTTCAAATAGTATTGATTGCTAAGATCGGCATTATCAAATCGCAAAAAACTATGGGCAAAAGCAGACGGTGGGCTATCTAAATACTCACTGGCAAAAATTAATGAGACGGATTGGGGGTTGATTTTTTGTAGCCATGAATCGAGCGTATCACAATGTTGATTGGGTAGGCTTGAGGTATCGATGGCTAAGTTTTCAATGAGCCACTGTGTACGAGCGGGAAAGCGACATTGGACAGAGGCATTATTTTTTTCGCTTGGGTGAAATAACTGTGTGAGCATTTCATCTAGTTCTGCTTGGGGATTTTTGGCACCTTGCGCGCTGGCAAAAAATTGTTGTTGGCTCGTTTGTGGATTAAAACGATTGTTGACCCGACTCTCAAAGGGCTGTTTTGTGGTGACTGTTTCAGGATAATATAACAACCGCAGCCATGCTTTTTGCGAAGCTAAATTTTGCTCATGGGCTAATGTCAATGCCGTTTGCAGCGTTTGGGTAGTGGCAATAGACGGCAGTGTAGATAGGGCTGTATGTGACGAGAATTGCTGAGCGGGCGCATGTGATACAGGCGCTGCTAACGCATAATGTTGAGCAGATATTAGGCTCAATACAAAAACCGTTTTAGCCAACTGCTGTTGATTAAAAGCTATTTTCTTTTGATTAAAAACACGGGTTACAGCGTGTTGATGATAGCCGTATTTGAGAGAGTTCATAGCATTGCTCTATTTTATAAGGTAAATTTTCACAACTTTTGATAAGCAAAGCATATAATATCTGTGTGCAAATTAACATTGCCCAATTTGTAATTACGCCATTGTAGGCAGCTAGCCGGCTATAAGACGACTTGCCAAATAGATTTTATCCGCTTAATTTGCTATAATTTTTTAATTATTTAGCAAAATTTTTTTAAACTATTGTGATTTATTGAAGATTATAAGGACAATTCAGTCATGGATAAACAAGCGATTTTATCAGCGTTAACGCCTGAAATTGTTGAAAAATTTCGTCAAGCGATTTCGCTTGGCAAATGGGAAGATGGTCGAAAGTTGACGAAAGAACAGCGTCAAACTTGTATGCAAGCGGTGATGGTGTGGGAGCATGAATTTTTGGGTGTAGAAGAGCGCACTGGCTATATTCATCGACCCAAAAAAGCGGCAGAAGACTGTGATATCGGTCATGATCATCACTACCCAAATAAACCGCAGGACGAGGATGGCGAAAAACCGATTAAATTTAGTTAGGGGATAAAAAAGGCGAGTTCATTATCTCGCCTTTTTTACACTATTTTTTTAAGTACTTATTTATCAGTTACTTGAATACCAAGTACTTAAGTATAAGTACTTGGTATTAACTACTTGATTATTTTTCTAAAATGGCGACAACACCCTGTCCGCCCGCCGCACAGATAGAAATCAGCGCACGACCCGATCCTTTTTTATCCAGTAGTTTAGCGGTGCTAGCAAGAATCCGACCACCGGTTGCGGCAAACGGATGCCCTGCAGCAAGTGATGAGCCATTTACGTTGAGTTTACTGCGGTCAATTGCGCCAAGTGGCTTATCAAGACCTAAGCGCTCTTTGCAAAAACTTTCGTCTTCCCACGCAGCAAGCGTAGACAATACCTGTGAGGCAAATGCTTCGTGAATTTCATAATAATCAAAGTCTTGCAGCGTTAATCCTGCACGTTCCAACATACGTGGCACAGCATACGCAGGTGCCATCAATAAGCCTTCTTTAACGCCTTTTTTACCGGTAAAATCAACTGCAGCAGTTTCTTGGTAGGTGAGATAAGCAAGCGGCTTTAATCCATTCGTTGCAGCCCACTCATCCGTTCCTAATAACACACAAGATGCGCCATCGGTCAGCGGTGTTGAGTTACCCGCGGTCATGGTTGGGTTGGCATTTTTCTTGCCAAATACAGGTTTTAACGATGCCAATTTTTCTAACGAAATATCAGGACGTAGATTATTGTCGCGTGTTAAACCCTTAAATGGCGTGATTAAATCATCAAAAAATCCCTCATCATACGCACGCGCCAAGTTTTTATGACTATTAAAGGTAAACTCATCTTGCGCTTCACGGGTGATCGCCCATTCAAGTGCGGTGATGGCTTGGTGGTCACCCATCGATAATTTGGTACGCGGTTCACCATTTTGCGGTGCATCAATCAAGTCTTTTGGATTAATGCTTAATAATGCTTGTAAGCGATCTTTATTGGTTTTGGCATTATTAAGTTTTAACAGCGCTTTACGCAGCCCATCACCGATGCCTAAAGGGGCATCAGAAGTAGTGTCGACACCGCCTGCAATCCCTGAATCAATCAGCCCCAAGGCGATTTTATTGCTCACCGCGAAAGCCGCTTGTAGTCCAGTGCCACACGCCTGTGACACATCATAAGCAGGCGTTTGCGGACTTAACGCCGTGCTTAACACACATTCACGGGTGAGATTGATATCACGGCTTAATTTAATGACCGCGCCTGCCACCACTTCACCCAAGCGTTTATCTTGTAAGTTATAGCGTTCCACCAAGCCATTAAGCGCAGCTGTCAACATTTCAGAGTTGCTGACATTGGTATATTGACCATTTGAGCGAGCGAATGGAATACGGTTGCCACCTAAAATAGCGACCTTTTTTCCAGCAGGCTGTTGAGTTGGGTGTTGAAAATTGTCCATAGAAAAGTCCTTTTGAGCAATCAATTAAAAAAATTGGCTAAGCTTAAAGCAAATAACTTTTTAAAAATAACGAAATCTTTTAAAAATAACTAAACTTTTTAAGTTGCAGTGATGTTACCATAAAACGTAGACAAAAATATCGCCTAAAAGTATATATATAACGATAATTTATATAAATCAATAAAACCAATAAAATTTTATTTGATATGACTGTTCAATATTGCTTGATTGGTATAGAATTTAGACAGAAAATTTTTTTAAATTAGTGTTTTACTCAGTGTTGAACTTAGTATTTAATTAAGCCTTATCTAATAGCCCAAGCAGAACTAACTATTCAAAGGAGTCCTTATGTCAGACCATTATTCCGAATTTGTCCAAAATCCATTGGGACGTAAGATTGCCCAAAATTTGGGTTTACCGATGCCAATTAACCTTGAGCGTTATAAAGACGAGCAAGCACCTATTACCGGCAGTGTCATTTTTGGGGTCAGTGAAAACGCTGTCCTGGCAAATGACATCGCCAAAGTATTGGCCAATGTGCAAGCTGATGTCTATCTAGACCTCAATGAGTCAGCGCGTGATGCTTTAAAAAATGCTCAGATTGACGCTGAGCAGTTTGGCGCGAATCAGTATTTTAAAGTGGCTATTTTCGATGCTTCAGGTATTAACACAACCCATGAGCTGAAACAAGTTTACAACTTCTTCCATCCGATTGCGCGTTCGATTGACCGCTCAGGTCGCGTTATCGTTATTGGCTTGCCACCTGAAAAATGCACCAGCATCGCACAGGCAGCAGCCCAGCGTGCTTTAGAAGGATTTGTCAAATCCGTCGGTAAAGAATTTAAACGCGGTATCACAAGCCAGCTTATCTATGTAGACCCAAATGCGGCGCAAAACCTTGAATCTACGCTTCGTTTCTTTGCCTCACCGCGTTCTGCGTATGTGTCAGGACAAGTGGTGAGAGTGGGTGAAGGCAACCTAGTCACGGTTGATTGGCAAAAGCCTTTAAAAGGTAAAACACTGGTAGTGACTGGCGCGAGCCGAGGTATTGGCGAAGCCATCGCGAAAGTATTATCGCGTGATGGCGCACATGTCATCTGTGTCGATGTGGTTGCGCAGCAATCAGACTTGCAAAAAGTGGCAGGTGAGATAGGCGGTTCTACCTTAACATTAGATATCACAGCCGACGATGCCGGTGAAAAAATAGCCGCAGCGGCAGCCAAACGTGGCGGCTTAGATGGTATTGTCCACAATGCAGGCATAACGCGTGACAAGACATTGGCAAAAATGGATGATAACATGTGGGATGCCGTCATGAACGTCAATCTCAATGCGGAAGAAAAAATTGATGATTACTTACTCAGTCATGGTAGTTTCAATGAAAACGCGAGAATTGTATGTGTATCATCCATTAGTGGTATTGCCGGCAATTTGGGACAGACCAATTATGCCATGAGCAAAGCTGGCGTGATTGGTGCGGTACAAGCGACTGCGCCTACGTTGAAGAACGGTATTACCATCAACGCGGTAGCCCCAGGATTTATCGAAACCCAAATGACCGCTGCCATACCTTTTGCGATTCGAGAAGCAGGTCGCAGGATGAACTCAATGAGCCAAGGCGGTTTGCCGATTGATGTGGCTGAGACCATTGCTTGGCTGGCTTGCCCTGCATCGGGCGGCGTCAATGGCAACATTGTCCGCGTCTGTGGTCAAAGTGTGTTGGGCGCTTAATTTTGACGAGCTGAAAAAATCAGTATCGAGCATGTCGCTACTGATTTTTTTTCATCATTTTTTCTAAGTCAAACTTAAACTAAGCTTTATGCAAAAAATCAACAATTAGATTGTGACATTCGATTATAATAAGTTAAGTTCTCAGATTTTGAGATCTGACGGTAATGAAAAGTAATGGAATATACCCCGAACACTATCTAATCAAATAGCCATTTTTTGGCTCAAGCTTAAAAAGTAAAAAAGTAAGGACAGTCTGTATGTCAGACCAAAATTTTAGTCGTTTGCCAAAGCCGCACACCACCTATGCCAATATTATCAAAAGTTTTTTACCCATTGGCGACCAAGACAAATCAGCCAATGCGGTGCTGCCCAATGCTACTTATAGCGTCAATACGCTTGAAATCGACCATGATAACTTAGCCGATTACCGCAGGATTTGTGGTTTTGAAAACAATAGCTACGTGCCGCCGACGTATTTTGCGGTGCTGTCGCAGTCGTTACAGATGAACATGATGGTCAAAGAGCCATTTCCCTTTGCCATGCTAGGCTTGATTCATGTGCAAAATACTGTTACCCAATATCGGCTAATTAAAGATAGCGCAATTTTTAAAATGGCGGTGAGCTTTGCTAACCTGCGCGACCATGATCGTGGTAAGCAATTTGATTTTGTGACTAAAGTTTTTGAAAAAGATGAGCTGGTTTGGGAAGGGACTTCGACGTATTTATCACGCCAAAAACGTCAAAAAACGACTCAAAAATCATCGACGACGCAAGTAGAACCCAAGCCCACACTTGATGACAACGATATGCATGAATTTTGGGAAATTCCCGAAGATATCGGGCGTCGCTATGCGTTTATCTCTGGGGATTTTAATCTGATTCATTTGCATCCTTTATCTGCCAAGGCATTTGGTTTTCCAAAAGCCATTGCCCATGGTATGTGGACCAAAGCCAAATGTTTGGGGGCGTTGGGCGATTTGCCCGAGAGCTTTACCTGTGATGTGACGTTTAAATTGCCGATTTTTTTGCCCTCTGAGGTGGAGTTTATCGCAAAATTTGATAATCGTGACGAGCAGGTGGATTTTGGTGTGTATGATTCTACTACACCAAAAGCCAATTTGATTGGGAAAATCACCCAAGCGCAGGCTAAATAATAGCGACAGAAAAATTTCAATAAGGGTTCAGTGTTAAGCGGCTATTTTTTAGCAGGATGTTTTTTAGCACAGGATTTTTTAGGATGCTATTGAAGCAATGAAGGATTTAATGGATTATCAAGCGCTCAATCAACACCTAGCACAACTGTTATCACAATTTGATCTTAATCAAAAGGTAGGTGGCTGCAGTCTTGTCATTTTTCATGAAGGTAAAGCGGTCACTCAATTGGCTCACGGTATCGCAAATATTGATAAAACTAACCAGCAAATTACCCCTTGGCAACCATCCACCCTGTCGCTGAATTTTTCGACAGGCAAGGGGATACTGGTTACGTTGATTCATATTTTAGTGAGTCAAAATCTTTTAGCGTATGACAAAACTCTGGCTAGCTATTGGCCAGCGTTTGCCCAAAATGGCAAAGATAGCGTCACTTTGCGCGATATACTAACGCACGAATCGGGATTATTTAATATTGTCAGTATTACCGAACATGCCAAAGACATGCTAGATTGGCAATTGATGCTCAGTAATGTTGAGCAAATGGCATTAAATAGTCCAACTAATACGCATAGTTCAGGTAGTGGTTCAGCTAATAAAGAATCTGACAATCAGTCAACTCAATCCAACGTGGCTTCCCATGCGGATTCTAGCGCGGCTTATAGTGCCTTGGTATCCGGCTGGGTATTAGGTGGGCTGATTGAAAAAGTAACCCAATTGCCCCTGCAGCAAGCCCTAGAATATTATTTATTGGAACCGCTTAATTTGGTCGGTCAAGCTTACTTTGGGGTACCCAAAGACAAAGTCGAGCAGGTTGCCGGTCAAATACGTGCCAAAGAGACTCAAGCCAAACCTTTACTCACTCAAGATGCCGACTCAACGCTACAATTTTATCAATCACTGCCTTTTTACCCAGCATGGTTAACATTGTCTCAATCGGGCTCTCCTTTGACAACGCAGGCCATTAACGCGCTGTATTTTCAACCTGCTAATATCAATATCGAAGACTATAAATCTGCGCTGGTACCCATCGGTAGCAGACAATTTAATTATTATCACCCTGTCACACTGCAGGCGAAAATTCCTGCCGCAAATGGAGTAGCCAGTGCGATAGCGTTGGCTACAATATATGCAATGCTTGCAAATCGCGGCGTTTGGCAAGGTAAAACCCTAATCAATTCTGCTGTTTTTAAGGCGCTTTCAACCATTCACAATGAGCAATTTGACAAAATCATGCCAGCGGTCATGGCATGGCGACTCGGTTATCATCGCGTGTTTAGTCTGTTCCATGATGTGTCTGATGCATTTGGACATATGGGGTATAATGGGTCAATGGCCTGGTGTGATCCCAGCCGCGCATTAGCAGTCAGCTTTGTACATAATTATGATGTGACTATGCTGGGTGACGATCGACAATTTATCTTGAATGAAACCATATTAGATTTTTTTGCTTAACCTAATTGCTAGGGCTTATTTCTTAGCCTCGTTTTTTAGCCTTATTTAAACAAAAAAGGAATGTAATCAATGCAGTATGACAATCAAAATATTTTTGCCAAAATTCTTCGTGGTGAGATTCCTAGCCATAAAGTTTATGAAGATGACAAAACGCTTGCCTTCATGGATATCATGCCGATGGCAGAAGGGCATGTTTTAGTGATTCCAAAATGTGAAGCCGTTGAATTGTCGGATATGCCAGCAGATTACATTGCGGCAGTGTTTAGCACCGCGCAAAAAGTCATGGCAGCGCAGCGCAAGGTATTTAATCGCCAAGGTATTGTGCAGATGCAGTTAAATAATGCGGAGGCAGGACAATCGGTATTTCATTACCACGTTCATTTGATTCCAAGCAGTATTTATCATCTTGGATTGCATGAAAATCGTCAAGGCGATCATGAGCGTCTAGCAGCGCTGGCTAATCAATTAAAATCAGCGATTGCAAATTAATTCGCGACTTGCAAGTAGCGGATAATTAAAACCCAATCACCTATTTGCAAGCAGGTAAGATAGTTGTCGAGGTACAAATCGGCAAAAACCCTGCATCGGTTAAAACGTCTTGTGCTTTTGCCGATTTTAGATAATCCACAAAGATTTGACTGGTGTCAGGTTGATTCAAAATGATGCCATCTTGCAGAACTGGCGGATAACTATTTTTAGGCAGTATCAAATAGTTATTGCTTAGCGTATTCACATTTTGCAGGGCAATGTTATTGGGTTTATTCAATACTTGAGACAGACTTACAAATCCAAAATCTGCTTTCCCACTTTCAGTTAACGCAAAAGTTTCATCTAGAGTATTGGTATAGACAATCTTAGGCTTGATATTATTATAAAGGTTTTGATTGACCAACCAGGCTTCTGCTGCCACGCCATAAGCTAAATTCTCTGGATTGGCTATCGCTAAACTAAAGGGTTTATTGTCGAGCATCAACTGATCGAGCGTGGTAGTAGGGCTAATGTCCATAGGATATTTATGACTATAAAGCACTAACTGACCACGGGTATAAGTAAAAGGCGATGATTTAACACCGTTAACGCTGGCAAGCATTTGCTTTGGGTAAGTCTGATTACCCGATAAATAAATATCAAAGTTTTGTGGATTGGCATTTACTGTATTATAGAGCGCAGTATTAGGCGCAAAAGTAATTTGAATCTTTATATTCGGGTAATTATGGTTAAAATCTGATACCAAGATAGGCAATACCATGCGAAGATTGGAAAAAGCGGCTATATGTAAATTTTCAATCGCTTTAGGTGAAGAGGCAACAGGCGCATTGGTTGAAATTGTTTTGGCAGGTTCTTTGCTAGATTGATTATTGGCCGCCGTTGAATTTTGATTGTTATTTGAAGAATTACAACCTGCTATGAATGCTATGACAATAAATAGCATCCTATTGAAAAAGTTCAAGGCAGGTTGATTAAAAGTCATAAATTAACAAATTTTACCCTAGTTTTAGCGATATTATGATTAAGTGGCGGGCAAGAATACTATACAAAGTAGTAAGTGAGTGTGTAAAAAACGTATCGATTTTATTGAAAAATTATTTTTTACGTATTTTTTGTTTTGAGGGAGAAATAATTGAAAAAGTTGTTGCAAAAAAAAAAAAAGTTGCTAAAATACCACCCCACATAGCCGATTACAGATAAACTAAAAAGCTATAGCCATCCATGCCAGTGTGGTGAAATTGGTAGACACGACGGATTCAAAATCCGTTGCCTTTAAAAGCGTGTCGGTTCGAGTCCGACCACTGGTACCAAATTAAAGCTCCTAATAATAGGGGCTTTTTTTTTGAACCAAAGTTTCTGCATAAAAAATTGCTGTATAAATGATTAAGATGTTATGTTTAATTGTTTATCAAGCAAATCTATAATGCTATAATGGATTACATGTTACTCAGTCGCAGTGCTAATACTTTTGTTAGGGGCTAATAAAAAAATTAAGTGATGATGACGGTCATATTACTTACTTAAATTTACAAAATTTACAAGCGTGTAGCATTCAACTTTGATTACAATTACGCACTATTATTGGTTTACTGTTAGATTTTGCCTTTTTACTCTACGAGCCTTTTATCTTACGAGATTGTCACATGTTAGCAAAGCTTATAAAATTATCTCCTCTCATCTTTGCACTTTCATTTGCTGGATGCAGCTCTAAAACAGCAATTATTAGCGGTATGAATGTGGGTAAATTGCCCGAATCGACAGCACCCGACCAACCCGTGTCTTTTGTAGCAGACAATGGCATGCGGTTTAATGTGACCGAATTAACGGCAAATAACATTCCTATGCCTAACCTGTTAGGCTCGAGAACGATCTCATTTCCGCCTGTTTCGAAGTCCGCTGCAACCTATAGTACAATTGCAAAAGGCGATGTGATTGAAATATTCTTACCAGGATATCCTGAAATCACGCAAGGTGTTCAATCGGCAGGGAATAATATTTATGCCAATGGCTACCTAGTTGACCAGAGTGGTTTTTTGCAGTTTCCCATGATAGGGCGAGTGAAAGCGGAAGGGTTAACAGTTTCACAACTCACCAACCAAATAGCAAGCCGTTTATCTCGTTATCTTAAACATCCAGACCCGCAAGTACGGGTTATTTCTTATCGTGGGAATAAGTTCTATGTTGATGGACAGGTAAAATCGCCTGGACAATATGATATCGCGGATCAGCCAGTCAATCTCTATACGGCAATCAGTATGGCAGGCGGTACCATTAATACCTCAGATACCAATAACATTCAGCTGATACGCGACGGCAGAATCTACAACTTTGGTTTTAAATCACTACAAAATGCGGGATATTCCCCAAATTCGCTATATTTGAGAAATGGTGATACTATCAAAGTCGGTGATATTACCAATCATAAAGTCACGGTAATGGGTGAGTTTACTAAACCCAGTACGATTCAAATTCCTGATAATGGGTTGAGTTTGATTAGTGCGATTGGGGAAGCCAATGGTATGGTGCCTACCTCTGCAAATGCCAAGAGAGTATACGTACTAAGAGAAAACAGTTACCAAAATGAGTCAAATATTTATCATATTGATTTAACTTCCATTACAAATTTTTCGGTTGCAAATCGATTTAAAATGCAGCCGGGTGATGTGGTGTATGTAGATCCCACAGGTCTGACGCGTTGGAATCGTGTAATCAGTCAAATCTTACCATTCTCTTCAATTACAAGTGTGGCTAGATCCTTTTAAACGAATGGAAATTAACGATGTCATTTAAAAAAATTTTAGTGGTATGCGTCGGTAATATCTGCCGTAGCCCCATCGGTGAAGCGTTATTACAGCAGCAGCACCCTAATCTAATCGTTAAATCAGCGGGATTAAGCGCATTAGTGGGCGAAGGGGCAGATGAAAAAGCCATTCAAGTGATGGATGAATGGAATATTGATATGCGTAGTCATCGCGCCCAGCAGCTTACCCAAGAATTGATGCAAACCTTTGATTTAGTACTTTGTATGTCCAAAGATCAAGAGAGTTGGATCAAACAAAATTACTCAAGCCAACGTGGAAAAGTATATCGGATTGGTCACTGGATAAACGAAAATGTAGCCGATCCTTATAAACTACCCATTGAAAAATTTTATGAAAGTCGAGCAGTGCTCAGTAAAGCCGTAGAAAGCTGGAAGGATAAATTAGCTTAACTTCTAAAGCTAGCAAAGTTTTCGCAATTATAAGAAAAATTTATTTATTCTGTAATAATTAAAATGTATTTTATCGTAGTTTAGCATCAAGTGAGTGAGCATGGATCAGAAAGTAAATGATGATGTAATTGATTTAAGAGCGTTAATCGCGGTCTTATTAAATCATTGGAAATTAATTGTATCAATGCTGTTACTTGGTTTATTAGGCGGTCTCTATTATGCCCAATCGGCAACGCCAATTTATAAAACCAACTCATTGATTCAAGTTGACAAAAAATCCTCAGGTGTATCTGCATTAGGTGCGGATGTTGCCGATCTTCTAAACGCTCAAGATGGTTCTGCACAAACGGAAGTAGAAATCATTAATTCTCGCATGATTTTATGGCCTGTTATCAATCAATTACATTTGGATTTAAATGTCAATCAGCTTAAAGACAGTTTCTTAGATAAATTACTGATCAAGAAAAATGTCTTAGTTAGTCATACAGACAATGGGGTGGGTAACTTAAAGGTGGGGCTTTGGATAGCTGAATTTAATGTCCCTTTGGCTTATCAGAATAAAAATTTCACTTTAACCGCCATAGACAGCCAAAATTTTAAACTGCTCTCTCCTGATGGCGCAGAGTTTACGGGTAAAGTTGCAACCGCATCGCGTTTTAAAACGAGTGCAGGTAATATTGATATTCAAGTGACCTCATTAGCCCCGGGTTATTCTTATAACTTGAGTAAACTTACACCGGCTAAGGCGATAGAAAACCTTAGAAAAAATCTTGCGGTGGCTGAAAAAGGTAAACAAACAGGCATTTTAGATGCTTCATTGTCAGGCGCTAATCAAGATGAAATCACCCATACGTTAACGCGTATCGTAAAAATGTATGAAACGCAAAATCTTGATAAAAGTAGCGCGGAAACGACTAAAACCCTCGCATTTATGCAAGAGCAGCTGCCTAAACTCAAATCAAAACTTGCCGAAGCAGAAGCAAAATTTAATAATTTTCGTGAGCAAAATTCGACAGTTGATATTGATAAAGAAGCTGAATTAGCTATCAAAGTAAGATCTGAGATTGAAACCAATCTGCGTGAACTTGAACTAAAACGAGCAGAATTATCTGAGCGTTATACGGATGAATATCCGGTATTAAAGCAATTAAATATGCAAATACAAGAGCTAAAAGACAAAGAAGATGCTCTTGAACAAAATATTACCCGTATTCCAGAGGTGCAACGTCAGTTTTTAGAGTTATCGAGTGATGTTAAGATTAGCAATGAAATTTATTTAAATATGCTCAAAAACTATGAGCAATTACAAATTGTCAAATCTGGACAATTGGGGAATGTACGCATCATCGATTTACCTATTAATACCTATGAACCTATCGCACCAAAAAAAGCACAAATTGTCTTAATTGCGACACTGTTAGGCTTGATGTTTGGCATCGGACTGGCCTTCTTAAAATCATTGCTATTCGCGGGCGTGAAAAATTTAGAAGAATTAGAGAACAATACGGATATTCCGGTGATTGGTGTCATCCCTCATTCGCCTCGATTAACGCGGTTGTTAAAAAGTAAATCAACTAAAATTCCTTTGGTTGAAAAAATTGAACCTGAAGGGGTTGTCAGTGAGGGCTTTAAGTCCATTCGCACTCATTTATTGTTTAATGCAACAAAAACCGATGGCAATACGTTTTTGATAACAAGTGCAGGACCTGGTGTCGGTAAGTCATTTATTGCCGCCAATCTTGCCGTGGCAATGGCGATGACAGGTAAACGGGTACTGTTAATTGACGCCGATACTAGGTTAGGTCATCTGCAAGATCGATTTAATTTGCCAAATATCAATGGACTGGTTGATTATTTGATTGATGATACGATTGATGCGGCTAATAGCAGCTATATGATTCAAACCACGCTATATGAAAATCTGCATTTTATACCTAGGGGCAAAGGACATAGCCACGCTTCAGAATTATTATTAAATGGAAAAATGAAAGCGCTGCTAGATTTTTATCGCCAGTTTTATGATTATATAATCATCGACACCTCACCTGTAATGGGCACTTCAGATGCACTATCGTTAGGGCAGTTGGTGGATTCAGTCTTATTTGTGACGCGTTACGATATATCAACTGTTAAACAAATTAATTATTCAATTGAAAGATTACAACGAGCAAATGTTAAAGTAGAAGGGATTATTTTCAATGATGCTAAGCAGTCTTTAATTGGCGCTTATAATTATCACTATGGTTATGAATATAAATCAAAAAATTAATGACATAAAAATCAATCATAGCTATATTTTCTACTAGGTTTTATATGAGTAATTCAACCAACGCTGCTAATGTTACTAAGACTACTAAAGTACCTTTAGCTGTTAGCGTATTATCCAATGCGATTGAACAGCCTCGCTGGCTAAAAGTAGTGAGTCTGCTGGTGATAGATTATATTGCATCTATCATTACGTTGGTTTTAGCGATTGCCTTACGCTATGCAAAATTTGACTTTCATACCAATTTGTTGTCAATTATGCTGCTTGCCGCTTTACCTGTTATCTTTTTAGCGGTTACTAAGTTTTACTCGCATGTTATCCGAGTTTTCCAAGATGAGCGTATGCGTTGGGCGCTGGTAGTTTTGCTGGGTTATTTGTTAATTAGTCAAATACTGATTTTTTTAGGAGTAACCCCTGAGATTCCGAGAGCGGCGACCGCTATCCATGTTTTTTTGTTTTATTTATGGATATGGAATAGCCGAATTGTTTTGCAATTTATTATTTCAAGAACATTGCATCCGGAATTTTATACACAAAAAAAAGAAAATGTATTAATTTATGGTGTGGGTCACATTACGAAAGATTTGATGCATGTACTTCATCAAACGCACCAATTTAAAATAGTTGGGATTATCGATGTCAATGATAACTTCATTGGTGCTAGGGTATTAGGAGTTAAAGTCTACCCTAAAGATAACCTTGAGTCTTTAATTACAGACTTAGAGGTTAATCATGTGTTTTTTGTGTTACCCAGCCATCAGCGTCATATCCAAGAGCGTATAGTCAAGCAGCTAGAAAACGTACCAGTTAAAATTAGTGAAATTCCAAGTTTGGAAGAAATCACCAGTGGTCGTATCAAATTATCAGATATTAAACCTGTCGATGTGCTAGATGTACTACAACGAAATACGGTGAAACCAGATACATCGCTTCTTGCCAAAAATATCAAAGATAAAGTTGTGATGGTGACAGGGGCGGGCGGTTCAATTGGTAGTGAGTTATGTCGCCAAATTTTAAAGCAGCAACCTAAAGCCCTGGTATTATTTGAACTGTCGGAGTATGCGCTTTATGCCATACATAGTGAGCTGCAAAAACTTGCCAAAAATATGCAGCAGGAAAGACAACTACCAACTGTGACGCCGCTGTATGTGCACCTAGGCAGTGTTACCAATCAAAAACTTATTGAACTGCTATGCACCCAATACGACGTTCAAACCATCTACCATGCAGCCGCTTATAAACATGTCCCTATCGTCGAAAGTAACGAATACGAGGGTGTAATCAATAATTTTGTTGGTACGTTTAATACGCTACAAGGCGCAGTCAGCGCGGGTGTTGAGACTTTTGTGGCCATCTCCACTGACAAAGCCGTCCGACCGACCAATGTCATGGGTGCGACCAAACGCATGGCAGAGTTAGCTTGTCAAGCGATGGCAGCAGACCAATCAAAAACCACTATCAGTATGGTAAGATTTGGTAATGTATTAGGGTCATCAGGTTCTGTCGTACCGCTGTTTAATAAGCAAATTGCCGCAGGAGGGCCTATCACCCTGACGCATCCAGACGTAACAAGGTATTTCATGACGATTCCTGAAGCAGCTCAGCTGGTTATCCAAGCAGGGGCAATGGCAAATGGCGGCGAGGTGTTTGTGCTTGATATGGGTGAGCCAGTCAAGATTATCGACTTGGCCAAGCGTATGATTACATTGAGTGGACTTAAAGTTAAAGACCAACATAATCCGAATGGTGATATTGAAATTGTCATTGCGGGTTTACGCCCCGGTGAAAAACTGTATGAAGAGCTGATTATTGATGGGGATAATATAGAGAAAACGCAGCATCCTTTAATTATGAAAGCCAAAGAACGTTTTTATAGTTATGAGGAAATTAGCAGTGTGGTAGAACAAATTTCCCTACAAAATGTTAATACTAAAGATACTAGCTGGTTAAGAGCACAATTCTTAAAATATGTAGAAGGTTATCAATCGAAAAAATTGGATTGACTAAATAAATTATTATCCATAATAAATAAGATTGAATGTATATGTCTAATAAATTGATTTTTACTAATACGATAGCTTTATATTTACGTTTACTTATTACATTATTTGTAAGTCTGTTTACCACTCGCATTGTATTGAAAAACTTAGGCGTAGAAGATTATGGACTGTATGGCACAGTGGCAGGCATTATTGCCTTAATCGCTTTTTTGCAAAATGCGTTATCAGGTGCAACTAACCGTTTTTTTAATGTTGAGATGGTAAAAGGCGATATTAAGCATATTCAGAAGCTTTTTAGCACGTCATTATTTTTGCATATCTGTATTGCAGTTTTTATTTGTTTGGCATTAGAAATTGTAGGTATGTTTGGACTTAAATACTACATTCATATCCCAGAAGGTAAGTTAGTATTAGCCAGTAATGTTTTGCATTTATCCATTATTTCATTATTTATTTTAATACTAACTATACCTTTTGAAGCTTTATTAATTGCTAAAGAGAATTTTAAAGCATATGCGTTTATTAGTATTTTTGAGACGTTTGCAAAATTAGCAGTTGCGTATTCGCTAGTATTTTTTACGTCAGAGAGATTGGTTTATTATGCGTTTGGGTTATTGTTATCGACCTTGTTAACTAGGTCTATATATGTATTAGTCACTAAACATTTATATCAAGAAGTGAGATTGAAGGCGGGCATTGATAAAGGATTTTTAAAGCAAATTTTTAGTTTTGTAGGCTGGGATTTATATGGTAATTTTGCTGTAATTTTAAGAGTTCATGGTACTACACTCATCATGAACAACTTTTTTGGTCTAATAATGGTAGCTAGTATTCAAATTGGTAATCAGATTTTAGCAGCAGTCAGTAGTTTTTCTAACAATTTTTTAATGGCAGTTAACCCTCAAATTATGAGAAGTTATGCTGAGAATGACACTAACAGAATGAATGAAATTACAATTTATTCATCAAAATATTCTTTTTATCTAATGTTATTGATATGTGTACCTATCATTATGAATATAAATTATATTTTAAGATTTTGGTTAGGTAATCCACCACAATATGCAAGTATGATTTCAATTTTGACTTTACTTAACACGTTGCTGGCAATAATTTTCAATCCAATTATAACCCTCATACATGCTACAGGAAATATAAGAAAAATTAGTTTTATAACGGGTAGTTTGATAATTTTAACTTTACCAATTACTTATTTTTTATTAAAAAATAAGTTTGATTATAAAGTAGTATATGTTTGTTTTATATTTTGTAATTTGTTTGCCGGGCTGCTTAATCTCTACATTGCCAAAATTCAAGTTTTTAATTTTAATGTAAGAAAATTTATTTTTAACGTTTTATTAAATGTACTTATGGTAGCGTCACTAATTTTTCTTGTCTTATATCAAGTTTCAAAAAATATAATTGTTGATAACTTTTTAATGTTTATTTTAGTGGGATTAATTGAAGGTATTTTTGCAATAACTTGTATCTATCTTTTTGGTATAGAAAAAAAACATAAAATTTTTATCATCAAATTTTTTAAAAGCAAGTTAAAAATGAAAAATCATACTTAGAGAAAAATATAAATGAGCGTAAAGTTAAGTCTAATAATACCGATGTATAATGTTGAGAGTTATATATCTGAGTGCATTAATAGTATACAAAATCAAATTACTGATGAAGTTGAAGTTATAATCATTGATGATGGTTCAACAGATAACTCAAAAAAAATACTGGATGAATTAATTTTTAATTTACCAAAAAATAAAGCTAAACAATTTAAAGTTTTTAGCCAAAAAAATCAAGGTCAAAGCGCTGCAAGAAATAAGGCACTAAATATTGCATGTGGAGAATATGTGGGGTTTATTGACTCAGATGATATTTTGGATGGAAATTATATAAAAGAATTATTTAGGATAGTAAATGGTTATGAGCCAGACATTATATCTATCAGAGCGGGAAGATTTAAAAAATTAATCAATGACCAAGATGTAATTTGTGAAATGAAACTCCTAGATAGAGTTGGATTATATGACTTAACTGATGAATTGAAAATTGAAATTTTTAATCGACATTATTGGTTTATATGGTCATATATTGTAAAGAGGTCCATTATTAAAAATAGTAGGTTTATTTCAGGAATTTATTTTGAAGATGCGGTGTTTTTATCTTCATTGGTAATTAGATTGGATAACATTTATTTTTCTGATAAAAAAATTTATAACTATAGATATAATATGAATGGCAGCCTCCTTTCAGCTTCTTCGAAGAATGTTCAGAAAAATATTAATAGCTATAAATTTATAATAAATTATTTTTATAATGAAATAAGAAACAATAGTTTTTATTCTATATCTTATGTAATTTCATTACAAACTTATTTAACATACTTAAAAGATAAAAAAGGTATTTTTGCCATGATTAAAGCATATTATGAGTTTTTTGATTATCATAAATATGTGAATAAAAAATTACTTTTAAATAGGGGCAATTTTTTATTTTATAAATTTGGTGTTTTTTTTCTTATTTTTCTAACTATTTTTAGAGGGTGATTAAATGGTTAATTTAAGTTTAATTGTTCCTGTTTATAATGTGGAAAACTATATTATTGAATGCTTAAATTCAATTGTAAAGATTATTCCTAGTGATGGTTCAACTGAGGTAATTATTATTAACGATGGTAGTCCAGATAATTCTATTAATTTGATAGAAAATTATATTTTAAATTTAAATGATAATATAAAAAATAATTTTCATATTTTTAGTCAAGAGAATAGAGGTCTTAGTGGCGCTCGTAATACAGGAATAGACAATGCTAAAGGTCAATATTTAGCGTTTCTTGACTCTGATGATGTACTTCAAGGTGATTTTTTTAATGATATTTTGGCTATAATAAAGAAACATAATCCGGATATTGTTGAGTTTAGAGCTATTCGCTTTGATGATAATGGCAATACATCAAGTTTTTTCCCGAAATTATTTGATGATGGCTTTTATAATTTAGATCAAAAGATATGGAAAAAACTGTGTAATAGATCTGCATGGTTCTCATGGTTAAGAGTTTATAATAAAAATTTATTTGATGATATTAAATTTCCTGAGGGAAAGAACTATGAGGATGCTTATACTACGCCTTATGTTTATTTAAAGGCAAAAAATATTTATTTTTGTAATAATGAATATATAGGTTATAGATTTAATCCGAATGGAATTACTGCCACTAAATCTATAAAAAATATAAATGATATAGGGGGAGCTGCTGAGAAGCTCATAGGCTTTTTTAACTATAGGCCCGAATTGAGCTCAAGTTTTATATCTTTAGCGCAATACTATATAGCTAATAGCTATGAAACGGAGGGCTTTTTTGTGGCCAATAAGAGATGGAAAGTGTTAAAAGAGCAATTATATACATCATCATTTGATAAAAAATATATAGTAAATCGCGGGAATAAATTTTTTTTTCTATTTGGAATATATTTTATCAGTGCAATTTTTTATTCAAGAAAATTTGGTATTAAAAAATGAAAAAAATTTGTTTCCTTATTGGTAATTTAAACAACTCTGGTGGCACCGAAAGAGTAACAACGCTGATTGCCAATGCATTAGCCCAAAAAGACTTAGAAGTATCTATTTTAAGTCTTGCGGATGGAAAGCAGCCTTTTTTTGAGCTAGTGCCGAGTATTAAAACATATTCACTTTATCCCAAAAAAATTTCATTCAAAAAAAATTTTTTGGGTGCTGTGTGGTGTATTCGCCAGTTTGTTACACAGCATCAGATAGATACCTTGGTAGTCGTAGATAGTATTTCTTGTATTTTTACTGTACCTGCATTATTTGGTTTGGAAGTCAAGCATATTTGTTGGGAGCATTTTATTTTTAATGTTAATCTCGGGGTAAAGTATCGCGATATTGGTCGTAGATGGGCAGCTAAATACTGTGATTATGTGGTTACGTTGACTCAACGAGATAAAGAGTTGTGGGAGAAAGAATTAAAGAAAATTAACGCCAAAATAATTGCTATTTCAAATCCTATACCCTATGAAAATATAGAGAATATCCCTAGCTTAGAATATAAAACCATTTTGACTGTTGGACGATTAACTCATGTGAAGGGATTTGATTTACTTATTATTGCTTGGGCTAAAGTTGCTCAGCAAGTACCTGATTGGAAAATTATCATTGTGGGTTCAGGTGAAGATGAGCTAATGCTAAAGCAAATGGCAAAAGACTTTGAGGTGGAGGATTCTATCATATTTGCAGGACAGCAAAAGAACATGGATACATTTTATCGACAGGCTTCATTTTTTTGTATGAGCTCTCGATTTGAAGGTTTTGGGATGGTTTTATTAGAGGCACAAAGCTATGGATTGCCTATTGTTGCTTTTGATTGTGACATTGGTCCTGGAGAAATTATTGACCATAATATAAGTGGACTTCTAGTAGAGCCAGAAAATATAAGTGGACTGACTAATTCGTTATTAGAGTTAATAAACTTATCTAATATTCAGTATGAAAAAATGTCATCGAATGCTGTTGAAAATAGTGTTAGATATTCTGTCAACTCTATATTGAAACAATGGTTAAGTATTATTAAATAGAGTAATTTATGAAAATCCTATATGTAATTACCGGACTAGGTCAAGGTGGCGCAGAACGTGTAGTTTGTGATTTAGCAGATAAAATGTATGAAAAAGGGAATGATGTTAAAATTGCGTATCTTACGGGTGATGTTTTAACAAAGCCTCGCTACCAAGAAATTGAATTAATTAAAATTAATTTAAATAGTTTGCTGTTATTTCCTCTTGCTTATATTAAACTTTCTAAAATAATTAAGAATTTTGAACCAGATGTTGTTCATTCACATATGGTACACGCTAATATTTTTACGCGTCTTATTCGAGCAGCTACTCCTATAAAAAAACTTATTTGTACTGCGCATAGTAGTGACGAAGGTGGGGGATTGAGAATGCTTGCGTACAGATTTACACATAATCTAGCTGATTTAACTACTAATGTTAGTAATGAAGCAGTACAGGCATTTATCGACAAAAAAGCAGTACCAGACTCAGATATCATTACAGCATATAATGGAATAGATCTGAGTAGGTTTTTTTATAACTCAGAAGCCAAAAATAAAATTCTGAATGAACTTAATATAAATAAAAACTCTTATTTGATTCTAGCAGTAGGACGTTTTAGTGAGGCAAAGGATTATCCAAATTTATTACACGCTTTTAAAACTTTAAAAAATAAGAGTACGGGAGATATCAAATTAATTATTGCAGGAGATGGGGAACTACGTTCAGAAATTGAAAAAATTATTGATGAATTGGGTTTAAAGCAAGATATTTATTTAATAGGAAGACGCAATGATATCCCGGATTTAATGAGTGCTGCAGATTTATTTGTATTATCATCTAAATATGAAGGATTTGGCTTAGTTGTTGCTGAGGCGATGGCATGTAAAACATTAGTGGTTGCTACAGATTGTGGAGGGGTTGCTGAAGTTTTAAATAATGATCAATTCTTAGTGCCTCCATCAAACTCAAATGCATTAGCAGAAAAACTATATCATGCATTAAGTCTCTCTCAAGAAGAAAAAAATAAAAATATTATAAAAAACTTATGTCATATAGAGAAAAATTTTTCATTAGAAAAAATAATTGAAAAATGGATATATCTATATGATAAATAATATTTTAAAAAGAGTATCAAATAAAGCTTTGTTTTTGTGTATTGTTTACTTGGTTTTTTTAAAGGTTTTTTTTTATTTTTTAATAAAAAATGATTATATCTCTTTTGGGTTGGGTGGTGGTAGCGACGCAAATTATTATCATGACTATGCTTTAGGTTATATTGATTTAGCAGTAAATTTTTGGCCAGTAATTTTGAGGTTTCTTAATGACTTTGGTTTATATTCCCGTGATGGAATTTCTTACTTATTATTATTTATAAATCTATTTATAATTCCTTTTTTAGTTGCTAAGCTATCTGGTCTTAATTTCCAAAAAAGTCAGAAGTATTATCTTTATAGTGTTCTGCTGTGTTTAATCTATCCTACACTTTTTTTCTATACACTCGATATTTACCGTGATGAATTTATGGCGCTCTGCTTTCTAGTGGGGTGTTTAATTGTGAAAAAATGTTTAAGTCGTTCGGATTTTATTTCCTTTTCTTATTTTTATCTACTTGCAATTTTAATAGGGTTTTTTTTGTTGGCTTTGCGCCCTTATCTAGGCTACGCATTTTTATTGGCATTAGCTTTATGGAAAATTAAGCTCACAAAAAAACGTATCTTACCATTTGCTGTTTTATATTTCTTTGCATTGTTCATAGCAAATTATATTGGTGCTTTAGAAATTTTAACTGAGTATAGAGAGGGTTTCGAAAATGAAATGCAAGGTGGTAGTAATTTAGGTTTAGATTTTTCAAATCCCTTGTTGTTTCTTCCTAACTTTATTTTGAGTGCTTTAGGTCAACTATTTGGATTATATTTAGTTAATCCCTTTGCTGTTCTATTGTTTGTAATTGAAACAATACCTGTTTTATTTATGTTGTCTTTTATCTTAAAAAACATAAAATATGCAGATGGCTTTATTCGTTTTTTAATCGTATTTTTTGTTTTATATGCGAGTGTATGGTTAATCGGAAATGATAATTTAGGTACGGCGGTGCGGTTGAGACTGTATAACTATCTTGCTGTTTATATATGTTTTTTTTACATCTTAAAACTTAAATCAAATTATGAAATTCAAAAGGTAATTATGAAATGAAAGTAGCATTTATAGGCACAGTTATATCTAGTTTCTATGGCTTTCGTGCAGACTTAATTCGCACACTGTTAAAAAAAGGTCATCAGGTCTATGCGTTTACTTCTAAATATACGACAGAAGACCTAAAAAAATGGAAAAGTTAGTTGCTATACCAATTACATATACATTAAACCGTGGTTGGCTAAATCGACTTGCAGATATGATTACAAGATATCAACTTTCAAAAGAAGTTAAAGCAATCAATCTTGATGTATTCTTTTCTTATTTTTAAAACCTGTCATTTATGGCGCAATCGCTGTCAAAATGGCTTAAGTACCAAAAAAATTGCTATAATAGAAGGCTTGGGTTTTGCATTTACCGAACAGGTAAAAGTTTTTTCCAAAAAAAAGCTAAAGCAAAAGTCCTTGTTTTAACTGATGAACAAATCTTATCAAACAATATACGAGCTAGAAAACGCATTAAAGAGCTGTTTTAATTAGAAAAAAGCATTGAGAAATGGTTAGAAATTTATACAGTCTAGGATAAATAATTTTTGGATTAAAAATGAAAATTGTATATATTATTACTCGGTCTGATGTTTTAGGTGGGGCAAGTGTCCATCTGCTAGATCTAGCCAAAGGCATGATAGAAAAGGGACACCAAGTTCATATTTTAGTCGGGGGTACTGGGGCATTTACAGAGGCATTAGATAAAAACAATATCGACTATACTTCATTGATTCATCTTAAAAGAGAATTATCAATTCAAGATGAAGTTTTGGGCTATTTTGAAATAAGAAAACAACTAAAACGGCTCAATCCCGATATCGTCCATTGTCATTCGACTAAAGCAGGTCTACTAGGACGCTTAGCGGCAAAATCACTCAATATTCCTGTCGTGTTTACCGCACACGGCTGGGCATTTACTGACGGAGTTGGTAACAGAAGTCAAAAGGTTTACGCTAAATTAGAATGTATACTGAGTAAAATTTCAGATGGAGTCATTACCGTATCTGAATTTGATAGACAGTATGGGTTTAAATATAATGTCGGTTCACCCGAACTTGTCACTACGATACACAATGGTGTACCGGATATTGAAAGACCCACTAAGCATACTCAAAATCCTGTCCCAAAATTGATTATGGTAGCAAGATTTGAAAATCAAAAAGATCAGTATTTTTTGATTAATACATTGGCTGAATTGCCAAAAAATTTAGATTGGCAATTAGATTTAATTGGTGATGGACCCAACTTGCAGAAATGTAAAGACTTGACAAAATCCAAGCAACTAGATAATAAAGTTATTTTTCATGGACAAAGTTTCAAGGTGCAAGAGTTTTTAAATCAAGCTGACATATTTATTTTAATATCAAAATACGAAGGTTTTCCTTTAACAATATTAGAAGCCATGCGAGCATCGTTGCCTATCATTGCATCTAATGTTGGTGGGGTTAGTGAAAGCGTCAATGCCAACAATGGATTTTTAATTGCAAAAAATGATAGCACTGCATTGCGTACAGCATTAGTCAATCTAATATCGGATGCTAAGTTAAGAGCGCAATTGGGAAATAGCAGCCGCAAGGCTTATGAGAAAAATTTTACTTTTGATATCATGTTAGACAAAACGTTAGCTATCTATAACAAAATTTTAGCCCAGAGAGATTTGCGATGATGAAAATATTAGTAACAGGTGCTACAGGTTTTGTCGGGCGATATCTCATTAATGACCTGTCTAAAACCGATGAAGTTATTGCCTGTGTCAGAAAAAAAAGCAACCTTCTACCATCATCGGTTAAACAGATTATTATTAATAACTTTTTTGATATCACCATACCACAAGATGTTGATGTCGTTGTCCATCTTGCAGCAGTTGCTCATAATAAAAATAATGATATAGATGAATTTAAAAAAATTAATGTGGATGGCACACTAGAATTGGCTCGCAAAGCCTTACAGGCTAATGTAAAGCGATTTATTTTTATGAGTTCAATTGGGGTAAATGGGAATAGTACCCATGGTAAGGCTTTTACCGAGCAAGATACGCCCAATCCTATTAATGACTATACGATTTCTAAGTATCAAGCGGAAGTTGCTTTAGAAGAGCTTTTTAAAGATACGAAGACCGATTTAGTCATTATTAGACCGCCACTTATCTATGCGCACGATGCGCCTGGTAATTTTTCAAAATTGTTGATGCTAATCAAGTTGGGACAGTTTTTACCATTTGGTTGTACTCACAATCAGCGTTCATTTATTGCGATAGAAAATCTGGTTAGTTTTATCACTGCCTGTATTTATCATGATACTAAAATTAATGAAACTTTTTTAATCGCTGACGATGAAGTGATTTCCACTAAACAATTAATACAGTGCGTGAGCTCAGGTATGGGTAAATCCATGATATTATTACCTGTGCCAACCAAATTGCTAAGTACTTTGGCAGATGTAACTGGTAAGGTCGGCATGTTTGAACAGCTGTATGGAAACCTACAGATAGATAATCGTAAAGCGAAAAAATTCTTTAACTGGCATCCACCCAAACATAGTTTAAATGCCCTGAAAGAAGTTGGGAATTTATATCGGAATAATGAAAAATGATTAGATTATTAGATATTTTGCTCGCTCTCATCGGATTGATAGTCACTTTGCCGATTTTGATTATTGTGGTAGTGATTGGCTATTTTGATACAGGGTCTCCCTTATTTATCCAAGAACGGGTAGGTAAACATAAGAAAGCGTTCAAGCTTATCAAGTTTCGTACCATGAAGTTGGCAACACAATCCGTTGCGAGTCATTTGGTTGACAGTGCTGCCATTACGCCACTTGGCAAGTTTTTGCGCAAAACCAAATTGGACGAGTTGCCACAACTCATCAATGTGATAAAAGGCGAAATGAGTTTTGTCGGACCAAGACCTAATCTATTTAATCAACAAGAGTTAATTGAAGAGCGAGATAAACTCGGTGTTTATAATGTTTTACCTGGCATTACGGGTTTAGCACAAATCAATAATATTGATATGTCAACGCCTAAATTACTAGCCGAAACAGATAAAGAGATGATTGACAGCTTGTCACTGAAAAAATATTTTGGCTATATTATGAAAACAGCTTTAGGTAAAGGAAGTGGTGATGCAGTTAAACAATATAAAATTTCTTAAGTTGCCTTTAGCTATTAGCGTTGCGCTATTGTATAGCTTTTCAGCACAAGCTGGGCAACTAGTCCAAATTGATAGTGACCTACGTCAAACACTTGAGATTTTGAAACTCAATGGTGTGCTAAATGTTGATATATCAACCTGGCCGATTAGTTCAGAAGCCATACAGACAGCCTTAAGTCAAGCGCAGCCCAAATCAGACAATGATAAACTATTATTGAATCAAGTTAAACAAAAGCTTGAAACCAACGATGTATCCAAGCTACAAATAGTGAGCAATGTCAATGGTGACGAGCGTGCTGTGTTCAGTGGATTTAATACAGAAGGCAATACGGTGACGCCTTTGGGTGTTAGTTTTTCTCATAGCCATGCAGGTGATAACATTGATTATAAAATTCAAGGCACCTTAAATGTCGATGATGATGAGCCTAGCAAGTCATCTAATCTCGATGGCAGCTACATCGGTACGAAATTAGGCAATCATCGCCTTGCCTTTGGTAGTATTCCCGTATGGTGGGGCAACGGGGTTGATGGAAGTTTAATTCGCAGTGATGCAGCTAGACCTGTCACGGGCTTTTTAATGCAGCGCGCCAATAATACCCCTATTAATTTTCCTGTGTTATCAAAACTGGGTAATTTTAATTACCAAATAACGGCTGGGCAATTACAAGATTATCAAGCAGTGCCTGAGGCAAAGCTCATCGGTATGCGGGCAAGTTTTCAACCGCATGAAGCCTTTCAAATCGGCGCCTCTAAAACATTGCTTTGGGGGGGTGACGGAAGGGATGAGTCGTTAAAATCGCTTGGAAAGGCGTTAACGGGTCGTTACGATAATACCTATAATACACCCACAGATATATCTGATCAAATCGCAGGAATCGATGCACAGCTAAATTTAAAACCGTTGGTGAATCTGCCGGTGAGTGTCTATGGCGAATTTATTGGGGAAGATGAAGCAGGTGGTTTGCCTACTAAAAAGGCGTATTTGGCAGGTTTAAAAGGTACGATTCCGCTGTTGCAGCAACCTTGGTTGTGGCATGCAGAATGGGCGAATACTTATTATGATTTAGACAAAACTAATATTATTTATGGTCACTCAATATATACAGATGGTTATTATCAAAAGGGCTTGCCGCTAGGTCATCCGATTGGTGGGGATGGTGAAATCATTAGTGTGGGGCTATCAGGTCATATTGATGCTAATAACCAGATCGGGCTAAAATACGCCAATGATAAAGTGAATCAGTCTAATCAAGTGATTAATTCAGCCTTCCCAACCAAGCAAGATTTGGATATTGTAGAGGCCGATTGGAAACATAAATACAATGACAAAACCTCGGTCAAATTGGGTATTTGGGGTAAAAAAGACAGCATCAGCGATGATAAAGATGCGGGTGGTAATTTGGTGTTGGAATATAGCTACTAATTTTGAGTCATAAAAAAAGAGCCTTATGGCTCTTTTTTTATGACTTTACTGTTCAATTTTACTGTTCAACAAAGGCACGTTCAACCACATAATCGCCTGTGCCACCCATGCGTGGTGAGGGTTTAAGACCAAACTCATCGAGTAGTGCCGCCACATCTTTATTCATAGACGGGCTACCACAAATCATCGCGCGGTCATCGCTTGGATTGATGGGTGGTAAGCCGATGTCTTGGAACAACTTGCCTGATTTCATTAAATCGGTCATACGCCCTTCATTGCGAAACGGCTCACGCGTGACCGTGGGGTAATAGATGAGTTTATCTTTAACGTATTCACCCAATAACTCATCTTCAAACAAGGCTTTTTCAAACATCTCACGGTAGCCTAGCTCACTCACATAACGTACGCCATGCACCACGATAACTTTCTCAAAACGCTCATACACTTCTGGGTCACGGGCAAGTGACAAAAATGGTGCCAAGCCTGTACCCGTTGCTAGCATATACAAATGCTTGCCAGGGTTTAGGTCATCAAGCACCAGGGTGCCAGTGGGTTTTTTGCTCACCAATAATTTATCACCCACTTTGATATGCTGTAAAATAGACGTCAAAGGACCATCTTGGACTTTGATAGAATAAAATTCGAGCTCTTCATCATAGTTGGTGCTGGCAATAGAGTAGGCACGCATCAAAGGTTTTCCATTGACTTCCAGACCAATCATGGCAAATTCACCATTCCTAAAACGTAAACCTGCATTACGGGTAGTTTTTAGGGTAAATAATGTGTCATTCCAATGATGCACATAGGTAACGGTTTCTTCATAAAATTTTGACATAGCACCCAACCTTGTATTGGTCATAAATAAAAATAAAACTGGATAAAGAATAAAAATAGCGGGTTAATATTGACATTCTGGGGCGATATGATAGCAAATTTTTGATGAATTAGTCGAATTTGGGCGTAAAAAAATGGCATAATCATAGTTTAAAATATCATATTTTAACGATCCATTATGTTACCACAACAAATTACCCTGCCGATTATCGGCATTGTGAACTCCCCACTTAAGCAAAAGTTTGGCACACCTCGCCAACCCAATCTTGTCGATATCAACGCTAGTATCAGCATGTTGCCGCCCTACAATGTGCTCAGTGCTTTTGAAGGTATTGCGCAATTTAGTCATCTTTGGATTATATGGCAATTTCATCAAAATCGAATCAATATCAATCAGTCAAATTTTCAGCCAACAGTCCGTCCACCTAGACTTGGTGGCAACCAAAAGATAGGGGTCTTTGCCAGTCGAAGTATGTATCGACCGGCAAATATTGGATTGTCAGTGGTCAAGTTTTCGCATATTGAAAACAGTGAGGACGGCTTGAGGCTGCATATCATCGGCGCTGATATGATAGATGGCACACCCGTCATTGATATCAAACCATATTTGCCTTATAGCGATAGTATCGATGATGCGATTGCTGGGTATGCTGCCCAAAAACCCGTCATCAAGTCGGTGCATTGGCATCCCGATTTATTGCAGGATTTATCCAATATTGCAGTAAAAAGTCAGCTCAAGCAAACAGATTGGCAAACCATCGAACAACTCATTGCGCAAGACCCCAGACCTGCATATCGACAACAAGCGCTTAATAGCCCATTTGTCATGCGTTATCAAAATGTCGATGTTCATTTTAGCCAGATAGCGGATAGTGTTTTGCAAATTCAAACGATTGAGCTATTAAACTAGACCGTGTAAACTAGGCCGTAACATGGATGATGCCAAAGTTTTTATCTACCAGTATATTGCTAAACTGTTTCAAAAAATTTTACTTGTTCACAAAATACTGACTATATAGCGTAATTATTCGCTATATTTTTTTTGATTATTTAGTATGATATGGGCTGTATTTTACTTAAATAACGTTAGGACACCGTATGATTAAACTGGGCAAAATCAGTCAAGCTATGATAGGCATGTTGTTAATGGGCGTCACCGTGAGTGGTATCGCTGAAGATAAAAATAACGATACCATCGCAATTGATATGTCAGAATTATCGACCACCAAAGAAGAAGTGGCGGTATTACAAGTGTTATCAGAAATCTGCCCACCCATGCTGAATAAATCGCAACAAACAGGGTTTAATACCGCTTATAATGTTGAGCTAAAAAAATTAATGCCGACCATCAGCGATCCTCGTTTAGCGGTGCAGTACTTGTCCACTCAGCAAGATTACAAGCAAATTTTGAATGAAACCCGCCAATGGACACTTAGTTATCCAAAAGCGGACAATCTTCAATTATGTAAAGAACTTGCCAGCAGTAAATACTAGGTTAACTCAAGCCGTGCTATCAACCCCCTCACTGATTTAGGGGGTTTTATTTATGATAAATCGTTGATTTTTAGACCGAATACAGTGTTGAATTGCGATTTTTTTTGCTAATATAGGCAATTTGTTTTACCAAGCGGCCAAGCAAACAGGTCGCATTTGATTTGAGCCAAGAGTGAGTGAGATGAAAGCAATCGCAATACCGCAATATACCCCACGTCTGATGGTCGGCACTTTTGTCGCCGCCAGTTTTTTTGCCACAACTGTACAGGCAAATGCCGCCATACAACAGCCTGAACTAGACAATTCTGCTTTTATCTTAATTGACTATGATACAGGCACGGTATTGGCTCAAAAAAATGCCGCGCAGCCATTTCCACCTGCGTCATTGACCAAGATGATGACCAGTTACATCATTGAGCAGCGGCTGCTATCAGGGGCATTAAAAGAAAACGAACCTATTCTCATGACTCCTGAAGCTTGGTGTAAAGGCTCAAGTGAAGAGTCTTGTATGTATGTCCCTGTCAACACAACCGCCCCTGTGATTGATATGTTAAAAGGTATCATTATCCAATCGGGTAATGATGCATCAAAAGCGATGGCACAGCACATTGGCGGTAGCGAAACCACGTTTGCAGATTTGATGAATGAAGAAGCCAAAAAAATTGGCATGACCCATACCCATTTTATGAATGCGACCGGTATGCCACAAGAAGGCCATCAAGCATCTGCCGAAGATTTGGCGAAACTCGCCCAAGCCATTATTAAAAACAGCAAAAAGTATTATCCCATCTATAGCCAAAAACAATTTACTTATAACGGCATCACCCAGGGCAACCGCAATGCGCTGTTGTTCACTGATCCAACGGTAGACGGCCTAAAAACAGGACATACCGACGAAGCAGGCTACTGTCTAGTAGCATCGAGTAAACGCGGTGATATGCGTCTGATTTCAGTGATTATGGGTACTAAAAGCGCTCAAGAGCGCGCAGACCAATCGCGCAACTTACTCAACTGGGGATTTAGTAACTTTGCTACTAAAATTGCCGCCCCTGCCCAAAAAAGCTACGGCAGCGTACCAGTCAACTTCGGCGCTGTCGATAAAGTCAACGTTGTCAGCAAAGGCAATTTACAAGTACTAGTGCCAAAACTGGATCAAGAAAAAATCAGCACCGTGGTCAATTTGCCAGCCGATGTTAAAGCGCCGTTAGCGCAGGGTCAAGAAGTGGGTAAACTGGTGGCTATGCTCAATGGTAAACCTGTGGCGTCTGTGCCACTGGTCGCTGAAACCCAAGTTCAAGAAGCTGGAATTTTTAAACGTATGTGGCAACACATCGTACTGTTCTTTAAAGGTTTATTTTAAATTACAAAGAAAAATCACAAAAAAACCCTTCAAATGAAACGAAGGGTTTTTTTAACTCAAAATTTAACTCAATATATTGGACAACTCTTTGATATATTGATCGAGTCGCTCGTCTATGACTTCTTTTTTGACAAAATAATCCACCCCAGCTATTTTTAGTAATTCAATGGTATGCGGATTTAACGCTTTGGTGTCATAAACGCAAATAATGGTGACCCTGGCTTTATTTTCACGCTCACGAAATTTGCTGACGAAGTCTAACATCGCTTGATAATCAATATTTCGGGAGATAAATAACGCATCCACCGTATGAAATAACAAATAATCTTCAAGAAGTTCGCTACTGGTAAACGTCTCAACTTTAGCACCCGCATTTTCCATGCGTTTGGCCGTTTCAAATAAATCCTCATAGTGATACCAAACGACAATATGTTTATTTAGCAATAAATTGCGTTCATAGTTGTGTTTCCAATCTTTCAGCAATAACGATACTTGAAAATTGCTACCCACATCAGGTTCGCTAGTAACTGTGATGCTGCCTTTCATCAGTGCTAACAGTTTTTTCACCAAAAATAATCCTGCAGAATTAGTTGATGAGGAATGTTTTACTTCAGGATTAATTTGGAAAAAAGGTTCAAAAATTAGCTCTAAATATTCCTTTGCAATGCCTATGCCGGTGTCTTCAATCTGCAGCGTCCACCGTACTTGCGTTTGTAAATGTTGCAACTGCGAGGTGATTGTTATGCTGCCTTTATCGGTAAATTTAATCGCATTTTCTACCAATGAACTGATAATTAGGGTGATTTTTTGAACATCGCCTTCTAGGACATAGTCGGCATGATAGGGCTTTGCCTTTAACGTAATATTTTTCTCGGCAGCCAGAGGCTGATAATCATTGACAATTTGGGTGATTAACCCCGTTGGACTAAATTGGTAGGCACTGACGCCTGTTTGACCTTTATCGATACGGTTAATTTGGATGATTTGATCAAGCTTAGCATTTAAATCATCTTTGCCCAAAGTAATAATTTCAACGGCATCTTTTTGCTCAGCGCTGATATATTGATTGTGTAATAGCTGTAGACCCGATTCGATACGACTTACAGAGGATTTGAACTCATGAATCAAAATATTTTCAAATTTTGAATTGTGCTCAAGCTGCTTAATTTGGGTTTCTTCAAGGTCATTTTTTTCTTGGCGCAGGGTGTTGATTTGGGCAATTTGCGCCTTGTGCTTGTTGAGCAAATACACCAAGGCTTTTTCAAATACCCAAGCCTCATTACTTTTTGGCAGCTTATACGCCTCTGCCGTTAAAAAATCATCTTGCAAAATGTGATGGCTTAAATTTTCAAGTTTTGGTAAGCGATAGGTTAAATTTTGCACCTTTTGCAGCACAAACCACAAATTGAACAGCGCAATAAATGATAACACAAGCACTAACGGCAACTGTTGCCAAAACCATTGCTGGCGAATGGTTTGTAGGTCAAGGGTGATATTGTTATAACCAATCAGCTGCTCAACTTTCGTGTTGTCTTGATGGGGCTTGAATGTCAATAAATTAATTTTAACAGGTTCACTCAATCCGTAATAGCGCTCAAAAAAAACCTCTGTGACTTTAATCGGATGGGTGGTCGGATGCTGCTGCTGGTCAAATGGAAAAAAAACAATGCTTTCGTACTGCGGCATCTCGCTTAACAGTTTATCAATGCTAGCGGTTGTCACACTGTTAGGATTGCTTGCAGTAGACTGGGCAAGTAGATAATTAATCTTACTGGCCTGTTTGATTTCATATTGCACCGTTTTGGTCAAGTCGACTAAGGTATAAATCGCAAGGCAAATAAATAAAACCAATAAAAAAGGTATCGCAACGAGACGCTTTACCCCAATTTGATAACCTAAAGTCTTCTGTACCATTCACTCATCCCTTAAAACGCCAATCTTAACATCGCCTTAACGTTTTTTGCTGCGTTTTTTGAATTTTTGCACCTCTCGACGTTTACGTTCTTTTTGCGCATCCGTCATGGTATTGGTGCGACCTGCATAAGGATTGGCGTTTTGTTTAAACTCAACCCGAATCGGGGTACCTTCAAGCTTGAATACTTTGCGAAATTCGTTTTCTAGGTAGCGACGATAACTGTTTGGCACTTGGCTGGTCTGATTGCCATGAATCACAATAATTGGTGGATTATGACCGCCCAAATGCGCAAATCGAAGTTTAATCCGTCGCCCGCCTACCATAGGGGGCTGGTGTGCAGTAACCGCATCTTGTAGAATTTGGGTCAAGCGACTGGTGGAAATATCAAACATTGCCGCATCATAGGCACGGTGAATCGATGGGTAAAGATTGCCAACGCCCGTCCCATGAAGCGCAGAGATTAAATGCACTTTTACATAAGGGATAAAGTTAAAGCGTCGATCCATTTCAATTTTGACAAAATTCTTTTGGTCTTGGTCAAGCCCGTCCCATTTATTGATGGCAAGCACCATCGCGCGACCTGCTTCTAAGGCGTAGCCCAACAAGTTCAAATCCTGATCGGTAATGCCTTCTTGCGCATCAATGACCACGATGACCACGTGGGCATCTTTGATGGCTTGCAAGGTTTTTACCACAGAAAATTTTTCAACTTTTTCGTCAATACGTCCACGGCGACGCACACCCGCAGTATCAATCAACACATAATGTCTATTGTCACGCTCATAAGGGATATAGATACTATCGCGCGTGGTACCTGGCATATCAAAAACCACCACGCGTTCTTCACCAAGCAAGCGATTGACAAGGGTCGATTTGCCCACGTTAGGTCTGCCAATGATGGCGATACGTAAGCCATCAGGTGCTTGTTCTTCTTGGTCATCGGTGGGCATATTGGCAGTGACGGCTTCTAATAAATTGCCCACCCCACGTCCGTGACTGGCTGCCATGGAAAATGGCTCACCAAAACCTAACGCATAAAATTCATGAATCGCCGCTTCATGGACACCATCCATTTTATTGGCGGCTAAAAACACCGGCTTGCCTAGGGTGTGAAGTTGTTTGGCAATGACTTCATCGGCGCCCGTGATACCTGCGCGGCTATCAACCACAAATACAATGATATCGGCTTCATGGATAGCGGTATGCGATTGGTGCGACATATAGTCATCAATGGTGCCGTCACCTTCATCCACTTCGCCAATACCACCGGTATCGATGACGATAAAGGATTTTTCTTCAAAGGTTGCATCGCCATATTGACGGTCGCGGGTAAGACCTGCCAAATCAGCAACCAAGGCTTGACGACTGCGGGTCAACTGATTAAATAGGGTGGACTTGCCAACATTCGGACGGCCAATCAAGGCAACAACTGGTTTCATAAATTTAATTTCCAAAATTTTCAAAAAGCAAGATTTTCAACAAGCAAGATTGTCAACAAGCTTGAAAAATTCATTATTTCTATAACTTAACAAACCCAACATCGCGCTGCAATGCTGGGTTGTCATTTAAACTCACACTTTTATCAGTATGGGCTGCTCATCCACTCGCCAAAACCGCTAAATGCGTAAACAGTTTAACAATTAACGATTTACTTGCCAAACACTAAATGCGCCATTTGCGCTTTGGGCAATCAAACGGTTATTGATAAACTGTAATACCGCCACGTCGGATTTGGCTTGTTTTCTGTCAACCAGTGCCCCTGAGGTGCGGTCATATACATGCAAATAACCCATGGCATCACCAACCACCACATAGTTGCCGATACTCACCGCGTTACTTAAACCACGATAAGACAAGTTATCGGTTTGCCAATTAACCGTGCCTGTCATTTTATCCATCGCCACCAATTCGCCATCGAGCGAAGTGGCGTAAACTTGGCTAGCATCTGTGCCGACTGATTTTAAGCTCGCCAACTCTTTGACAAAACTTAGCTGCTGTGACGCCATATCAGCAGCGACTAACTGACCACTGTAGGACACAACGTACAGCATATTGCTATCTAGTACGGGCGTAGCGTCCACATCAGAAATTTTTTCGATATCACTACTGCCTTTGCTGATACCAAAACGTTTTGACCAAATGGGTACGCCATTATCGATGTTTAAAGCATGGATACGACCATCAGCTGTCGAGACCAGCACCGTATTGCGATTGAATAAAATCGGCGTGGCACTACCGCGAACGCTTAAATTTGGATTTTGGGTGTTAAAATTCCAAATAGGCGCGCCAGACTCTAGCGACAGCGCACTAATTTTACCATCATTGCCAAGGGTAATCACACGGTTTTGGCTGATGAGGGCAGGGGATAGGGTTACGGTGTCCAAAGGCGTTTGCCAAATAACTTTGCCAGTCATTCTGTCTAACGCAATGATGACCCCTTTGCTGTCACTAACCACGGCTACGCGAGATTGTTCATCTAGCGCCACCCCTGACATTAGGCCTTGTTTGAGTTTGGTACTCCACAGCGCTTTGCCTTGCCCATCAAACGCCTGCACACTACCGTCTGCTAACGCATTCACATAGCCATTGTTGTCATACGCCACGCGAAAGGCGGTAGGTTGTTGGCTGATGGTGGTTTTATTGCGCAAATTGCCAAAGCGTTGGCTAACTTTTGCATTGCTGCCTTGACTAAATAGCGGAGAAATCACATTTTGACTGCTAGCGAGTTTCACAAGTGCGGCAGGTTTATGGACATTGTCAGATTTTTTAAATTTGTCACAACCTGTCAAGGTCATCGCTACCACCAAGGCGGTTGCAAATACGGCAGGTTTCATTAAGTTTGTTGATAAGGGTGTCGATTTTGTTGTTGTTATGGTAGTCATTGTTTATCTCGTAACGTACGGTGAAGTTTAAAATGTTGTCATTTAAAAGTTTTGTCAGGTTAAGATTTTTTGCCTAATTTGCACCTATTTTATGCTTGAGGCAACAGCAGGCGCAGATGCGGCTGCAGTGGCAGTATTTTCAGACTGGGTAGGTTTAACAAGTACGCCGCCTGTTAAATCAGGTTGTTTGACGCTTAGACCTAAGCTTTCCATTTTGATACGTAGCAATGCACGGTCTTGTGGGTTTGGGTTATTTTGATTACGTTGTTCAATCAGTTGCCAAGCCTTTTGGTAATGAATAGCAGCCGCTTTTTTATCACCTTGTTGGTTAGCAATGTCCCCCAAAATCTCAAGTTTACTGGCTTCAAAGGCAGCGGGTAAGGGGCTTTGCAAGCGTTTTTGTGCCGCATCCGCTTGATTGTCTGACAATAGCACTTGTGCTTGGCGCAAAATGGCAATGGCCTTTAGCCCATCATCCTTCAGCGTTAACTGAGACGCTTTTTGTAGCGTCGCCGCTGCCGCTTTTAAATCATTTTTATCGGTTTGCTGTTTGGCTTGCAGCATTAAGGCTTGCCATGTATAAACCGAGTTATCATGGTTAGCCACAAATTCGCCCAAGTCTTTGTCGAAATTGGTTTGCGCCGTAGTCAGTTGCGCTTGTGCTTTGGTATCGGTGGCAGCTTGGGTGGTTAGGGTCTCAATGTTGTTTTGGTCGCTTTGAATTTTGGCAAAATCGTTCGCCGCTGCGGTATCTATATTGCCGCCATGCTTTTGCCAGTAACTCCAGCCAAAATAACCCGCTAATACCAACATAATGGCGGATAGAATATAGCCACCATATTGTTTGAGCGCGCCTAAGGATTGCTGTTCATCACTCACTAGCTTAGGTTGTACGTCTTTAACCATTACATAAAGCCTTTCAAAAAATTACTGATATAAGTTACCCATCAAATTTGGCTCAATCGGATAGATTAGATAAAATCTGGGTTTTCGCTAAAGAGCGTGTCACTCGCGACCGTAATTTGGTCACCGGTTGCCATTTTTTTGATGGTAATTTGCTGATTGGCGACTTCATCTTGTGCGATAATTACTGACAATTGCGCACCTGATTTGTCGGCTTTCTTCATTTGCGCTTTTAAACTCGTGGCACTCGCCATTTTCACCCGAAGATTTGAACGTCGTGTACGTAGCTCATGGGCAAATTTGATGGCATAGGTGTAGACATCAGGATGGGCGACCACAAATACATCACAGGCAGGTGTTGCCTCAAACGGCTGTACCTTTTGCATAAGTAGCAACAAACGCTCAAGCCCCATGGCAAAACCTACTGCAGGTTCGGAAGTGGCTGGTTTATCACTGCCAATGGATTTGATTTGTCCGATAAGACCGTCATAACGACCCCCAGCACATACCGTCGCTTGGCTACCTAGCTGGTCAGTCGTCCATTCAAATACGGTTTTATTGTAATAATCTAAACCCCGTACCAGTTTTGGATTAATGACAAAATTGATGCCTACCGCTTTAAGATACTGTTGCAAGGCTTCAAAATGCTGCTGGCTTGCTGCCCCCAAAAAGTCAGCAAGCTTTGGGGCATTCTCTAAAATTTGTTGGGTATTTTTATCTTTACTATCCAAAATGCGTAGTGGGTTGGTGGTTAAGCGGCGCTGACTATCTTCATCCAATTGAGATTTTTTATCGGTTAAAAAATCCACCAAGGCTTGGCGATACGCCCGTCGTTCGTCTATCTCACCCAAGCTATTAATCTCAAGTTGCACCACGTCTAAAATACCCAATTTTTGCCACATTTGGTAGGTCATGATGATGAGCTCAGCATCGGCATCCGCCAATTCACTGCCAAAACTCTCAACCCCTAATTGGTGAAACTGACGATAACGGCCTTTTTGCGGTTGTTCATAGCGAAACATAGGACCAATGTACCAAAGTTTTGGGTTGTCACCCCGCAATAAGTTATGCTCCACCACGGCACGTACCGCGCCTGCCGTGCCTTCAGGGCGTAGCGTCAATGCGGTAGGTGGGTTGGATTTGTCATAAAAACTATACATTTCCTTTTCGACAATGTCAGTGGCATCGCCAATCGCACGGGCAAATAGCTGGGTTTCTTCAACGATTGGGATGCGAATTTGCTCAAAGCCAAATTGATTGAGCACATCGATAAGGATGCTTTCAAGTTGGCGCCATTCGCTCGATGGGCGCGTAGATTCTGTCTCAATATGTAAGATATCATTAAAACCTTTAATGGATTTTAACATGGTCAATTTCCCAAAAAATGCAAACTAAAAAAATAAACGACACAAAAATTATTTAACCCGTAAAATTTCATTGGCGCGCTGCGCTTCACGTTCAGCCACTTTTTGACGTACCATGGCTTCAATTTCGTCAGCAAGCTTGGTGGTATCAATCAAATGTGATTTTTCCCCATTTTTATATACTAGGCTATTTGGACTAGCACCCACCACGCCGATATCTGATTCTTTGGCTTCCCCTGGACCATTGACTTTACAGCCAATCACCGACACATCCATTGGCTCACGGATATCTTCTAGGCGTTTTTCTAAGTCCATCATCACCCGAATCACATCAAACTCTTGGCGTGAGCAGCTAGGGCAGGCGATAAAATTCACCCCATTACTACGAATACCGAGTGATTTTAAAATATCAAAACCGATTTTAATTTCTTCTTCGGGCTCAGCGGCTAGCGAAATACGCATGGTATCGCCAATACCTTCTAGCAGTAGTCCGCCTAACGCAATCGCAGACTTAACAGTACCGGTGCGGTACACCCCTGCTTCTGTCACACCTAAATGTAGGGGATTGTCAACTTGTGCAGAAATCAACCGATACGCATCCATGGTCAAAAACACATTACTGGCTTTGACGGAGATTTTAAATTGGTCAAAGTTATTACGATCTAGAATATCAATATGGCGCATCGCCGACTCAAGCATCGCTTCACCCGTGGGTTCACCATATTTTTTTTGAATATCTTTTTCTAGTGATCCCGCGTTTACGCCAATACGCATACTGATGCCATGATGTTTGGCGGCGGCAATCACTTCGCGCACCTTTTGTTCATTGCCGATATTACCTGGGTTTATACGTAAACAGTCTGCACCTGCATCAGCCACCGCCAGCGCAATTTTATAATCAAAGTGAACGTCTGCCACCAGGGGCACAGAAACTTGTCTTTTGATTTCGGCAAAGGCGGCAACGGATTCCATGGTAGGGGTGGAGACGCGCATCAGATCAGCACCGGCATCGACACAGCGCTGAATCTGTGCCACAGTGGCATCGACATCACAGGTATCGGTATTGGTCATACTTTGCACACTAATGGGGGCGTCACCGCCTACTGCGACATTACCGACGTAGATTTTTTTGGTGAGTTTACGTTTGATGGGGTTATGCGCTGACATAGGCGTTCCTATTATTATAACTATTATAACGAATGGTTTAGCGTATTTTAAAGTTATAAGAGATTAAGGTTTTAAAGTAAAATTGGCTTTATCGTTTTGGGCATAATTGCTTAATTTAATCGGTTGTTTGTTCAAATCCAAGCTCACGTTGCTGGCTTTGTCGATATTGACTTGAAACGGCGCTTGACCTGTCAATTGGTAACTACCGCGCGCTTGATCACCATCTAAAATCGTATTGCCTGTCGCATCGACAATGGTGATTTTGGTGGTGTCTTTCACAAAAATGTCAATCGAAGCTTTAGCACCAGCTTGCCCTGTCGCTGCTGTACCACTGGCGTTATCAGCACTCACCGCAACACCGGTAATGGCAGATCCGGTGGCGGGTAACCCACTGGCAGTCACTGTGTTAGTCACAATCGCTGAGCCTGCATTGCTAAGCGACGCACCGCTGACTTGGTCTTGGGTTGGCATACTGGCAACAGCACTAGCGGGCGCTTGTTCAACCGAGTCATTATGTGCTTTGCTAACTTTATTAAAAATAAAAATCGCAAGCCCCAATACCAATAAAATACCACCAATGACAAAAGGGTTAATACGCACACTAGGACGCGCTTCACGATTAAGCGTGCCCATCGGCTGCATTGGTGCATTGATGACCGTAGCATATTTTTGTTTGAGGGTAGCGGGGTATTGGGCATCAAAACTTTGCGCAACCAGATTTTTATCCAAACCCAAAAAACGCCCATAGGTAGTGGCAAAACCGCGCGCAAAGGTAGGCTGTGGCAAGGCGTCAAAATCATTGGCTTCAAGTGCTCGAAGATGACTTTTTAAAATGAAAGTTTTGGCAGCGACATCGTCAATCGATAAGCCTTTTTTCTCACGGGCTTGTTTAAAACGCTGACCCAAAAGCTGGGTTGTGTCATGAACAGGGGTAGAGTTTTGTTGATTGTCGGTGTTATTGCTGTTTTCCATCTTATTTCCAAGTTGACGTTGGGGTTAAAAGTCCAGAACGAATCTGCTTTGCTTCATCGCTAAGGGGATAGCGATCCAAAAGCTGCTGCGCTAATTTTTGCATTTCCATGGGATTGTTCGCAAGTTTGGCAAGCCTAATCCCTTGCGATAAAGTGCGCGGGTCAAGGTTGGATTGACCAATAATTTTAACCAAATCATTATACAGTGCCTGCGCCTCCAAAAATTTGCCATCAGCCAATAAAATATCAATAAGCTCTGTACGGGCGACGATGCTTTGGCGGTTGGCATCGAGCGCCTTGATAAATGATTGTATCGCCAGCGGTTTGTTTTTGACCTTTAATGCTGTACGACCTAAATTCTCTAACGCACTGGCACGACCGTCATATCCTAAGGCAGAACCCGCAATTTGAAACTGGGCAATCGCTTCTTGGTTACGACTGAGTTGGGCGAGATAGACACCATAGTTGTTGTTTGCTTGACTAAAGTCAGGATTGAGTGCGATGGCGTTTTTAAAATAAGCTTCGGCTTTTTGCATATTGCGCGGGCTGCCTTCTTGCTGCAATAACACACCCATCATATCATTAGCTTCTGCTGACTTTGGATAAGACTTTAATGCACTTTCTAACTGTCGTTTGGCATCGTCCAATTTTCCACCACGAATATATTCAGCGGCAATCGCGGTGCGAATTCTGGCGATTTCTTCTGGATTTTTTTCCCAACGACTTGGGTCACTTGCGGTGACTGTCTGCGTGGTAACTTGTCGGGTGGTGCTACAACCGGTTAGGCAAAGGGTGAGGCTTGAAAAGCCAATCATAGCTGCGGCAAAAATCTTAGATAAAAAAACCTTCGATAAAAAATTTGATTTGCCGGCCATTTTATCGACGTCTATATCGTTGTCGTGTAATTGACACAAAATAGCAGGTTGGCTGTGGTATAAATGAGTTTGACGTGAGTGACATGGTGGCATAACAAACTTACTCATAATCAAATGAACTAAATTGAATAATTAAAAATTTTGACAGTAGATAACCAATTTTAATCGTCGATAAAACCCAATAGCAAAACAAGCCTATCACTAAAAATGGCTATTACTATAGCAAAAAAACCGTGATAACACCAACCGATAAGGCTAACTTGCGCCTTTATCACGCCAAACTATTATAATGATAAAAGATTTAATGAGACGCTTTAGATTGTAATGTTTTCGACACTTTTTCTTGCCACTGTTTTGCTCGGCGGGTTTTATCGGTGACTTGTCCAACCAGTTGTCCACATGCCGCATCAATGTCATCGCCGCGGGTTTGGCGAATGGTACAGACAAAGCCTGCTTGGTTCAAGATATTGCTAAACGCATGGATACGATTGTTGCTAGAGCGTCCATAAGGCGCATGCGGGAACGGATTAAACGGAATCAAATTAATTTTGCAGGGCAAATCTTTGAGCAGATTGACCAACTGACGGGCGTGTTCATCCGTGTCATTGACGTCTTTTAACATCACATACTCAATGGTGACGTGCTTTTTATGACGGGGGTTTTCGTCATAGACATAAGATTTGGCGGCGGCTATCAGCTCTTTGAGTGGGTATTTTTTATTGATGGGTACCAGTTCATTACGCAGTTCGTCATTGGGTGCATGAAGACTGATGGCAAGTGCTACATCAATGTCTTTGGCGAGCTCATACATCTTTGGTACGATACCCGATGTTGATAGGGTAACGCGGCGTTTGGACAAGCCAAAACCAAAATCATCGAGCATCAATGACATACTGGCTACTACAGGCTCATAATTTAACAGTGGTTCACCCATGCCCATCATCACCACATTAGTAACCCGATTTTCACGTTCAGTGACAGGCACATTTTCCATATAAGATTGGTTGGCAACCCACAGCTGTCCGATAATTTCGCTTGGGGATAAGTCTCGCTCAAAGCCTTGTTTACCGGTGCTACAAAACGAGCAGTCAAGCGCACAGCCGACTTGCGATGAAATACACAAGGTTTTACGTCCAAACTGTTTGTTATCGTCAGCTGGGATCAGTACAGTTTCGACCAGCGAGCCACCCGCTACTTCAAACACCCATTTGCGGGTGCCATCTTCGCTAAATTGTTTAAACTTGACCGTTGGGGGCGACACAGTTGCCACTTCATCCAATGTTTCTTGTAGTTTTTTTGACAAGTTCGTCATTTGATAAAAATCGGTCACGCCAAACTGATAAATCCACTTCATCACTTGGGTGGCGCGAAACGGTTTTTCGCCTAATTTGTCAAAAAATTGTCCAAGCTCAGCCTTACTCATGCCAAGTAAATTGGTTTTTGCGGTAAGGTCTTGGGGATTGACCATTTCTGGGTGTTGAATGACAGGAATTTGGGTCATAGCGGTCGGATAAGCGTGTCAAATAAACAAGATAGTATACTAAAATATCAACTATTTGTCATGGTAAAACATAGTGACTTGCCAGCGGATTTATATACAATATTTTTACATCCCATAATATTGCCCAAATTGGCATGGCTAAATGGGTAAAATATCGACAAATCAAATAGCGACGAATCAAATAGCGATAATAAGTATCATGATTAGGCATAAAAATACCAATAACCACTTCCATTCAAGCGAAACAAAATCAACCGTACGACGAGCCACCCTAGCAGACCAATGGGGCAGCTGATAAACCACTTCGCCATTGACATGCTTACCGCCCCGATACCAAAGTTTAAGCTGTTTTAACATATGTTTATGCCCATATCTATGTCTAAATCTATGTCTAGCAAATTGATGAGTATGACTCTATTAAACTTGTATTGGGTTAAGTCTATATGACAAACAAATAAAAAATCGTAAAAAATTGATATAAAAACTCACCCGATTGTTTAAAAAGAAGGCGAAATGGGGGATTTCACTAAATGGGCGAATTTTTCGCCAAAGCATGGACAATAAAAGTTATAATGTTCCCCCATTTTTGAGCCCATCATGCTTTTTTATTTATGTGCAATCATCCATTACTCACCCCTCTCAATATCGGCGACCAGACCATCGCCAACCGCATCATCGTTGCCCCGATGGCAGGCGTCACTGATAAGCCTTTTCGCATGCTGGCTAAGTCCTTTGGCGCAGGGTATGCCGTGTCAGAGATGATGACGTCTGATGCCACTTTGTTTGCCCATCACAAAACGCTGTATCGTGCCAATTTTGAGGGTGAAATCGCGCCTATTTCTGCGCAAATCGCTGGCTCAGACCCAGAAAAAATCGCCGAAGCGGCTCGCTATCAAGTTGCCAATGGGGCGCAAATTGTCGATATCAATATGGGTTGCCCTGCAAAAAAAGTTTGCAAAAAGCTGGCGGGTTCTGCGCTACTTAAAGATGAAGACTTGGTCAAGCGGCTATTGGATGCCACGGTCAATGCAGTGGATGTGCCAGTCACGCTAAAAACCCGTCTAGGCTATGCCAATGGTGAAGAAAATATTTTGCGTGTCGCAAAAATGGCAGAAGATGCAGGTATCGCCATGATTGTGATACATGGACGCACCCGCGAAGATAAATATCTAGGCAGCGCTCGCTATGAGTTAATTAAAGAAGTCAAAAATCTTCTCACCATTCCTGTTATTGTCAATGGGGATATCGATAGCCCGCAAAAAGCCAAACAAGTATATGAGCAAACAGGCGCCGATGGCATTATGATTGGGCGAGCAGGGCAAGGGCAGCCTTGGATTTTTCGCGACATTGCGCATTATCTAGAGACCGGTGAAATCTTGCCCAGTCCAACGATGGAGACGCTAAAAGATATTGTATTAAGCCATTTGCAACAGATTTATGCGTTTTATGGCGAATACTCGGGGTGTCGTATCGCTCGTAAACATATTGCTTGGTATACCTCAGGTATTGCCAATTCTAATGCGTTTCGCCAAGCAATGTATGAAGAAGATACCACCGCTGGGCAGTTTAACGTGGTCGCGCGGTTTCTAAAGACTGCGGAATTTGATTAAAACCTCCACTATAAAACAGCCTATCGTAGAGTGCTTATGCCTTTTTAGAAACAAAGATTTGCAAAAAGTCATGATTAATGAATTTAGAATCTGTTAAAATTTTGCTGAGTCTCTGTGATAGACCGATATCAAACAATAACCATATATGATTAATCAAATTATAAGGAGTCAGCGATGGCACAATTACGAATTGGCGACACGGCACCAAATTTTGACGCACAAACCACCGAAGGCAACATCAATTTTTACGATTGGCAAGGTGATAACTGGGTGGTTTTATTCTCACATCCGGCAGACTTTACCCCAGTTTGTACCACGGAGTTAGGACGCACGGCATCATTGGGTGATGAATTCAAAAAACGCCATGTCAAACCGATTGCTTTATCAGTCGATAGTGTCGAAGATCACAAAGCTTGGGCAGGCGATATCTCAGAAACCCAAGGCTGCGAGGTGAATTTCCCCATCATTGCAGACGCCGATAAAAAAGTATCGGAAGCTTACGACATGATTCACCCAAATGCGTCAACCACGCACACGGTTCGTAGCGTATTCATTATCGATCCACAGCATAAACTGCGGCTAACTTTCACTTACCCAGCTGCCGTAGGTCGTAACTTCAATGAAATTTTACGGGTGATTGATGCCTTGCAATTGTCAGATAATTATGGCATTGCAACGCCAGTTGAGTGGCAAGACGGGGATGATGTGATTATCCCGCCGAGCGTCAAAAACGAAGAAATCGCCGCGAAATTCCCAAAAGGTCATAAAGAAATTAAGCCTTATCTGCGCACCACGCCACAACCGAATAAATAACCGTTTATGTTAAGTTTGACATCAAAAACCTAGTCGCTTGACTGGGTTTTTTTATGCCAACTCTTCCATTTGCCAACTTTTCCATTATTAAAGGTACTAAACTAAATTTACAGATTAAATGCTGAATAACCAAAAATATTTGGCTAAACTTCAATTAGTGGCGTAATAATGGATATAAACAATCGAGTGGTTAAAGGTGGCTTTAAAACCAGCGCATTGCTCATGCTTGCCCTGACTGGTTGCCAAACGGTGAATACTAACCTATCAGCACCTATTGAAAGAGTGCCTGATGCCCAGCCTGCGATATTTATTGGTAAAGCACCCACTGTTGATGATTTGCAAAGTTATCATTGGCAACTGTCTGGCGTGAATGCTTATCCCAACAGTACCAATCCACCGCCATCTGATCATTTGAAGCCGCAAATTGATAACCACAAGGTAACACTTGATTTCACCCAAAATCGAATCAGTTACAGTGTGGGATGTAATCAATTATCGAGCGGCTATAGATTACAAGGGGACAAACTACAGGCAAGCACCAATGCGGTGACTACCTTGATGGGTTGCGGCTCTCTACAACAAAGTGAAACTTGGTTGGCTCAGCAAATGCACAGCGATAGCCGACTATCAATGATGATAATGAGCTGGCAAACACATGCAATGTTGCAACAAACTCTAGCAGACGGCACTGGGTTAATTTGGGATGGCATATTAAAGCCTGAAGTAAAATACGGCAAAGGGGAAACCGTATTTTTGGAGGTCAAACCCAAATGGCAGTATTGCGACAACGTCACCGATAAAAAGTGCCTAGAAGTGCGCGACATCAATTATGACACTCAGGGACTAAAAACAGCGGTGGGTCAATGGTATCTTCTCGATGCGCCCATCATGGGTTATCGTCATGATGAAAGCGCACAGCGGGTTTTGCGATTGACTCGCTATCGTACCCCACCGACCGATACCAAAGGCTACGGCAACCTTTATCAGCTTGATAGCGTGATTGAAACCAAGACTCTGGCAAAATAACCAACTCATCAAAAAAAGCGATGGCTAACACGAATCATCGCTTTTATATTGGCAAATTATTTGTGGCGAATCACCCACGACTGGTGAATAGGGCGTTTACTATCAAAATCAAAGCCGATGGTTTGGTTGGTCATTTCTTCAACGTGATAACGGTTGTTGATTTCGTCATCTAGCACAAATTTGGTAAAGTTATTGGAAAAATACAACACGCCTTCAGCGGATAAGCGATTCATGGCACGGTTGATAAGTGGTACGTGGTCGCGCTGCACATCAAAAGTACCTTGAAATTTTTTGGAATTAGAAAAAGTCGGCGGATCGATAAAAATCACATCGTACTGCTCAGTATTGCTTTTAATCCATTCAAAAATATCTTGGGCAATAAACTGGTAGCTTGGCAAATCTGGCAAGCCGTTTAGGGCAAAATTTTTGCGTCCCCAATCCAGATAGTTTTGTGATAAATCCACCGATGTCACCGCTTTTGCCCCGCCCAATGCCGCATGCACGCTGGCAGTACAAGTATAAGCAAACAGGTTGAGCACCGTTTTACCGCGTGAGTTTTCTGCAATAATTTTTCGGATGCTGCGATGGTCAAGGAATAACCCTGTATCTAAATAATCGCTAAAGTTCACCAAAAAATACGCCCGTTGGTTGTTGGCGGTTGGCTCGCTGACCACATGGAATTTACCCGAATTGGCTTTTTTCTCATACTGCTCATTGCCTGATTGGCGGGCGCGCGTTTTGATAAACACTTGCTCACGGTTTACTTGCAAGGCTTCACGCACGCCATGCAGCGCTAGATTAAAGCGTTTTTTGGCGGTCTCTAACGGGATTGATTTGGGGGCGGCATATTCTTGCACATGCACAAATTCACCATGCACATCCACCGCCACTTTAAAGTCAGGTAAGTCGGCATCATACACCCGCAGATTGGTCACGGCTTGTTTGTGAGCGAGTTTGCGCAGATTGGCAAGATTTTTTTGTAGTCGATTGATAAAATCTTGACCTTCTTCTACGGTGATTTCACGCTTTTCAAAACGCGTAATCAAAGGTGTGTCTTTGCTCTTTAACAGCTCACCATAACGAAAATAAACGGTGATAGCACCGTTATGACAGCGTAGGGTTTTTGGCTCGGCAAGGGGTAGTACGTCAGCTTGTTCAACTTTGGCAGCGAGGACACCCAAAGTCACTTTGGCAGGGCTATCTGCAAACAGGGCTTGTAGTTTTTTACCCAAGCCTTGATACAAGGGTTTAATCAATTCTTCTTCACCCAGACGCTCACCATACGGTGGGTTGGTAATAAACAGGGGATTGACCCAGCCATTGACTTGTTTTTCTAATGCCAAATTAAGGGTCGCCAGTGAGCGCTGCTGCAAAGTAATACGGTTGATGATAGGCGTCAAACCTGCGGCGATTAAATTTTTGTGCGTGGCTCGAACCGCGCCTGAGTCCATATCAAAAGCAAATACCGCGGGCATCTCGCCATTTGCCATGGCATTTAGGCGATGATGAAAACGGGTTTGCGCGTCTTGCACCATAGCCTCCCAAAGGGCAGTGTCATGATGTTGCCATGCATAAAACCCAAATTGGCTATCGGCTTTATCCAGTCCTACGGCATAATCTGCGCTCATCAGTAAGGCTTCAATAATCAGCGTGCCTGAGCCGCACATCGGGTCGACGATACTGTCAAATTGGGTGGTGTGAAAATTCACGCTATAGAGCAGGGCAGCAGCCAAGTTTTCTTTGAGTGGCGCTTCGGTCATCGCAGCACGATAACCACGGCGGTGCAAACTGGTACCTGATAAGTCTAGATATAATTCAGCTTGTTTTTCACCTACAGTAGCGACAATACCAAAATCGGGGTTTTTATCGACATTGGGGCGACGACCGAACTGCTCGTTAAATTGGTCGGCAATCGCATCTTTGACACGTAGCATGGTGAATTGCTGGTTGGCTTGTACGCGCTTATCTAGGGTCAAACGAATCGCAAAGGTCTGCTGCAAATCAAATAGCTGGGTCCATTTGACAGTTTTGGCAAAGGTATAGAGCTGATCTGCAATATCGTACTCCGGATTGATGTTCTTTTTGCCCAGTGGTAACAACACCCGCGATGCCACACGAGACCATAGGCAAACCTGATAAATCTGCGCTAATGTTAATGTCGCCATCAGCCGACCCGTGCGCTCAATTTGTGTATCTATACCAAAGCTTGCCAGCTCAGTTTGCAAGGGAGTCTCTAGCCCATCAGCACAAGTGATTACAATGTGAAAAGTCTGCCCAACGGGCGTTGTATTGCTGTCTATCATAAATACTGCCAAAAAAAGTCAAAGTTGATTAATGGCGTATTTTAGCATGATTAGCAAAGGACAAATGACAGAATGTCTGAAATTATGGGGAAGTTTTTACCGATGGGGTGGCTTTATCGCTTGGCATTAAAAGCTGCATATGAGGGTAAGGTGTGGCAATGCTGGCATCATCTAGAGCTACTTTGATTTGTTCGCGTAGATTTTCTTTGATAAATGGCATTCGAGACACGTGTGGCGGATTGACCCAAAACCGCACGATAAAAAATACCCCAAAATCGCCAATTTTATCCACTGTCGCTGTGGGCGCAGGACGCTCTAATACCTCTTTGGTATTGGCTAAAATATCAAGAATAATAGCGCGAGCGCTTTCAATATCCGCTTCCAACGCGATACGCACTTCAATATCAAAACGAATCAGATTTTTAGCAGTTAAATTAATGACTTCGGCTGAGGCAACGGTTGAATTGGGGAAAATCACGGTGATATTGTCACGGGTCAAAATTTGGGTAGTGCGCAGGGCGATTTGCACCACTTTGCCTTCTTTTTCATTAATGCTGACCCAATCACCGACTTGAAATGACTGCTCAATCAAAATGGTGATACCGGCAATAAAGTTGGCGAGTGTGGCTTGCGCGGCAAAACCCACTGCGATACCTGCAATCCCAAGACCTGCGACCACAGACACAATATCAAAACCAAACTGCGACATCACCGAGGCAATCCACAATACGATGATGAGCATGGACAACAAATTATGCAGTAATTGTTCAATCGACGCGTTTAGCCCATAATTTTTGAGCATTTTTTGCATCAAATAACCGAGGTTGTACCACGCCATATAAAAAATCACTGACCAAATCCCCGCTTTGGCAGTGGCTTTGACTGTCTCAGGTTCAAAATTAAGCTGACTCATCACCGCAAGCAAACTTGAAAACAACCACATCAACCTTGCAATGAGCCTTAACGATTGGCTATATTTACTGTCTTTGGCGATAAAACGGGCAGAATTGATGAGCAATAAACTTAACCGATAGACCACGCCTAAAATTGCCAACAGTACCATAATTTTGATGCCTGTACTGGCAAGTTTGGAGAGATACAGCGGCCAATTAACCGCTTCATCTTCGAGCGAACCACCGACTGCTTTATAGACATCATAATACAAGTCGTGATAGATATTTTTAAAAAATTGGTTCACGGACATACAATGAGTGATCTCGAGTCAAAAAATCAAAATAACATAAGGTGTTTGGCTTAATCTGAGTTAAAGGCTGGGCAATATCGCAAGTAATTTATCCATATGCCCCTTGGCGCGGACATTGCGCATCTCATGAACCAGCTTGCCTGCATTGTCGAAAATTAAGGTTGAACGCACCACGCCAAGACTGACTTTGCCGTACAATTTTTTTTCAGCAATGATGCCAAAATATTGGCAAAGCTGTTCATCGGTATCACTCACCAGCGCAAAACCAATCTGTTGGTTGGCAATAAATTTTTCATGGCTTTTCACACTATCTCTTGATACGCCAATAACTTGATAGCCAAGCTGCTGCAGTTGGGGCAAATGCTCGCTAAAATCTTGCGCTTGCACACTACAGCCTGAGGTGTTGTCTTTTGGATAAAAATACAAAATCAAGCCTTTGTCTGCTTGCTTGGCATACGCTGGCAGGTTGATTTGACGCTGGATAAATTGCGGCTGCGCTGTGACATGACGGCTGGTATCCGCTTCAACCATCGTGACCAAAAAATTGGGTAGTTGAGTCATGGGCATTTCCCAAGCAAAAATTGAACTAACAATATCAGAAAGCCAGATTGAGTACAAACTTCTTCATGCGACAAAACAAAAAAAGACCAGTAAACAACTGGTCTAGTGGTGCGGCGCTATCGATTATGGACTTGATTGTAACCAATTAGGGACGGGCTTTATTAAATTTAACGCCGTTGCCACATGCTTTCATACGCGCACTGATGGTTTGGAAAGTTTTGTTTTGGCGAACATCTTTGCCACTTTTTACCCAAGTATCAAGCTCATTTTTTTGCGCTTGGGTGATTTTTGCTTGTTCATCTACCACACAAGTACATACTTTTTTTGCAGAAGCGGCATCAGTGATGTGTTTATCGGTCATTTGGGTGGCGCAAGCATTGACGTATTGTGGGTTGGCGGCATGCGCGGCAAACGGCAAAACCATGCTAGCAAATAGGGTCACGATGGCTGAATGTTTCATAGTTTATCCTCATAAGAGACAGCAGTATAGAACAGCAGGTGTTCAATCGTACAATGGCTAGCTTTACCGTTGACGCAATAAAGCTGGCAGGATTTGATGATGATAGATTACTGATAAATAGTTGGGTCATCTATTTCAGCTTGTAAAAAACCTTGCTGTCGTAAATAACAGCTATCGCAGTGCCCACAGGCTCGCCCTTCGCTATCTGCGCGGTAGCATGACACGGTCAAAGCATAATCCACCCCCAGCGATACCCCAAGCTTAATGATTTCTGCTTTACTTAAATGCAACAATGGCGTTGCAATGTGGAGATGATTGCCCATTACACCCGCTTTGGTAGCGAGATTTGCCATCTTTTCAAAGGCTCCAATATATTCAGGACGACAATCAGGATAGCCTGAGTAATCGACTGCATTGACGCCAATCACAATGGCATTGGACTGTGTCACCTCTGCCAATGCCAGCGCATACGACAAAAAGATGGTATTACGCGCAGGTACATAGGTGATTGGAATGCTGTCATTATGCTGATTATCGCTAAAATCTGTTTGTTTGGCATCGGGTACCACCAGCGAAGCATCGGTCAACGCCGAGCCACCTAATTGTGCCAAATCAATATCGATAATACGGTGGTTGACTTGGGCTGTCGCGGCGATTTTTTTGGCGGCATTTAGTTCGCTATTGTGGCGCTGACCGTAGTTAAAGCTTACCGCTGTGACGTTGGCATAATTGGCTTTTGCCCAGTAAAGGCAAGTCACGGAATCTAGCCCGCCAGAGAGTAAGACGACGGCGTTTTGTAATGTGGTTGATGTACTCATAAAAATTTACTAACGACAAAAGGTGTATTTTATCAGAACTGAAGCAATTATTGATGGGAAAATATGGGGATAAAAATAGTCAACGCAATATTAGCCAAAAAACATTTCAAAAAACTGGCCTCACTGCCAGTAAATATTTGCGTATTTCACCCAAATACCTTATAAAATAACCAAGAAGTTTTAAACTACGTTATACATCACTTTAGCCCAGCCCCTACCATTGTACCATTTTTTATTTTCTTCATTTTTTCTTTGTTTAAGGTCACTCATGATAGTTCAAACCCATTTTGTTAGCCATACTGCCATCTTATCAACCATAAGCGTTGGCTTGCTGTATTTGACAGGTTGTAGTGTTACGCCCTCAACCGCCAAGCCCGATAGCAAAACTACTGTTACTATCCCTACTACTATTCCTGCCACCCAAGCTAACCCAGATACCCAAGCACTCACCGCGCGCTCGCTAGACAAGGCACTACAAAAATGCGCCAGCGAGTTTTTGGAGAAAACCCAGCCGACAATGACTGCTAAGCTGTCGCAAAAAACCTACCCCTTGTGCTTTAATGGCTTTGCGGTGATGTATTCGGGGGTCACCAAAACCCCTATTTGGGTCGCTGAGCATTTGACGCGACAACGAATAACGGCTGCCAAAACCTTGGTCAGAGAGGATAACTTTCATGAAGAAACTCGCCTGCCAACCGAGGTGCGTAGCTTATTGAGCGATTATACCCGTACCGGATTTGACAGAGGGCATTTAGCGCCCAATGCTGATATGGCAAACCCGGACTCACAATTTGATAGCTTTAGTTTAGCCAATATTGCCCCACAAACACCTGATAACAACCGTAAAACTTGGGTAAAAATTGAAACACAAACTCGCAACCTGACCAACCAATACGGCTCAGCCTATGTGGTGACAGGGGTGGCGTTCTTAACACCGGAAGTCAAACGGCTAAAAAATCGCGTGTTGGTGCCATCGCATTTTTTTAAAGCGGTATATTTGCCATCACAACATCAAGCGATAGCATTTTTTAGCCCAAATGATGATAGCGGAACCGTTGAAAAAATTAGCCTAAGTACCCTTAAAAAACGCACTGGAGTAAATGCGTTTCCCAGTTTACCGAGCAATGTAGCGCCTATTTCACCATAACCAAAATCAGTAACAGCAAATCAGTAACTAAACAGGGAAAAAAGATGAGTGCTTTTAAACCATTTCAAAATGATAGCCAAAGCGTGGGATTGGGCGAATTTACCCTTGAGAATCAAGGAGAGCAAGTCAATCTATATGGTAGTGCAACGTTTACGTTGGATAAACAAAGTTTAGCCACGGCAAAACAATTGCAAGATGTGTTGAGCCACATCATTGCGTATTTAGAAGCCCATCAAGCGCAAACGGTGGAAAAATCTGCCACGCAACAGCAGCAAGCGTCGCATGTAGACGAAGTGAATAACCCTTTCTTATAAATAAAAAAAGCGCAAATCAAACAATTTGCGCTTTTTATGGGCAAGCTCGGCATCAAGCTAAGCTTTAAAATTGATAATTAAAGCCAATTTTAGTTTTGCTATCGACACGGTTATCAACCAGTGGGCTGTCTTTTTGCTCATCGCTCAAATATTCTAAATGCTGACTGATAAATGCACTCCAGCGTGGTGAAATGGCGTAACTGGCACTAACATTGACATAGGGGGTAACGCTACTATCAGCGTTATAAGCTCTTATTCCTGTTCGTCGCGATTCTCGCTCAGAAACACCAAAGTAGTAGTTGTTGTACTTGTCATTGTACCACTGCAGTCCTAACTCAGGATAAATGGTGATTTTATCGTCCATTGCTTTAAATCTGCTCAAGTGCGCCACTTTTGCGCTAGTACCATCACTGCGACCTAAGGCATCAGTTTCCAGTTGCACTTTAAAACCACCATACGGGGTGATGCGCATATAGCTTGTACCTACCATAGCAGACCATTTACGCTCATCGAGTCCTTTTAACGCCGCTGTGCTCGCATCGTCTGGATCAAATGAACGGCTATCGTAGCTTGCGGTCAATCGCCATTCGTTTTGTGCATCTTTGTAGGGATAATAGCCCGCTTCACTGCCTTCAATGTAGAATCGATTGTTGTCATAAAATGCCTGTGGCATGATCGTAACATCATTGTCCTTATTGTACGCATAATGATTGATAGACGCGTTTAAACCCAGTTTAAAGCGGGCATTGGTATCAACTGGCATAGAGGCTGCGTGGGCAAATGTTGTGCCCAACATACTGGCAAGTACCAGACAAGGTGCGAAAAATTGTTTCATAAAAACATCCTGTGAGAGTGGGTCATACAAAAAAGTGCTGACAGGCGTGAAGCGTAGAAGATGACAACCGATTCGCCTGTGAACCATACAGCAATATGATAAATTTATTATGGCATAAAAAGGTCAGCGCAAATAGTTGAATTTAAAGGTGCGATAGATGAAATCCAAGCCGGCATAAATCATTGAGCTACCTTGAGAACACCATTAAAATGTTATAATATAACATTTTTAATATTCTCAATACTTGATTGGGCGACCCAGCATGATAAACGCATTGATTAACAAATATGCTTTTTTTAGCCGAACTTTTTTGCTACTAAGGCTACTAAAAACCCCCACGATTGCAGGGGTAACATTGACGATGAGCCTATTGGGGGGATTAACAGGCTGCCAAAAGCAAACTGATAATCAATCCACCTCAAATCAATCAGCCTCAAATCAATCCACCTCAAATCAATCCGCATCAAATAGCTCAGCTACAACAGTCTCATCAAACACCGTTATTGATAGCCAATTACCCACGGTGTATGCCACCACCAATGTGTGGGGTTCGGTGGCTAAAGCGGTCGGGGGAGATAAAGTTAACGTGATTGTGGGGGTCGATGATTTATCACAAGATCCGCATGATTATCAAGCCACAGCGACCGACAAGCTTAATATTACTAAGTCCGCTGTCATGCTGGTCAATGGTGGCGGTTATGATGATTGGGGTATGAGCTTAGCTCAGTCGGTAAGTCACAAACCTGTAGTGATTAATGCGGTAGCACTTTCAGGACTGTCGCCTAACATAGACAATGCGGCAGATGAGCCTGCCAGTGAACAACACCAACACGACACTCTACACGAAATGAAGACCGCTGATCTGCAACCATCAGATCATCCTCACGTGCCCAGTGAAGGGCATAGCGAAGTACATAGTCACTCGCACGATGACTTCAACGAGCATGTGTTTTTCTCCCTCGATACAGCAGAAAAAGTGGCTGAAGCGGTCAACAAGCAATTGGCTGCAACATCGCCTGCCAATCAAGCAATTTATGCAAAAAATACCCAGCAATTCATCCAGCAAATTGATGCGCTCAAAGTCAAAGCCAAACAAATCGGACAGCAAAAAGCCATCACTGCCTTTGCTACGGAGCCTGTCATTGGTTATTTGCTAGCCGATATGGGCATCAAGGATGTGACACCAAAAGCCTATGTCGTGCAATCAGAGACGGATGCAGGGGTGTCGGTCAAAGTGCTGAATGACAGCAAAAGCCTGCTGAGCAATAAACAAGTCGGTTTGTTGGTTGTCAATGCCCAGACCGAGGATGCCACCTCAAAGCAACTAATCACATTGGCGAAGGCATCAACAGTCCCAGTTGTGGCAGTCTATGAAACCTTTCCCGATGGCGTGACAAGCTATACGCAATTTATTGAAAAAACCCTGGATGATTTTGCGGCAGCGACGCGCTAATTTTAACTAGCCTAAAAATTTTAGATTACCCATTAACGCATTTGGGGAAAAATTTGCGTTAATGGGTATAGTATTGGCTGGTTATCGCTTATAATGCTTAATTTTTAGCCTAGATTTTTTGCAATGTGATATTGCCAATCAACCATCCTTACCTTTAGGATCTTGTCGTTAATCTTGCCGTTAGGATGAAGAAGTAGCCACCATGCCCATGTCAACCAACAAAATAGCCAATAGCGAGCGGCAGTTTGCGCAGGCTATTCATTGCCAATCGTTTGTCAAACTGCCCCAATCACAGCAAGTCGTTTTGCAAGTCAAAGATGGCAGTATGCACTTTGGACAACGTCTGCTCTGGCAGGATGTCAATTTTTCGATTTTATCGGGTGAATTTGTGGCATTGCTTGGCGCCAATGGTACAGGCAAGACGACATTGCTGCGAAGTTTACTCAAACTTGTGCCACTATCAAGCGGTTCAATCACGCTTGGCAAAGATATTCGAGTGGGCTATGTGCCTCAGCTCAAAGACTTTGCGCCAAAACTACCGATTCGGGGTAGGGACTTGGTGCAGCTAGGGCTGGATGGGGAAAATTATTTGTTTGGTCTGTTTAGCCCCAAAAAAACCTTGGGCGGTTTTTGGCAGACAGCAAAACAAAAAAAATACTTGGTGGATAAAGCCATTGCGGAAGTCGGCGGTGAGTCATTTTGTGATGCGCCGCTTACCATGCTCTCGGGTGGTGAGCAGCAGCGCATGCGTATCGCCCAAGCCTTGGTCGCTGAGCCTGATGTTTTGTTGATGGATGAGCCGCTGCTGAGCCTTGATGTGGCAAGCCAGTATGTGGTCAGTGATATTTTAGCCCATCGCAAACAAGCACATCATACCGCGATTTTGATGATTAGCCATGAACTCGAACCGATTATACCCTTGGTAGATAAAGTGCTGCGCCTTGAAAATGCGACTGCCAGCCTCGGTGGTGTCGACTTAATCAAACGATTTCGCTAATTTATTTGCTTCAATCAAACATAAGCCATCACATTCGATGGTTTTTTAACTTTTGGAATTTACATGCTGCTCACGACTTGGCTACATACCATCATCAATTTTGATAACTTTGCTGAGCTGTTGCCCTTGGTATCGACATCCATCGTGGCCGCGGTATTGCTGGGTGTGATGGCGGGATTCATTGGACCGATGGTACAGGCACGGGATATGGCTTTTGCCGTGCATGGGACAGCAGAGCTGTCGTTTGCAGGGGCGGCGTGTGCCTTATGGTTAGGGTCTTCAGTGACGCTAGGCGCTGTCATCGGGGCGGTAATGGCGGGCATGGTGCTGGGAGTGATGGGGATTGATGGCAAAAACCGCAACTCAGTGGTGGGTATTTTGTTGCCATTCGGGCTTGGGCTGGGGGTGTTGTTTTTATCCTTGTATCAAGGTCGCTCCTCCAATAAATTTGGCTTATTAACTGGGCAAATTGTTGCAATTACGCCCGCTGAATTGCAGTCGATGTTAGTGGTCGCGGTGATTGTACTGTCAATCATTGCCATATTTGGTCAACGCATGTTATTTGCCGCAGTTGACCCGCAAGTTGCCCAAGCGCAGCATTTAAATTTAACATTTTTATCTTTGCTGTTTATGTTTGCGCTGAGTCTTGTGGTGGCGGTGAGTGTGCAGTTTGTCGGTGCATTGCTGTTATTATCGTTACTCATCACGCCTGCCGCAGCGGCAAGTCAAGTGACGGCTAGACCTATCTATGTCTATTTGCTATCCATGCTGTTTGCCATAATCGCTGGGGTCGGCGGGATATTACTATCGTTAGGACCTGGACTGCCAATTTCACCTTATATTACCACTATTTCATTTGTGATTTATTTAAGCTGCTGGGGAATTGGCTACCTACGAAAAAAAGCGGGGTGGAACAAACGCTTAGCTGCAAACTTTTCTTAATCAACAGGGTATAAAAAAAGCGCAAATGGTATCAATTTGCGCTGTTTGTATATGGATGTGTATTTAAACTTTAAACTTCAGCCAGGCTAGTGGGGGCATCGATGGTTTGAATCACGCCACCGCCTAAACAGATGTCATCTTGATAAAACACACAAGACTGACCGGGCGTCACCGCACGCTGTGGCTCGTCAAACACCACTTTTATGGTGTCACCCGTTTCATCAAGGGCAAAAACTGTACAGGCTTGATCGGGCTGACGATAGCGCGTTTTGGCGGTACAGCGATAACCTTGGGCAGTAAACAATTGGGTGGGTGCATCAACCACCCAGTCAAGCTTATAAGCGGTCAATTCGGTGGATTGTAACATCGGATGGTCATGCCCTTGACCGACAATCAGGCGATTATTATCCAAGTCTTTGTACAGCACAAACCAAGGCGCCTCATCTCTATCTTTGACCCCACCAATACCAATACCGCCACGTTGACCAAGTGTGTAATACATTAAGCCATCGTGGGTACCGATTTTTTTGCCATCATCGGTATAGATATCACCTTTTTGAGCGGGCAAATACTGCTGTAAAAAGTCTTTAAAGCGTCGCTCGCCGATAAAGCAAATACCCGTAGAGTCTTTTTTCTTCGCAGTTGCTAAATCATACTGCTCGGCAATACGGCGTACTTCAGGTTTTTCTAACTCACCCACAGGGAACAAGGTTTTGGCGATTTTATCACCTGCCACCGCGTGCAGAAAATAGCTTTGGTCTTTATTGTTATCAAGTCCGCGCAGCAGCGGCGCTTTGCCAGTTTCATCGCTAAAACCGCGGCGCGCATAGTGACCGGTGGCAATATAATCCGCCCCCAAGGTTAGCGCATAATCCAAAAAGGCTTTAAACTTGACTTCTTTGTTGCATAAAATATCAGGATTTGGGGTGCGACCAGCGCTATATTCCGCCAAAAAATGCTCAAATACGCGATCCCAATATTCCATGGCAAAGTTGGCGGTATGCAGTTTAATGCCGATTTTATCGGCGACCGCTTGCGCGTCGGCAAGGTCAGTCATGGCGGTACAATACTCGGTACCGTCATCTTCTTCCCAGTTTTTCATAAACAAGCCTTCAACGTCAAAGCCCGCTTGTTTGAGCAAAACGGCGGTGACAGAAGAGTCAACACCCCCTGACATCCCCACAATGACGCGGGTTTGGGCAGGGTTGGCAATATCAGATAAATTAACAGCAGTTGAATAAGTCATAATTTTTAAAAGTGCCAAAAGGGTTATTATAGCAAATTTATTGCTTGTTAAAAATCAATAAACCTGCCACAATACCGTTATCGGATGAGCCGATATCGAAAAAACCCAACTTATTCTCGTAAGTTGGGTTTTTTAATGCGCAAATTATATCAATTGATTTTTTCAAATTCACTGATTGGCTTTAATAGATAAAGTCACATTGTAAATTCACAAACATTCTTTATATAACCTTTACTTATGATAAAAAATTTGGGGCTGGTATGCGTTGGATATTTCTGACCGTCATTGTATTGTTGTTTGAATTGTTTACTTATGGGGCGGGGCGGGGGCTGCAGTGGTGGGCAGGGTCTTGGTTATCCGATCGGTCTTCTCGCTATTTGATGATTAGCCTATTTGTGATAAGTAATGCGTTATTGGTATTTGGCATCGCACGATTGACGAGCTTTGGGCTTAAGCTGTCTATGACTTGGCTGACTATTTTGTGGTTTGTCATCATGTCGATGGTGGCGGTGGGTATTATCAATCTGGTGTTGATGAAAGTTGCCCCGCAATTTTTTAATTCAGTGAGTTATCAAATTTATGGGGAACGCATTTTGTTGCCGCTGGTGTTTTTTGGCATGGTGTTGATGGGTATTTATAATGCTTATACACCCACCATTCGTCATATTAGCTTGACTGCCAATCAGCCACTTGCCAAACCGATTCGGATTGGGATGGTTTCAGACTTGCATTTGGGTCTAATGGTCGGTGAGCGGCAAATTAACCGATTAACTGATATGGTGAAAGCACAGAACGTGCAACTGCTGCTCATGCCTGGCGATATTATGGATGATAATGTTGACTATTATACCTCGCAAAATATGCAGCCTGCGCTGCAGCAACTAGCAAGTGCAGTGCCAATGGGCGCGTATGCCACGCTAGGCAATCATGATATGTATGGGCATGAAGGCGAGATTCGCGATGCGATCCAAAAAGCCAATATCACCTTATTGGCAGATGACAAAGTGTTGGTTGATAATCAGCTTTGGTTGGTAGGGCGACTGGATAATCATGCCAGTTATCGTAAAGCGACCAAGGATTTAATGCCGTCAAACACGGATAAGCCGATTATTTTACTTGACCATGAGCCCAATGAGATTGAAGAAAACGTACAATTACCGATTGATTTGCAAGTGTCTGGACATACCCATAATGGGCAAATATTTCCTGCCAATTTCATTGTCAAATTTATCAACCGTTTAGGTTACGGCTATGAGCGTATCAACAATACCGATGTGATTGTAAGCTCAGGCTATGGTTTTTGGGGTGTGCCGTTTCGGCTGGGCTCGCAAGCGGAACTTTGGGTGATTGATTTAGTCGGTAAAAAATCCTAAATCTGGCTTAAGTGCGGTTTAACTAATGTTTAATGAGGACATCAAGGCTACTGCGGATTATGATGATGAGAGATTACTGTATAGACACTGTCTGCATCATCAGTTGTATATTGCTACGAATATCCTCGAGTGACATTTGGTGGTCTTGCTGCAGGCAGTAACTTAAATTATTTAATATAATCCCTGCATACGTATGCCCTTGAAAGTCTAAGTCGCCTGGGCGTCCATGGCGCTTGGCATGCTCAATATAATTTTGTTTGATTAACCCATACATGTCATCATATAAATGGATATTGGGGGTTTTGATTTGCCAAAAAGCCAGTATGCGTTGTTTTTGCGCGTCAATAAAAGCCCAAAATTGTTCCAAACACATCAGTAAATTTTCTTGACTGGCGACACTAAAGCGTTCGGTTAAAAACTTCTCATACACTTGGCGAAAATTACTCACCATTTTCTCTGCCAACGCCTCTTTACTGGCGTAATGACGATAAAAGGTTGAGCGATTAATCGCTGCAGTATCTAAAATATCTTGGACCGTGATTGCGCGGTAAGGTTTCTGCTGCAGTAATGCCAGAAAAGCTTGCTCGATATGTTGTTCAGTCTTAATGACCCGTAAATCATTTTCGTTCATCGCTTTTTAGTATCCTTACGCTCTTTATCTTACGCTTTATGTCTTAGCCTTTAAATTTTAGCAATCGCAGGAATTGCGCAAAATTTTTACAATAAACAACATTATCTACCTAACTGTACCCTTATGCAACATTTATGTTTTATTTGATGCTTAAAAGCTGTTGAGGATGGTTTTATATTGCCACTTATTCAGCATAAATGACATCATCCAGCTATTTTATATGATAAATCCGTTTGCCAGCCGTCGGATTTTTTAGATTTTGTAAATCAAGGTTTGCGATAAGCACAAAAAAATGGCTGAAGCCACGCTGACTGGGGTTGAAAATATTCTGCTAATAGACGTAATATCTAGGCAAAGCAAACGCAGTTTAATTTCAACCTGCTAAAATGTTACTATCGTCAAGTACATAGATAACTTTGGTTACAAAATATAATTTAACCGCAATTTTATAATTCGACTTATAATAATCCATCTTATCAAATTGCGTCGTTAATTTATGAGTAAAGCACATGCTAAAAGCTCGGTTCCTGCACTGACATTAGGGGCAATCGGGGTCGTTTATGGCGATATCGGTACCAGTGTACTGTATTCAGTCAAAGAAGTTTTTAATTCTGGTCATGTCGCCTTTAACGTTGCCAATATCTATGGGGTGCTGTCGTTATTTGTGTGGACTATCACCATTATCGTCAGTCTCAAGTACATCTCGTTGGTGCTACGCGCCGACAATAAAGGGGAAGGTGGTCTGATTGCGATGCTCGCCTTGGCATCAAGCGCGGTGAAACATCGCCCAAAATTGCACGCAATCATCATGACCATGGGAATATTTGGTACCTGCTTGTTTTATGGTGATGGGGTGATTACCCCATCCATCTCGGTGCTATCGGCAGTAGAAGGTTTGACGGTGGTATCGCCACGGCTGCATAGTGTAGTAATTCCTGCCACGCTGACCATTTTGTTCTTACTGTTTTTTGTGCAAAAATTTGGTACCAAAGGTATTGGTAAGCTGTTTGGACCTGTGATGGTGCTATGGTTTTTGTTGATTGCGGGTATTGGGGTATATCATATCCAGCACAATGTCGAAATCTTGCAAGCCATCAATCCCATCTATGCTTATCAGTTTGTGATGACCAATCCGACACTCGCCTTTATCATATTGGGAGCAGTTGTGTTGTGTGTGACAGGCGGTGAAGCCTTGTATGCCGATATGGGGCATTTTGGCAAAAAACCGATTCGTATCGCCTGGTTTTCCATTGTCATGCCTGCCTTGCTGCTCAATTATTTTGGTCAAGGCGCATTTTTACTCGCCAATCCTGATGGCAAATCCAATCCCTTCTTTTTGATGATTCCGGATGCCATGCGTATCCCGATGGTGGTGATGGCAACTTTAGCGACAGTGATTGCGTCACAAGCGCTGATTTCTGGGGCGTTTAGTATCACCAAACAAGCGGTGCAACTGGGCTTTTTACCGCGTATGCGTATTGTGTATACCAATGTCAAAGAAGTGGGTCAGATTTATATTCCAGCGATTAACTGGGGCTTATTTATCGCCATTGCGTTTGCTGTGGTGATGTTCAAATCATCGGGTGCGTTAGCGGCCGCTTATGGTATTGCGGTTTGTACGGATATGCTGATTACCACGATATTGACCTTCTTTGTGATTCGCTATGCGTGGAAATACCCATTGCTACTGTGTATTGCCGCGACCTCATTGTTCTTTGTGGTGGATTTCTTGTTTTGGGCGTCAAATCTGCTGAAGCTGCTCAAAGGTGGCTGGTTCCCATTGTTGTTAGGGGGCGTCATGTTTGTGCTCATGATGACTTGGCGAGATGGGCGTAACTTGGTGAGAATTGCCCATACCACAAGACAAATTAATTTAAAAAATTTCTTGGATGACTTGTTTGGTAGTTTTACCAATAAACGCTTACAAATAGCTTTGGAGTCAACGCAAGGCAAATTAGAAAAGCTGACCCAAGATATTGAAAACGCGCCACTTGAGAATATCCAAGAGCTGCAAAATCAGCAAGCGTTACTGCAAGAGAAAATCTTAATCAATCAGCGCTGTCAAGTGCTCTTTGAAAATATCAAAAAAATCAAAGGCATTGCCGTATTTATGGTCTCTGAAGTCGATATCGTACCCGTGGCGTTGAAACAAAACTTAAAGCACAATAAATGCTTGCATGAATACAATATCTTTGTGACCGTTAATACCTTGGAAACCCCTTGGGTGGGTCTCAGCAAGCGTAGTGAAGTGACCTATTTGGGACACAATTGCTGGAAGGTGGTGCTCAATTTTGGCTTTAAAAATGACCCTGATGTGCCAGATTCGCTCAAACACATTCAGCAATTTAACTTTGATTTCGACCCTGCCAAGGTGAGTTATTTCTTATCCCATGAGGCGGTGGTGGCATCTGAGAGTATCAAAGGTATGGCATTATGGCGTGAAAAATTGTTTGCCCATATGCACCGTAATGCCGGCACCGCGGCTGAGTTTCTAAAACTTCCTAGTAACAATGTGGTAGAAATGGGTGCCAAAGTAGAAATTTAAGCTATGCCCAACATAAAAAAGCCATTTCCTTTGATAGTGGCTTTTTTATTCTGCTTTTATGCTTGATTGAAACTTAGTCTGTTTCAAACGCTTGATTAAGCGAGGCTTCAACGGCATCAATCCGCGCTTGGCATACTTTATAGGCATCAATGGACTGCTCTACAATGGTCATCAGCGCGTCAATATTGGGCTCTTGACTATTTTGCAAGCGTTGTGCATTTGTTTTTAACACCTCATAGGCGCTTTTAAAGTCAGTTGGCTCGGTCATGGTTATTCCTGTTAATTGATAAGTCAGTTTTTTGATTGTTTAGCGTTGACGATGGCTTGTAGATAGCCATCTTGTAGTTCAATGGTTATGGTTGAATTGGGTTCAGCTTGGGCAATCGAAGTCATCACCGTATTTGACGCAGGATGCGAGGTTCTGATAATCGCATAGCCACGGGTTAATACGGTCGACGGGTGCTGTAACAATGTCATCTCACGCAGTTGATTGGTCGATTGACGAGCCGTGGTGATTTGCTGATAAGCAAGTTGGCGAATCTGTACAAATTGGTTGTCCATGGCAAGTTTAGCGGCAGATAATTGTCGCTGCGCTGCCGATTGTATCTTGGTAAGTTGTTGTTCGCTATCACGGCGTGCCTGCAAGATGCTGGATTTAGCAATTTGCTCGATGGTCAAAAAATGTTGTTTGGCACCCTGGGTAATAGTGAGCAAATGATTGCGAATACCTGCGATAACCTTGGATGGGGTATCAAAACTTTGATGTGCCACTTCATCTAGCATGACACGGTCGCGCTCATGACCAATGCCGACCCATACCGGTATCGGCTGCTCCGCCACCAGCGCGGCAAGTTCGTAATCATTGAGATACGCCAAATCGCCCACCGCGCCACCACCCCGGATAATCACAATCAAATCTGCGGTAATATGCTGCTTGCTCAGATTTTTCATGCCTTTAATAATGGCTTGGCGGATGTCTTCAGGGGCGTGATTGCCTTGAAAGGTGGCGTACTCATAATGAAAAATACAAGCCCCTGTACTGGCAAGTCTATCGGCATCCGCGCGAAAATCGCCTAGCCCTGCAGCTTTTTCAGGCGCGATGACTAGCACATGCTCAATATCAAACGGCATAGGGAGCGATTTATTGAGATCGAGCAACCCTTCTTCATGCAGTCTGGTTAAAATCATTTGGTATTGCTTTGCCAAATCGCCCAGTGTGTAGGTGGGGTCGATATCGACGATGTTTAGCGAAAAGCCATATTGGGCATGGAACGTGGCTGAGACTTTGAGCAATACATTCAAGCCTCGCTCAAGGCTCATGCCAGTGTTTTTTTCAAACTTTGACAGTACTTTGGCTGCTTGACCGCGCCATAGCGTGCCGCGGCAGCTGGCGGTGACTTTGCCATCCATATCTTTATCCGCCAATTCAAAATAATAGTGACCGCCTTTGGCTGACAGACTACGGATTTCAGCTTTTACCCAAACGGTATGGGCAAACGTTTCACTAATCACCAACTGCACAGCGGATAGATAATCACTCAGTGACAATACAGTATCGCTTAACGCCTGTTGCAGTTGGCTATCACGATCTTGAATGGCTAATTGTTCGCTAAAGTCATAATCGTTCAAGTTATCAACGCTTAAGTCATCAACACTGTCACGCTTTGCAGTTGCTTTATTATCAGGCTCACCATCGTCAAGCAGCGCCAAAAATACGTCATCAGCCTGATTTAATGAGGTGGTTTGCAAATCCAGTCGTGCGAGCTGCTCTTCAATTGATTTGATAACAGTTTTGGAAGCTTTTGCCATGGAGAATTCTTGATAATTAAAAATAAAATTGTAGGGGAAAATGATAACGCTGACAACGTGACATTTGTGATTTAGGTGTGATGTGAATGGGATTTAGTTTGCTCAATCTTTAATTTTAAATATTACATTATATTTTATGATGTAATATTCAGAAGTGGAATATGGATAAAGAATAATATTGTTTTTTTTGTCGACGCTTTTTTTGTAAAATAGTATGAATGAATTTAACATTATATATTGATTTTTATACATTGAGATGAGGGGTGACCATGATGACTGTTAATTTTCAAAAAAAAACTAAGGTTCAACACAAAACCGTAGCCGTGCTATCAAGTATGGCGTTATTAGGCGTGAGCCTAGCGGGCTGTTCACGTGCGCCCACCCAGCAAGACCAACAAGCCGCTTCAGGTCAAGCCGCTACGCAATCAAATAAAGGTGCGAGCGATAAAGGCGCTATTAAACTGCTCAATGTCTCCTATGACGTCGCGCGTGACTTTTATAAAAGCTACAATCCACTGTTTATCAAAGACTACGAAACCAAAAATAGCGGCAAAACCATTGATATCCAGCAATCGCATGGCGGCTCTAGCAAACAAGCGCTCGCAGTTGCCAACGGTCTGCAAGCGGACGTGGTCAGTATGAACCAAGGCTCAGATGTAGAGCTGTTGGTGAAAAAAGGCTTAGTGGCACAAGATTGGCAAAGCCAATTCCCAAACAAAGCAGTCCCTTATACCAGTGCCATCGTGTTTTTGGTGCGTAAAGACAACCCAAAACAAATCAAAGACTGGTCTGATTTGGCAAAACCAGGTGTACAAATCGTACTTGCCAACCCGAAAACCACGGGTAATGGGCGTTATGCCTTCTTAGGCGCGTATGGCTACGGCTTACATAGTTTTAATAAAGATGAAAGCAAAACCAAAAACTTTGTCAAAGAGTTGCTCAAAAACGTGCCGGTGTATGAAAATGGTGGGCGTGCGGCGACTACGACGTTCTTACAACGTCAAATTGGCGATGTGTTAGTCACCTTTGAGAATGAAGCCAATCTCGCGGTCAAACAGTTTGGTAAAGGCGATGTGCAAATCGTCTATCCAAGCTATACCATATCAGCAGAAAACCCCGTGGCGATTGTCAAATCAGTGACCGATAAAAAAGGCACGAACGACGCAGCGAAAGCCTATCTTGATTATTTATGGAGTGAGCCTGCCCAGCAATTGGCGGCAGATTTATATCTTCGCCCAAGTGATGCAGCGGTACTGGCTAAAAATCAAGATAAATTACCCGCGCTTACCACCTTTAGCCCTAATGCCGAATTTGGTAGCTGGACGGATATCATGACCAAATACTTCAAAGATGGGGGCGTCTTTGATCAACTAGCCAGCCCAACGAGCACCATAGCATCGGCACCTGCAGCAAAATAGTTCGCTGTGTTAAGCTCACAAAACCAGAGTTCGGCTCTGGTTTTTTATTCTAGCTAAGAATATTTAAAGCGCATAAATATAGTTTGGAAAATCAAAGTGAGATGGTACTATAGCCGTGCTTAAGATTTTGGGTACAGAGCTTTTTGTATCTTTATTTTTGAATTTTTATTTTTGTATGTTTATTATTCTAAATTCTCACGTTGCCTACCGATTATTAGTAAAGGAAGCCCTGCATGGCAAGCATCAATGCTAACCATCAAGCCGATTTAACATCAAACAATCAGCCTAAAACACCCAATTCACCCTTAAAACGCAATAAAAAGCGCCATATCATGCCGTTTTTTAATTTGAGTTTGGGTATTAGTGTGTTGGCATTGTCGATTATCGTGCTGTTGCCATTTGTGGCAATGGTAATGACGACCGCCGATATTGGCGTGGCAGGCTTTATCAAAACCATTGCCGAGCCGCGCGTCAAGGCAGCGATTGAGCTGTCGCTAAAAATGTCATTGCTAGCGACATTGACCAATTTGGTGTTTGGTACGCTGATTGCATGGGTGTTGGTGCGCTATGAGTTTTGGGGAAAGTCGATTTTAAATGCGCTGGTGGATTTGCCGTTTGCTTTGCCAACGGCGGTGATGGGTATTTCGCTAGCAACTTTATATGCACCCAATGGTTTAATCGGGCAGTTTTTTGCGCCATTCGGCATTAAAATTGCTTTTACCCCTATTGGTATTTGGTTGGCACTGATTGTGGTGAGTTTACCGTTTATTGTGCGTGCGGTGCAACCTGTGCTTGCGGAGCTGTCGCCAGAATATGAAGAGGCGGCATCGGTGCTGGGCGCTGGGAGACTGACAACTTTTAGACGGGTCATCTTGCCGGAGTTGTATCCTGCCTTGCTGATGGGCTCGGGCATGATGTTTGCGCGGGCGACGGGGGAGTATGGCTCGGTGATTTTTATTGCGGGTAATTTGCCGATGAAATCTGAGATTTTACCGTTAATCATTATTGGTAAGCTTGAAAGCTTTGATGTGCAAGGGGCTGCTGCGGTTGCTTTGTTTATGTTGATGATTTCGTTTGTGATTTTATTCGCCATTAATGCCTTGCAGTGGCTATTTACCAAACGTATGGGCGGGGCAAGTGTATGATAGACAGCAGCCAATATCCTTACCAAACCCAAGCCGCAACCCGTGAGCCGACATGGCTACGTTATACCTTAATTGGCATTGCGGTGGCGTTTATGACGCTGATGCTAGTGATTCCGCTGATATCGGTGTTTTATGAAGCATTAAAATCTGGCTGGCAGTTGTATGTGTCTGCCTTGACCGATCACGAGGCATTATCGGCTATCAAACTTACCTTGATTACGGCGCTGATTGTGGTACCGATTAATACCGTGATTGGGATTGCATTAGCCTGGCTATTAACCCGATTTGATTTTAAAGGTAAACAATTCCTCACCACGCTGCTAGATTTGCCATTTTCGGTGTCGCCGGTGGTCGCAGGTTTGATGTTCGTGGCACTACTGGGCGCCAATACTTGGCTTGGCGGCTGGCTAGAATACTTTGGTTTTCAAGTGATTTTTGCCATTCCTGGTATCGTGCTTGCCACCATGTTTGTGACTTTTCCATTTGTGGCACGTGAAGTGATTCCGCTGATGCAGTCGCAGGGTAGCAGTGAAGAGCAAGCGGCATTAACACTCGGCGCGTCAGGCTGGCAAATGTTTTGGCGGGTGACGCTGCCTAATATCAAATGGGCATTGCTATACGGTATTATTTTGACCAATGCCCGTGCGATGGGTGAGTTTGGCGCGGTGAGTGTGGTCTCAGGTCATATCCGCGGTGAAACCAATACCATGCCGCTATTGGTTGAGATTGCTTACAATGAATACAACATGACGGCAGCGTTTGCATTGTCGAGTTTGTTGGCGTTGTTGGCACTCGTTACTTTAATCGTGCAGCAGGCGTTGACTAAACGTCAGTCTGGCAATGATGAATAACATTGATGCAATTTAAAAAGTAAAAAGTTAAGAGAATACCATGAGTATTGAAATCCGTGATATCACCAAACAGTTTGGTCGCTTTACTGCACTACAACCAATCAATTTAACCGTACCGACGGGCAAATTAACCTCGCTGTTGGGACCTTCAGGCTGTGGTAAGACTACCTTACTGCGCATCATCGCAGGGCTTGAGCTTGCCGATACAGGGCGTATTTTGTTTGATGGTGAAGATGTGACCGATGTGCCTGTCCAGCAGCGTAATATCGGCTTTATGTTTCAGCATTACGCGTTATTTCGCCATATGACCGTGTTTGATAACGTGGCGTTTGGCTTGACCGTCATGCCAAAAAACAAACGCTTAAGCAACGCGGAAATCAGCAAAAAGGTCAATTATCTGCTGGAGCTCGTGCAACTATCCCAAACCGCAAAAAAATACCCGCATCAACTCTCAGGTGGTCAGCGTCAGCGTATTGCATTGGCGCGTGCGTTGGCGGTAGAGCCAAAGCTGTTGTTACTCGATGAGCCATTTGGCGCACTCGATGCCAAGGTCCGTAAAGAATTACGCGCTTGGCTGCGCTCGATTCATCATGAGCTCGGTGTCACCAGTATTTTAGTGACTCATGACCAAGAAGAAGCGGCAGAATTATCCGATGAAATTGTGGTGATGAACCAAGGTCAAATCGTGCAAATTGGGGATTATGAGACGCTGGTCAATCACCCCTCGAATCATTTTGTCGCCAATTTTCTGCAAGATTCGCACGTCGAATATGTGATTTAGCCTAGTTAAATTTAGCTCAGTTAAATTTAGCTTAGTTGAGCAATAAAAAAAGAAGCCGAGTGCTTCTTTTTTTTGCTAATTTTTTTGCTAAAGGTTGAATAAAAAAAGGGTATTGTCACATACCCTTTTTATCGATTGATAAGCGTTAAACCGCGCAATAGTTATTTTGCAGAGTGACCGGTTAGCTCCACTTTATGTTTTTGATGATCTTCTAAGCCTTCATAGTAGTTACGAAGTACCGCTAACACTTCTGGACGGCTGAAGTTATCAGGCACGTCTTCCCCTTCCGATAGGGCTTTACGTAATTTGGTACCTGAGACTTTGACGTGATGGCTGGCATCGTGTGGGCAAGTTTTGGTCGATGCCATCGAGTCACAAGCATCACACCAGAATGTCCAGTCAATTTTTAACGGTTGGGTGATTAAATCATTCGGTTTGAGCGTATCAAAAATATGCTGCGCATCAAATGCGCCATAGTAATCACCCACGCCTGCATGGTCACGACCGACAATCAAATGGCTACAGCCGTAGTTTTGACGGAATAAGGCATGTAATAACGCTTCACGCGGACCTGCATAGCGCATATCCAGTGGATAGCCTGCTTGGATGACGGTGTCTTTACGGAAGTAATGGTCGATTAATGTAGCAATGGCTTCTTGGCGTACGTCTGCAGGAATATCCCCAGGTTTTAATGCGCCAAGCAATGAATGAATAAGTACGCCATCACAGATTTCAATGGCGATTTTGGCAAGGTACTCATGTGAGCGGTGCATCGGGTTACGGGTTTGGAAGGCAGCGACGGTTTTCCAGCCATTTTGAGTAAAGATGTCACGGGTTTGTGCCGGGGTGAGGTAGATATCACCATATTTGCTCGGGAATTCGCCTTCGCTCAACACCACCACATCGCCCGCTAGGTTGACATCACCTTGCGCCATCACCATGGCAACGCCGGGATGCTCAAGTTCTGTGGTGCCAAAGACGGTTTGGCATTCGTGCGCTTTATCAATGCGGTATTTTTCGCTTAAGGTCAAAATCCCCATGATTTCGCCTTGGTATTCTAGCGCAATGTCATCGCCTGGGTTTAGCGTATCGGCGGTGTCAGTATCGGTCGATAGGGTAATAGGAATGGGCCAAAACACGCCCGCATTGTCGCCAGTGGTTAAATGCATATTGTCACATACGTTTTGCCAGTCTGCTTGGTTCATAAAACCATCTAGCGGGGTAAAGCCGCCAATACCGAGCATAATCAAATCACCGGCTTCACGGGAGCTGATTTGGATTTTTGGCAGATTTTTGGCTTTTTGCTGGGCAGCGGTTAGCGCATCGCCTTGGAGTAATTTTTCTTTTAATGTGTCACTACCGTGTGGTGGGACCAGTTGGCTTAGAGAATGGAGAGTTGAAGTGGCGCTTTGGCTCATCGGATTTCCTATATTAGCGTGTCAAAATTAACGTGTCAAAAAAACAGACGGTTCAAGAAAATTAAGGTAGCGTATAATAGAATATTGCAGTTCGCAATAATAAATGCAGTAACTCGATATATTTATGTAAAAATGGAATTTACTAAAAACCCCTTGGGCATTTATGATAGGCAGGTTAAAATTTCACCCAGTTGAAATAGCTGCAAAAGCTAAAAGTTTTAAATTCACTTTGTAATTAGAATTTGTCTTAGTGACATAGGAATCCGCATGTATAAATACAACGCAATTGACCAACAATTGGTAAATGATCGGGTCGAGCAGTTTCGCGACCAAACCCGACGTTTTTTGGCTGGCGAGCTCAGTGAAGAAGCGTACTTGCCACTACGCCTGATGAACGGTCTATATATTCAGCGTCATGCGCCGATGCTTCGCGTGGCGATTCCTTATGGTCTGCTTGCGACGTATCAACTGCGTAAACTTGCCGACATCAGCGAAAAATACGACCGTGGCTATGGTCATATCACCACCCGTACCAATATGCAATTTAACTGGCCAAAATTAGAAGAAGTACCCGATATTTTGGCAGAATTGGCATCGGTACAAATGCATGCGATTCAAACTTCAGGTAACTGTATTCGCAATACCACTACCGACCAGTTTGCCGGTGTGACGGCTGATGAAATTGCCGATCCGCGCCCGTATTGTGAAATCATTCGCCAATGGTCAACGTTTCACCCAGAATTTACCTATTTACCGCGTAAATTTAAAATTGCGGTTATCGGTACCCGGTCGGACCGTGCGGCGACTCAGCTGCATGACATTGGCTTGCATGTGGTCAAAAATGACGCAGGTGACATTGGCTTTGAAGTGATTGTGGGCGGTGGTCTAGGGCGCACCCCTGTGATTGGTAAAGTGATTCGTCCGTTTTTACCTGAACGCCATTTACTCTCTTATTTAGATGCCATCTTACGTATCTACAACCAATATGGTCGCCGTGACAACAAATACAAAGCCCGCATCAAGATTTTGGTTGAAAGTATGGGCGCCGAAGAGTTTTCACGGATAGTAGAAGAAGATTGGCAAAAACACAATAAAGACGGTGCATTAACACTGACAGCTGAACAAATTGAACACGCCAAAACCTTCTTTCCACAGCCGGCGTATCAAACATTCAGCCAACAACAATTACAAGCTAGCCAAGACAAACTGGCTACCCAGTTTGAAGATAGCGAGTTTGTGCGTTGGTTTAATCAAAATACCCGCGAGCATAAAGTCAAAGGCTATCATGTGGTGATTATCTCACTGAAACATTTTATGCAAGACACGGGCGATATCACCGCTACCCAAATGCGTGTGGTGGCTGATTTGGCGGATAAATACAGCTTTGGTGAAGTGCGCGGCACCCATCATCAAAACTTGGTACTCACGGACGTCAAACTTGAAGAAGTATATGACGTCTATCAGGTGCTCAAACAATATGACCTTGCCCGTCCAAATATTGGCTTATTGACGGATATTATCTCATGTCCAGGCTTTGACTATTGCTCATTGGCCAATGCCAGTACCTTAAATATCGTTAACCAAGTCAACCAATATTTCCAAGACGCAGACTTTGTCCATGATATTGGTGAGATTCGTCTAAATATGTCAGGCTGTATGAATGCCTGTGCGCATCACCATGTCGCCGATATCGGTATTTTGGGCGTGGATAAAAAAGGCGAGCATTGGTACCAAATCTCCCTCGGTGGTAGATCGGGTCAAAACGCTAAATTAGGCGATATTTTGGGTAAATCGGTGCCTGTCGATGCGGTTGCGGCGACGGTGGATGATATCCTGCAAGTCTATCTTAAATACCGTCAAGCGGCGGATACCGACTTTGGTAGTGAAACGTTTGCTGAAGTTGTTGATCGTATCGGTATTGAGCCATTTAAAGAGTATGTATATCGTGACAAATCAGAACAGCCGGTGGAGGGATAAGCCATGGCACTCATTAACCAAAGCCAAGTGATTGATAATGTAAAGTCAGTGAGCGTGAGTATTCATGAGCAAAAAATCGAGCATATCAACCCATCCCAGTATGCCTCAGATATCACTGAAATTTTGGTGGACTATCGCCCTGTCGAATTTAGCGAGAAAAATCCGCCAAAACCGCAGCTAGAAGCGGATGATTTAGTAGCACTGTCTCATCGGCTGGGCGATAAAAAACTGGGTATTATTTTATCGGGCGCTAGTGATTATCAGTTTTTGCAACAGGACTTTGTCAAAGTGATGCCGCTACTGTCGGTGATTGTGATTGATTTTCATGGTTTTCGTGATGGACGCGGTTATAGTTTGGCGCAAAAAATCCAGCAACACCCCAGTTATAACCCCGCTATTGTGTTGCGCGCTAGCGGTGATATCTTGCCAGATACGTTGCAGCTACTTACTGAAGTAGGATTTAGTGAGTTTGATATTGCTGACAGTGATTTTAACCCCAGTTGGTTTGATTATTTTGTCGATATCAAACACCGTTATACAGGCCGCAGTGTGACGCAATTACCGATTTTTGCCAATTAATTATTGAATCATGCTAAGATTGAGCGAATCTAAGGGTTCGCTTTTTTAATGTTAGCAGGTTGCTACGGTGTCGTTTCGAACTTGGGGTTTCTGCATTTCAAGTTAATTTGTTAATTCTAAATTTTCATAATAATATCATTAAAAATCATTTTTTAAACATCGCATAATTGATTAGCATAGCGTATCCCAATTTTTCACCATAAAACATTAGGAAATCCAATGAGCAATAAACTAAATATCGACCTAGACAAAGCTAACGCAGAATTAAATGGCAAAACCCCAGAGGAAATCATTGCTTGGGCACTGGCACAAGGTAGTAATCCTATCATCACTACCAACTTTCGCCCTTACGAAGTGGTACTACTAGAGATGGTTGCCAAACAACGTCCTGATATCAAAGTATTGTTCGTGGATTCTGGCTACAACACGGAAGCCACTTACCGCCACGCCCAAGATTTGATTAAACGCCTAAACTTAAATGTGATTACCTACTTGCCGCAACAAACCGCAGCTTGGCGTGATGTCGAATTCAACGGCGTACCTAGCGTCAATAACCCAGCGCACGCAAAATTCACTGAGCAAGTCAAACTTGAGCCGTTTGGACGTGCGTTAAAAGAAATTGCCCCAGATGTGTGGATTAATGCGATTCGTAAAGACCAAACGGAATTTCGTCAATCGCTTGACGTGTTGTCAGAAAGCAAAGACGGTGTGTTAAAAGTAGCGCCATTGTTCTATTGGTCAGAAGATGACCTAGAAGCCTACTTAAAAGAGCATGATTTGCCAAATGAACATGACTACTTCGACCCAACCAAAGTTGAAGAGAACCGTGAATGTGGTCTACACACACAATTATAATTTTTGATCGGCAGTATGTATGAAAATGTTAAGCTGAACTTCGGTTCGGCTTAATTGTTCTTGTCGCTATCTAATGTTGAGAATGTCTATGAATACCTTACCGCTATTTTTTAAATTAGAAAAGCGCCCCGTGCTCGTGGTTGGCGGTGGGGAAGTGGCACTGCGTAAAGCGGATTTGCTTGACAAAGCTGGGGCAACTATCACTTTTGTCGCACCGAGCTATGAGCCAAGGCTCACCGAGCAATTTAGTAATTCTCGTCATCAATTGATTAACGATGTTTATCATCAAAAATATTTGGATAAACAAACCATTGTCATTGCTTGTACCGATGATGAAACGGTGAATGCGCAGATTTTTCAAGACTGTGAAGATCGTTTTATCCCAGTCAATGTCGTCGACAATCCACCGCTATGTACCTTTATCTTTCCTGCCATCGTCGACCGCAATCCGATTACCATTGCGGTATCCAGTGCAGGCAAAGCCCCTGTGCTGGCAAGACTGCTGCGAGCCAAAATCGAAACAGTCGTGCCACCGCAATATGGCGAATTGGCAGGGTTGGCAGGTAGATTTCGTGATAAAGTGAAAGCTGCATTGCCCAATGTGACCGCTAGACGCAAGTTTTGGGAGCAAGCCTTTGAAGGGCAAGTGGCGGAATCGGTATTTGAAGGCAATACAAATAGCCTAAGCAAAGCTGAAAGCCAACTTGAAACTCTACTACAGCAGCACGCCAACAACCAGCCGACAGATAAAGCACAGCTTGGTAAGGTGTACATTGTGGGCGCAGGGGCAGGCGATCCTGATTTGCTAACTTTTAAAGCGCTACGATTGATGCAACAAGCGGATGTGGTATTTTATGATAATTTGGTTTCAGCGCAGATTCTCGATCTATGCAGGCGTGATGCCACCAAAATCTACGTCGGCAAAAAAGCCAGTGATCATGCGGTAAGGCAAGAAAAAATCAATGAGCTACTCGTTGAACAGGCGCAGCAAGGACAGCGCGTGTTACGTCTCAAAGGTGGCGACCCGTATGTATTCGGGCGTGGCGGCGAAGAAGCCGAGCAATTGGTTACAGCTGGGATTGAGTTTGAAGTCGTGCCTGGCATCACCGCAGCCACTGCGGCGGCAAGCTGTGCCGGTATTCCATTGACTCACCGTGCGTATGCGCACTCTGTCAAGTTCGTCACCGCCTCTCTTAAGACGGATACCATGAATGAAGACTTTGCCAGCTGGCTTGATGATAACCAAACCGTGGTTTTTTATATGGGGTTAAAGCAGCTGGATAAATTGACGAGTGGCTTGATTAACGCAGGAAAAAACCCAAGTACACCGATTGCGATTGTGTCCAATGCCAGCTTGCCGCATCAGCAAGTTTTGACAGGCACGCTTGAGACCATCGTGGCAAAACAAGCCGAGGCAAACTTGCCCGCCCCAGCGATTTTGATTATGGGCAATGTGGTTAAGCTACATCACAGACTTAATAAACGATAGCAATCTTTAATTGATGGGGTATGGCAGTTAAAAAAGCTTGCAGATTGTGGTAAATACTTATAGCTTAAATATCCGTTAGTAAAATTAACGAATTGGTCAGATAACAGAAACATTTTTGTCACAATTTAATATGACGTTTTTGTGAAAGGATTTATGTATATTGTAGCAATACATATTATTTGTATCTGCTACAACATCAACTAGTAATTTAGAAGGATAGGGACATGCGACTAAAACCTAAACTGATTTTAACCAATCTGTCATTGGCTTTAATGTTGGTGATATCACCCATTGCCCAAAGCAAACTATTATCACAACCAGCCACCAATGCTAGCCAGTTAGCGGCAAATCGCTACGATAGCAGTAATGATATCTTTCATCCTGTCTATGGTAAAAATGGTATGGTGGCTTCCGAGCAAGGGTTAGCAACGCAAGTTGGTTTGGATATATTAAAACAAGGCGGGAATGCTATCGATGCGGCGGTCGCGGTTGGATTTGCCTTAGCAGTCGTCTTGCCAAATGCAGGCAACATTGGTGGTGGTGGTTTTATGGTGTTGCATGATGATAAAACTGGCAAAGATGTTGCGATTGATTTTCGCGAAATTGCGCCAGCCAAAGCTAGCCGTGACATGTACCTTGATAATCAAGGGAATGTTATTGATGGAAAATCATTGTTCACGCATGACGCTTCAGGTGTGCCTGGTACAGTAGCTGGGATGGAATACGCGCTAAAAAAATGGGGTACAATGCCATTATCTAAAGTGCTAGAGCCTGCAATTAAGCTTGCAGACAAAGGGTTTATTGTCAGTGATGTATTGGCACAGACGTTAAAGGAAGAAAAATCAACACTGGGTAAATGGTCAGCTAGCAAAGCGATTTTTTTCAAAAACGGTGAACCGCTGAAATCTGGTGATTTGTTGGTACAAAAAGACTTGGCGAAATCATTGCGTTTGATTGCCAAACAAGGGGCAAAAGCATTTTATCAAGGTGAAATCGCCACAAAAATTGCTAAAGAAATGCAATCACATGGTGGCACAATGACACTTGAAGATTTAAAAACATATAAAGTTGTTGAGCGTCAGCCAATTATTGGTGATTATCGAGGCTATAAAGTTGTTACTATGCCACCCCCAAGTTCAGGTGGTGTACACTTGATTGAGATATTAAATATGCTTGAGCATTACCCTATCAAAGAAGATGGGGTAAATAGTGCCAAAAATATTCACCACATGGCAGAGAGTATGAAATTAGCCTATGCTGACCGCTCAGAATATTTGGGCGACCCGGATTTTGTCAAAATCCCTGTCACAGGTTTAACTTCGAAAGCCTATGCTAATGAACGGGTCAAAACGATTGATGATAATAAAGCAAGACTTTCATCAAACATTAAACCTGGTAAACCACAACCTTATGAAAGTGACCAGACTACGCATTTTTCAGTCATGGATAAAGCGGGCAATGCCGTTGCTGTCACCTATACATTAAATCTTAACTTTGGTAGTGGCATTGTTGTAGAAGGCACAGGGATTTTACTCAATAATGAAATGGATGACTTCTCAGTAAAACCCGGTGTGCCAAATGCGTTTGGTCTAGTGGGTGGCGCTGCCAATGCGATTGAAGCAAAAAAACGTCCACTGTCTTCAATGACACCAACGATTGTCATGAAAAATAATAAACCTTGGCTTGTGACAGGTAGTCCAGGTGGGGCTCGTATCATCACGACTGTATTGCAAAGTGTGGTTAATACGATTGATCATGAAATGAATCCAGCAGAAGCGATAATTACACCACGCGTTCATCACCAATGGTTACCCGATGAGCTTAGAGTTGAAGCAGGCATTAGTCCTGATACGATAAAATTGTTGCAAGACAAAGGTCATAAAGTTGTTACTAAAGCACCAATGGGGCGTATTCAAATTATTCAAGCTGATGATTCTGGGTTTTATGGCTATTCTGACCCCAGAAATCCTGATGGCAAAACATTAGGTTTCTAAACTGTGCAGTAAACAAAACGTGAGTGATGCGACTCACGTTTTTTTTACTAACAAAATATATCAAGATTATTTTTTGCAATTAGTAGCCCAGTAAATATTGAATAATTTTATCTGCTGTACCACTTTTCGCCAATCTCGCATTTTGCCCTGCCCACAGTGAGCTAAACTCATCACTTCCCATGCTTTCGGCTTTGGCTTTAAGGGGGTTACTCACAAACGATGCATGGGGAAATGGCGGTGCAGACTCGCTAATATACCCCGCTTCTTGCATAAAGCGATTGACAATCCCACGTGCTAAGCCGCCACTAAATACATTGGTTAAAGCGGTGTGTTCGGCTCGCTCACTTTGTAGTGCCTTACGGTGAAATTCTTTGGTATCACACTCATCTGCCAGCAAAAAAGCCGTACCCACCTGTACTGCGCTAGCACCCATAGCAAACGCTGCTTGTGCGGTAGCGTTGTCGCTGATACCGCCTGCCGCAATCACTGGTAAACTGACAGAGCGGATGATATTGGGCAATAGGCTAAAAGTGCCCGCTTGCAGCGTCACATCTTGGCTTAAAAACATACCCCGATGTCCGCCAGCTTCCAAACCCTGCGCGATAATCATATCCGACCCATTGGCTTGCAACCAGCGCGCTTCCGCAGGCGTGGTGGCAGAGGATATCACAATCGCCCCGGATTTTTTGACGATATTTAATAAAGCGATGTCCGGTAGCCCAAAATGAAAACTCACCACAGGGACTTTTAAATCCGCCAATAGCGCTGCTTGTTCATGGGTAAATGGCTGACGTCCACCGGTCGTAGCTATCTCATCTTGGGTCAAACCAAATTCTTGATAATAAGGTTGTAGGGTATTAAACCATTTTTCTTGCATCGCTTGGGTATAGTCAGGTTGTTGATGCGCAAAAAAATTGACATTAAAGGGGGCGTCAGTCGCAGCACGAATAGCCTTAATTTCGCTTTCAATTTTTTGTAGGCTGAGCAGGGCGCCAGGCAGTGAGCCAAAGCCACCTGCTTGGGATACCGCAATCGTGAGTTTACTATCTTGGACACCTGCCATCGGCGCTTGGATGATGGGCAATTGAACTTTAACGTAGTCAAGAAAGCTATTAATCGCCTTGGTATGATGGATCATTTTATATTCCTTGTTATTGTTTTAATGTGTTTGTCTCAATGTTATGGGCTCACAGGGCAAAAATCGAAAACCATTTTAGTGTATCGCCAATAGATGATATTGAAAAGTACTATATGCCCGTTATAAATCGGCTGAATATAAATAAGCCCCAGTAACATCAATGGGGCTTTTTTGACTAGTTAACTTAGGTTGACTGTTTGGGCGCTAAGTTTAGGTACCAAGTCTATATATTAGGTGCTTGGAATCGCCATTAACAGCGCTTGTCTTGCCTCGGTATTGTGTTTGAATTCGCCCAGGAGTGACATACTGCGGGTATCGGATTTTTGTTTCATCACCCCGCGCATCATCATGCACATATGCGCGGCATCCATCACCACCGCCGCGCCTTTTGCCCCTGTCATATCCATCACCGCTTGTGCGATTTGGCGGGTTAAGTTTTCTTGAATTTGCAAACGTCGGGCGTACATATCCACGATACGTGCCATTTTTGACAGTCCAATCACTTTGCCATCGGGCAGATACGCCACATGCGCAACGCCATAAAAAGGCAACATGTGATGCTCACACATCGAATAAAACTCGATATTTTTTACCATGACCAATTCATTATTGTCAGTTGGAAAAATCGCGTTGTTGGTAATTTCAACCAAATCTTGATGATAGCCTTGGGTCAAAAAACTAAAGGCTTTAGCAGCACGTTCTGGGGTATTAAGTAGTCCCTCACGTGTTAAGTCTTCCCCTGTTGATGCAATTAGGGTGCGGTAGGCATCACTGTTTTGTTGGATAATCTCGTCAAAATTTGCAGGCATAGTCATGATAACATTTAAGTTTAAAAAAATAGGCATAGCTTAACGTTTTACCACTATTTGTAAAGCGATTTTTGTCACAAACGCCATGAAAATCACTAAATTTGCTTTGTTTGGGTTTTTTGCTAGAATTACTCCCTAATTTTGAGCTATTATAGTGCATATTCGTTCACTGAAAAATAAGGAAAAACCATGCTATTAACAGGGAAGCGTTTCGTTGTTACCGGTATCGCCAGTAAATTATCGATTGCTTGGGGTATCGCAGAAGCGTTACATCGTGAAGGCGCGAGTTTAATTTTGACCTATCCGAATGAAAAAATGAAAAAACGCGTGGATATGGCAGCCGAAACTTTTGGTGCAGAGAAGGTATTGGCGTGTGATGTGGCGTCAGATAGCGAAATCGAAGCGTGTTTTGCCCAAGTTGCTGCACACTGGCCAGATGGCATTGATGGGGTCGTGCATGCCATTGGTTTTGCCCCTGCCGATCAGCTAGATGGTGATTTTACCCAAGTGACCACCCGTGAGGGCTTTGCCATTGCCCATGATATTAGTAGCTACAGCTTTGTGGCGCTTGCTAAAGCCAGCCGTGAGTTACTGGCAAAACGCCAAGGCTCGCTGTTAACCTTGACGTATGAAGGCAGTATCCATGTGTTGCCAAACTACAATGTCATGGGTCTAGCCAAGGCCAGTCTGGAAGCGAGCATTCGCTACCTTGCCAGCTCAATGGGTAGCGATGGTATCCGTGTCAATGGGATTTCTGCAGGTCCAATTCGTACCTTGGCGGCAAGCGGTATCAAATCACTTCGTAAAATGCTCGACACCAATGCCAAAATGTCACCGCTACAGCGCAATGTCAATATCGAAGAAGTGGGTAATGCCGCGATGTTCTTGTTATCGCCTTGGGCGTCTGGTATCACCGGCGAGATTTTATTTGTCGATGCTGGGTTTAATACCGTGGCGCTCTCTGAACAAGTGATGATGCAGGTAGAAGACTAATTGTTAGGCGGGTAGTTGATAAAAGAGCGACCATGGTTGCTCTTTTTTTGCTTGATGTTTCGATAGGGATTGCAAAGCCGTGTGGTTAAGCTTACCATTTTTTGTCAGGCTTAACCTGTTTGGCAAGTCAGCTAAAGACTGATAAATGGCGGTAGCTAATGATTAATAAATTACCCAAGTGGATTTTATGGGGTGGCTGCGTGCTGGCGTTTAATGCAGGGTGTATCAATAGCACCGCATTAGTCGGCTTCACCCATTTGTCCGCTTCGCATGTAACGGGCAATGTGACGCTATTTGCCACAGCATTGGCGGAACAGCACTACCAGCAGATGGCGATGGTTTGTATCGTGCTGTTATCGTTTTTATCTGGGGCAGTTATCAGTGGCTTTGTGGTGGGTAGTACGGCATTAAAAGAAGGTAAGCGCTATGGCAACGCTTTGTTAATTGAAGCAAGTTTATTAATTATCAGTTTGATTTTATTTAGCTACCAGTCGTTTTGTGGGCAGGTGTTTGCCGCGATGGCTTGCGGCTTGCAAAATTCAATGGTCGCGACCTATAGCGGTGCGGTGATTCGCACCACCCATTTGACAGGATTGACCTCAGATATGGGCTCAGCCTTGGGTAATTGGCTGGCAGGCAGACCGATTAATAAGAAGATGTTCGTGTTTCAAGCGATGATATGGTACAGCTTTTGCGGGGGCGGGGTATTGGGTGCTTTAGGCTATATCCACTACAAATACATGACGCTGATGTTACCCATTGTGATTGTATTATCGTCAGCGTTGGCTTATCAAACATATTTATTAACCCGTAAAAAAACGGCTAAGTAGCGACCTTAACCGTTTGATTTTATCTTATTCTTCATCTTCATCTTCGAATTTTTTCGCCTCATGTAACATATCAAGTAGCGATTCATCAGAGCCCTTAGAGGTAGGAGTGCTCGCATTATCTTGGTTGATGTCGGTACGATTGATGCCTTCCATCGCTTCATTGGCAACATCAGATTGGGCGTTGTCTAATTGAGATTTGTCGATAGGGTTAGCGTTAGTATTGTCAGTCATGGTCGTCTCCTGGTCGTTCTCTTAGGTTGTTTCGTTAGGTTGTTTTCTTTATAGGTTATTATGTGACCTGCCAAGCTTAATATTATAAGTAAAACAAATGGCTTACAACATTTAAAGATGAAACGTAACCAAAAATATACTCATGATTGACGTAGAGATAAGTTTATCACTTTATTGGCGGTGTATTGCCTGCTTTGTAGTGCATGACAGCTAAGTGAGTTACAGAGGTTAATAGATTGTAGGCGACACTGGCTGTCGCGAATGTTGTAATTCGGGCGATTTTTTTATTGAGCGGTGATGGTGGTGCATTTTTTTGCTGTATAATTTTTTGAGCGACCCACTCACTATCTATAAAAATTCTTGAGTATTTACTGCATGCTAACGATTGTACAAAGTAATAAAATCGATACGCTATTTGACCATTTGTTAAAGGCTTACAAAAATCCCAGTTATCAAAGCTCAATTTTTGAGCCATTTCAGGTGATTGTGCCATCTAAAGTCATGGGGGAGTGGTTAAAAAAACAAGTCGCAGATAAGGCAGGCATCAGCACCTTAGTGACCACCGAATTTTGGGGTCGCTATTTTTTGGGACTGATGCAGCGGGTTTTAAGAACCTATGCGCGCATCTCGCAAGACGACGATATATTAGACGTGCCAGAAGTGGCAATGCTGTCCAAAAACGTCATGCAGTGGCAAATATTTGGCTATTTAACCCAGTACCGACAAGCCATTGTGGAGCAGCCACACCATCCGCTTCATCCATTTTTATCCCCGTTGGTTGAAGACGTTGAAGACAAAGAAGCAGATAGCCCAAATACGACTGGTTTTGCACCTGATACACCCGCCATCGTTGACAGTTTAAGTTGGGCGAATAACCAGTCGCTACTGTCTAATGACGTAATTAGCCAATCTGCTGAGTTGCAAACCCAAGATCAACGCATCTGGCAGCTAGCCAGTGATATGGCAAATATGCTCAATCGCTATATGACCTATCGTCCGCAGTGGCTCAGTAATTGGGGGCAAGACAAGCCTGTGGCGGTGAGTGACATGATTGCCAAGAAAGATGCGCTGCATAACCGCTTAAACGGGCGGGATGCGTCCAATGCCATCGAGACGCCAGACTGGCTCGTTGAGCACTACGAACAGTTAGAAGCCGCGCAGCGATTTTTATGGCGGCAGCTGTTTGATGATGACTACCGGTTTCGCGAGCAGTTGCATCAGCAGTTTTGGCAAGCATTAAACCATTCAGAGACCCGTATCCGCAACATCAGTCGTAGCAAGTTACCAAAGCACGTGTTTTTATTTACTTTGCAGCAGTTACCACCGACAGAGTTATTGGATTTACAACGCTTAGGGGTGCTAACCGACGTCACGATTTTACACTTTAACCCGTCAGAGCAATTTTGGGCAGATATCGTCGATAAAAACTGGCTCATGCAAATGCAAATGGAAGACGATGCCAGCAAGCATGACGCTTGGTATCTAAAAGATTATGGTCATACCTTGTTGTCACGGTTTGGCAAACAATCGCGTGAAGTGTTTGCCATGCTCGCAAGCTTATCGGGTAATGAATATGAACATGTACTGTGGCAAGATGATTTTGATAACACACCGCCCAATACGTTACTCGAATTTATCCAACATGACATCTTGATGCTAGAAGAAGTCGCGACGACCGCCAAAATCAATGACATGCTTAAACTGGTGAAAGGCGATGAAGCAAAGGCAGCAAAAGCAGCGAATGAAGATAGCCGCCAAAACCTCGCGCAGCAAACCCAGCTTTTGCAGCAGCAGCTTGCCAATATTCAAAGTAATGGGCTTAAAGATATCGAATCCACGCTTGGTCTATACAAAGCCATTAAAGACAAACTCAAGCAAGAATCCAATAAGCAACTTGAAAACGTGGAAAAATGGCGACCCAAATCACTTGATACCAGTATCGCCATTCATGTCTGTCATAGCATGGTGCGCCAGCTTGAAGTGCTACGCAGTATGATTATCGGGTGGCTAAATTATAGCGATATGCAAGCCACACCAGCGCAGATTCCCACCGATCCTTGGGATAGACGAGCATTGTCAGATATTTTGGTATTATTGCCCGACATCGAAAACCACCAAAACATCATCGAAGCCACGTTCCCCAAACATGTGGGCGGTGATGGCTATCAGTTGCCCGCCAAAGTGACAGGCGTGGTGGCAAAAGATATCAACCTGCTTTGGCAAGCGATTACAGGGTACTACACGCTGCTCAATCGGGCAGGCGCTCGGTTTCAGCGTAGCGAAGTATTTGATTGGTTGATGCTAGCGCCGCTATATGAAAGCTTTGGGCTTAATTTGGAGCAGATGACCCGTGCTTGTGATTTGCTGACTCAGGCAGGATTTATTCGCGGGTTTGACGAGCTGGATTTGCAGCAAACCTTAAGTGCTGCCGATGATGACTATCGATACACCTTTGCTTATGCGCTTGAGCGCTTGGTCGCTGGCGTGATGATGCCCAAAGCCACGGTGGTCAGTTTTGGCGAGTATACCAATAGCTTTGGTGTGGTAGAGAAGTTTGTACCACTGACAAACTTGACCATGGCGGATGCCGACATCGTCGCTGTGCTGTGTGATATTTATCAAACGTTGGATGACAATCGTCACCTAGGTAATGACGTCAAAACCCTGCCTGAATGGCTAACCCAAATAGAAAAGCTCATTCAACAAAAATTTAGCCTATTTAATCAAACCAATGCGTGGCGCGCGATTTTTGCCGCACAAAATGACCTAAAAGAAAATATTGAAGCCAATAGCAAATACCTCGCGACGGTAACAAGCAAAACCGCAAAAAATCCCAACATATCTACCGAGCCAGTGCAGCAAATTGACACTGAGCATTTGCCACTTAAACTCACTTTTGTACTCGAAAACATCGCCCAATCAATTATCAATCAGCAAGTGAGTGCCGAGCCGTCAGGCGTGATTACCTTTGCCCGTATCGGTTCAGTGCGTAGCCTGCCGTATAAATTGGTGGTGATGCTGAATTTAAATTTGTCTGAGTTTCCAAAGCAAGAGCAGCAAAACCGTTATAATCTGATGCAGGCAGGATTGCCCATTCGCGGTGACAGATTTCGAGAAGATGACGATTTAGGCGCGTTTTTGGATGCGCTATTGTGCGCCAAGCAAGCGTGCTGGATATTTTATAATGGTAAAAGTACCACAGATACCCACGAGCATTTACCTGCCAGTCCCGTACAGGAATTACTCGACTTTTTGCAAAACCGAATGGCGAGTGATGACGTAATCATTGACCCCAATAACGACCAAAATAGCCTAAGCAATAATTCTCCAAATCCCCAATCAGCCAACTTTGAACAATGGGTAAAAGCCTATTTGGTCACCCATCATGCCGCCTTGCCATTTGATAAAAGTTATTTTGAATTGCCGCAAACTGAGCAAAAAAACGAGCAAAAGAGCGAGCATAAAGATAAAGGTATTCAAAGTCCCGAGCAAATTAATGACGAGGGGGTATCCGCTGATTTACAACAAACCACAGCTACTCTAAACCAGCAAATCAAGCTATCAAAAACTGCCCTGTACCCACCTGCCAAAATCTGGCATAATCTTTATACAGCGCTGCAAGATAAAGACGCTACGTCCACTCAGCCAATCGTGCAAGTTTGGGATACAAAGCAACTAACCGACTGGCTATCGCAGTGGCAACAACTAAAACAGCGTTTGTCCGACCTGCCTGAACAGTCGCAGCAGCATTATGTCAACTTGAGCAAAATCGTTGGCAACCTAGCCGATCCTGCCAAAGCCTTTGTAAAGGCACAAAATATTGCTATCCCTGCCCAAGGTGACAATGATAGCGTTGGCAATGATAGAAATGACAATGATAACGAGTTTGAATCGTTAACCTTGGATGCGTTAGATGGCTGGTTGTTGCGTAAATCTTTGTTAGACGCTTTTTTTGCACAAGCCTTGTCCGATAAGGGCGATAATACCCATAATAGCCATCAAAACGAGATGAAACTGGCAGCAAACGCACAAAAGCCAATGGTTCAAGAGTCAATCAACATCGCTATCAATGAGTTATTACCAGCCGGGGTGAACCGCTACCAATCGTTGCAGCAAAATCAGCAACAACTCAAAAAAGATTTGCAGGAATTTGTTCATCACTTAAAAACCATCAGCCAACAGCTCGAGGCTACTGAGGCAAAGTTGTTAGGGAATTTTTATTCAGATAAATTTGGGGCATTAGATGTACAAAATACGGACGAGGTCATCCAATGGGTGGCAACCGCGTTAACCCCCTGTGAAGAGCAGCGAATCGCCATCAGTGCCTTGGCGCTGGATAAACAAGCAGGACTGATGGACAGTAAAGAAAGCTGGGTCATCACTGCCAACTTGCCATTATATAAACCGTATCAATCAATTGAAAATAAGGTTGCCGCAGCTGCCAATCCCAGCTATTGGTTAAATTATTTGCCAACCTCTGGCAAAGAAAAATACCTGTTACAATTTTGGTTGCATCATTTATGTTGGCAAGTACTGCGCCGCACCACGGCTCAACAAGCACAGCTGAATGATGGCTTTTCGCTGTGGCAGTTTAGCAATAAAAAAACCGTGTATTTACCTGCCATCCCTTGTGAGCAAGCCTGTGGTTATTTGCAGGATATTGTGATGGTGTATCAACTCATCGATAGCGTCGTAACCATTGTACCGCCTGCTTTTTGCCTGTCATTTTTACAAAAACAACAAAAGCAGCCAGAGGCACCAGCCAGCCAGCATCTAGGTGATTGGCTAAAAGACAGTAATTTTAATTTTGTCGATGTCAACCAGTTTGACTACCCGATTTGGCAGCATTTAATCGGTGATTATAAACCATCGGTGGTTATTGGGTTTGCCCAGACGTTGGGCGCGCTGATTTATGAACCTATGTTATCTATGGTCAAAGAATTGCACCAACTCATTGAAGCATGACACGCATTTTTATCGAAGAAATCTTATGAAACACGATATTCATACCCCAAGCATAAAAGTAAGTAGTGAAACAAATATCGAGGCAAACATCGAAACAAACACTCAAATAAACATCGACAAAGCACGCATTAAAGAAGACGCTGAACCTTTACTACCGCCTGCTGTCACGTTGCCATTGACAGGGCGCCATTTGATTGAAGCCTCAGCAGGCACAGGCAAAACATGGACGCTGACTGGCGTGATGTTGCGATTAATCGTGCAAGCGGGGCAGCCGTGTGAAAAAATTATCGCCACGACCTTTACGCGAAGTGCCGCCGCCGAAATGCGCCAGCGGATTCGTGAGCGTTTGCAAGATTTTTATCAATTGCTGCAAATGATTAATCATTCTACATTTACACCGTTAAACGACAGCGATTTGGATAGCAGCAAAGCTATCGCTGTGCAAAAATATGCACATTATTTTTATCAATTGCTGCAAATGATTAATCATTCTACATTTACACCGTTAAACGACAGCGATTTGGATAGCAGCAAAGCTATCGCTGTGCAAAAATATGCACATTTTATTGCGCAGGTGCAAGCGCTTGCGACACAAAAAAATTTACTGGGTAAGTACCAAGATCCTATCAATCAACACTTAATCGAGTGGGTCGCCAAACAAATCTTTGGTTTGCCGGTAGATGTAACCGCTGCAGCAAGCCCAAAAGTAAGCCCGAGAGCAAGCTTAAACACCCTAAAGCCAAGCGCTGATGATAGTGAAAACAGCACCCACAAACCTGCCAAAAACACTGTCAATTTTCGTATCGCACTGCAGCGCACCACATTGGCGCTCAACCAACTTGATCGCTTATTTGTCAGCACTCTCGATAGTTTGTGTCAAAAGTGGCTAAGAGAATACAGTAGCGAAACTGGGTTTTCTGCAGAGGTACAAATCAGTAATGATGTCAGCGGCATCATCAAGGGTATGATTCACGACCAACTTAGGGCATTTATGGCGCAGGTCAATGCCAATATGCCTGAATTGTACCCGATGATGTTTGACAATAACGTGTTTTTACCCGTTGATGATTACTACGAGGCGGTCAATCGCGCGCTGAATTTTTATACCGCTGACATCGATACGGTACCATTGACAGCGTTTGATACCACTACTATCAACGCACTGATGCAGTCGATTGCAGATGATAAGGATAGTGGGTTTGAGGCCTATTTTGATAGTGACTTTCGTAAAGCGCAAGGGTTTAGTGCTAGCAATAAACTTCATAAACACTTTAACGAAATTAAAAATCTGCAAAATTTACTCAGCACGGGTGACATTACCAATGTTTTTGCTATGTACAAAGTTGGCAATATAGCTAAGGTACTAGATGGCATTGAAGATTTATACGCCAACGATAAAGGCTTTAATAGCAAAAAAGAACAGCAAAGCGCTACATTCAAATCCTTTGATATCGTGGACAACATTTGGCAGCTTATCCAACAAACGCAAGCCTTGCAAGACTACTTTAAACAAGTAAATTTTTACTTTATCCAGTTTATCAGCCGTTATGTGCGTACCCACCTACCAAAACGCCTTGAATCACAGCGGCTAACTACCTTTGCCTTACAATTGGCGCGCTTAAACGATGCGTTATCCGGCAAAAAAGGTCAGTCGTTAGCGCGTTATATTCGCCATCAGTATCCGATTGCCTTAATTGATGAATCGCAGGATATCAACACCGAACAAGCGTTACTGATTCAAAGGGTTTATTTACAAGACTTTGAGTCAGATACAGCGGATAAAGCAGAAAAATCGAATGCTAAAACATATCACACCCCTTCACAATTTTTGCTGTTGGTAGGGGATCCCAAACAGGCAATTTATGGATTTCGCGGCGGGGACGTACAAAACTACACCACACTAAAAAAATTATTTCCAGAACAACCCAAGTCACTCAACCAAAACCATCGCTCATCAGCCGCGCTGATTGATAGCCTCAATCACTGGTATGGCGTTGGCGAGCAAGATATTGACCCAAATCAAGCCGACCAGTTGCCCAATATCAACCAACAGCCGTATTTTATGGGGCGTGAAATTTATTATCGTAAAATCTCTGCGACGCGCGAAACCGCAGAGTTGGTCATCGGCAATGCGGCGGAATATGAAGCTGCTAGCTTACCTGCGTTCAATCATATTGCTATCGAATATAAAGCGCCTTATAGTCAGCAAGTGATTGCAGTAGGAGAGAATGACGGCATATCAAATGATACTAATTCTTCGAATGATATTATCTCATCAAGTGATGAAAAAACGGTGGATTATGCCGATGCCATTGCCGCGCAGATTTTTGAGTTATTTGATGATGGCAAGCCATTAAGCTACCAAACTCGTAGCTTGACGCTGAGTGATATTTGTGTGTTGGCAGTCAAAAACAGTGAACTTCATACCATCGAGAAACGCTTACATCATCATGGGATTGCGACGGTCAGAGGTGGTAGTCAAAGTGTCTTTGGCGACAGTATGAGTGTTGATTTTATGACCTTGCAAAGCGTGCTATTAACGCCATTTAGCGAATCAAAATTAAAATCCTTGATGTTGTCTAGTTTTTTTCAGCTGACCCTTGAACAAATCAACCAGTTATATGATGCGCTTAATCAAACTAACACCCAAGAGGCGCAAGGACAAGCTCATCCTCATCAAGCTCATCAAGCGTCAACAAACACCAGCTTGGCTGAGATTCAGCAGTTGGTATTGACCGCCAGCGAGTTGTGGCAAAAACACAGTTTTTTGGTCGCTATACAGTGGCTGCTCAATCAACCCCTTACTTTACCCAACCAAATCACACTCAATTTTTGGCAGCGCCTCGCCAAACATCCAAATGGCGAGCGATTGCTCATCGATTTGCGCCAGTTGTTAGATATTATTAGCGACCAGTTCAATGGACAGGTAGGCGAGCATCAACTGTTTGAGTGGTTCTGCGCTCAAGTGCAACAGCAGCCAAAAGAAGATTGGTCAACACAGCAGCGCTTGCCATCTGATGAAGGGGTGCAACTGATGACCGTTCACGCGTCTAAAGGCTTGGAGTTTCCGATAGTGTTTGTGGTTGGATTTACCGGGGAGAGTAAAGCCAAGTTTTATGGTGCGCCGTTATATCTGTATGGTATACAAACCACCCATCAAGCAGCGCCCCAATTGAGCCAAAACAATGATAATCCACTGTTAAGCCGGCGATTGACCGCGTTGCCCAGCCAAATAGCCGATAACAATCCAATTAATCCAATCAATTATGTTGCCATTGAAGACCAATCTGCCTATGAGGAACGACTGCGATTATTGTACGTTGCCCTTACCCGCGCAAAAGAGCAAGTGTATCTTGTGACTGTCGCCAAAAAATCTGCGGTAAAAAATTCTGCTTTGGCACCTTTTATGGATGATTTGGCAAAATTTGCTGTCAAAGAAACATTGTCTGAAACAACCCATATTATAGATTCAAATAGCCTAAGTAAATACTACGATTCAAAACTAAAATTTACACCCAAAAAAAATGGGCAAAATCAGCAAAACGCTACGGCTGCTAAGATTGATTACGATGAAATTATCAAAGTCATCAGCATCGATACCTTTAAGGGATGGGCGAATACCAGTTTTACCGCATTGTCTCGTTATATTGACCATACCAGCGTTGACGCAGTGGTTAATGCCGAAGACAGGCAAGACGATGATATTTTGTCAGCGGCGCAAACTAGCGTATTGACTATCCCCAATAATAGGCTAGCGGGGGAGTCGAGTAACGAGGTTAATTCCATTAGATTTAACTTTGAAAAAGGCACAAACCCGGGTACTTTTTTACATAGTATCTTAGAAGACATCGCCAATAACTACAATGAAACCCCTGAGTTGGCGGTGCCACAACAGCAAGATGCCAGAGCAGACAAGTTAAAACGCTGGTCAGTCATGGTGGATCGCACGTTAAGACGCTACCAAATGCCGAGCAATTATTTTTCTACAAAAGATAGTAGTGCAGGGCAGTATGGCAACTGGCATGATATCAACATTGATGATTTGCAGCCTGATTATGTCGCGTTGGTGGATTGGCTAGATGACATCATTCATACACCGTTAGCCGCTTCGGCAGTGCCGCTGGTCAATATCAAATACAACCAAAAAGTTGCTGAATTAGGGTTTAATTTACGCTTAAACCAGCATTTGTCATTTAGCGACTTAAACGCGTTGTTTCACCAATTCGATATCCCACTGCAATTGCAGAGCCAAGAAGTCAATACCATGGTTTGGCAGTATCTCAAAGGGGAGATTGACTTGGTGTATCAGCACGGCACACAGTTTTTTATCGTCGATTATAAAAGCAATTATCTTGGCAGTAATTTCGACAGTTATAACCCAGCGGCATTATATGACGCGATGACCACGCATAGTTATTGGTTGCAAGCCAGCATTTACCAAGTAGCGCTGCATCGCTATTTAAAGTTACGACTACCCAATTATGATATCAATACCCATTTGGGTGCGGTCGAGTATGCTTTTTTACGCGGTATGTCACCCAAACACGCTACCTGTGGCAAGCTAGTAAAACAGTTTGATAGTGACTTTATCTTGGCACTCGATGATATGTTCGGCTATCCTAATGACAATTAAAATTAACCATTACGCATAAAGAATTTATCATGAAAACAAACACGACTGAGCCAACCGATATAATTGAAGAAACTGCTAAATTAACCCAATTAGCCAATTTTATTCAATACCGCAAGCAGCAAAAATCACAGCTAACTAACACAGAAACCAATAAAAATAGCCTAAGCAAAAAAAATCAAAACAAAAACTCGAAATCCAAAGAAAAACCGAAAATCCTGCAAATTTTTGACCAAATCAATGAACAACTGTCAGAAGGTCATACCGTATATGAGATGACGGTCAACAATGAAGATGAAAAATCACTCATTGCAGAGTTGACTGACGATAACTGGGCAAGCGTAATAGGGGCGGGTGATGAATTACGCAACCATGACACCAATACACCTATCATTCTTCAAAAGCTCTCCCAATCAGTTGATGGAGTTGGTGAAACGCAAGTTAGCTACATTGTTTGGCTACATCGACAATGGTATGCAGAACAATCGTTAGCCAAGCAGTTGATGAAAATTGCTCATAGAAAAGTGGCGGCATTCAATGGTATATCTTCATCAAAAGAAGTCGATAACGGTTTGGCGCCCAATACGATGCAGCAGCTCGCCATCGAAAAGTCAAGCCAACACGCACTGAGTATCATTATCGGTGGGCCTGGCACGGGCAAAACTTTTACCGTGGCGAAGCTGGTAACCAGTTTGCAAAAGGGGCACGAGCATAAAAGAAAACAGGACCCTAATTTACCACCTTTATCTATCACCTTGACTGCACCCACAGGGAAGGCGGCGCAGCGTATGCAAGAATCATTGCGTATAAGCTTGCAAAAAAGCCTGCAAGATGAAGAAATCACTTTGGACAATGCAAAAACCTTACATCGGCTGTTAGGTATTGGTAGTGATGGCGTACCACGCTATCATGCCAAAAATCCGTTACCCGATGATTTGATTATCGTAGATGAAGCGTCCATGTTAGGGCTTGAGCTTGCCAGTCAGCTGGTTGATGCTATCAAACCCACGGGTCGGCTGATTTTGTTGGGTGATGCAAATCAGCTGGCTGCGGTAGATGCGGGGTCGGTTCTATCAGATTTGTGTGCGGTGACGCGTTTGCAGCTTTATATCACGGAATTGACCGAGTCAAAACGCTTTGATTCAAATTCTGTGGTCGGTCAGTTTGCTCTCGCTATTCAGCAAAATTTACCTGCCGCTAAAAAAATAAAGCTCATCCAGCGATTATTACAACCCGTTGATTTACAAGGAATTAACACATCTCAAAGTGCAAATCCATCAGACTTGGCTGGTAAAACACCACAAACAGCCAATATTCCTTTTTACCCAATTGATGTGTCTTCGAGTTTGCCTGCTGTTTTCAGCCAATTAGCGAAACCTTATCATCCATTTTTTGCGCTTATGCAGCAATGGTACAGCCAGCCAGTCAATATTTTTGAAGCGAATCATCGAAAAGAGCTGTTTGAGGTATTTGATAGTTACCGCATTCTGTGTGCAGGTCATCAAGGACAATTGGGCACCCAATCAATTAACCAAAAGATGAGCCTAGCTTTTACCGAGTTTTCCAAAATCACGCGAACCAAAGCTTACTTTTATCACGGTTTGCCTATTATCATCCAAAACAATGATTATCAGTTGGGGTTATTCAATGGCGATATTGCGATTTGTCTGTTGTATCAAGGGCAGCTATACGCGTGTTTTGCAGAAAAAGTGATACCTATTCAGCGATTAAGCCGTGAAAGTTGTGACTATGCGTATGCGATGACCATCCATAAATCACAAGGCTCAGAATTTCATACGGTCGCCATTTGTATTGATAAAGCCCATACAAGGCTACTAAGCCAAGCGCTGATTTATACAGCGGTCACGCGCAGTAAATCAGCCTTATCCATATTTAGCGCTAAAGAGAATTTTGAGTTAGCTGTGACGCAAAAAGCCGTGCGACAAACTGGTTTGCAATTACAATTTGATCATCTCAATAATACGCCGTAAAAGATAGGTCATAAAACAGACATTATAAAAAGATACCTTCTAAAAAAATACGCCATAAAAAAAGGTATCCATCGATACCTTTTTATTTATGACAAGCAGTTTTACACATTTTTTAACGCATAAATCCCTGGCATATGGCGTAGATACCCGTGATAGTCCATACCGCAGCCATACACATAACGATCTGCCACATCTAGACCCACAAAATCGACTTTAAACTCTTGCACTTTTCGGTCATGGAGTTTATTGAGTAGCACACAGGTGCGGATAGATTTTGGATTTTCTTTTGCCAACTCATCGACCACCGCTTTTAGGGTAATGCCTTCATCAAAAATATCATCAATTAATAAAATATCTTCACCTGCCAAATCAATTTCAGGTTTGAATTTCCATTCAAGTTCATTGGTGCCTTGGTTGTTGCGATAGCGGGTAGCATGGATATAGTACATACGATGATAAAAAGTAAACTGGGTAAGCAGTTGACCTGCTGGAATCAACCCACCATTCATCACCACCATCACAATGGGGTTTTGACCTGCATAGTGCAGGTTGACACTGGCTGCCAAACGCTCGTAAGCACTACTCACTTCAAAGCTACTGATAAGACATTCAGAATTGCGTAGCGCTTCTTCGATTTGCTGATTGCTAAGTTGATTCATGGTGGACCTATTAATTTAAAAAAATAAGTGGGCTATTGTAACGCAGTTTTAGCTAATTGAATAATAACGGTTAGCAATACCTAATTGTTAAATATTAACGCTTGGTAATGTTTGGTAAAACGCTCAAGCGATTCTTGTGGCATTTGTGGGATTAAACGGTGTAGGGCAATGTCAATTACTTTGACGATGATGCCATCGGTCACTGGAATTGCCGCGCGTTTGAGCATATTTAAATTGAGCGTTTTGGTAAAGTCGACCAAAAAATGTTGCAAACAGGCTTTGGTTAACTCGCTAAATAACCGAATCAAATTTTGCTGCTCTTCAAGCCCGTTACCTGCTTGGACATTTTCTATGGTAGTCAGTAAATTCTTTGCCAACTCATCAGTGAGTGGCACTGAGATACGACGTTCACCCGATTGGGTGGTTTTTAACACTTTTTGGTCAAAAAAATCAAAGCTGGGTAGCACATCCTCATTTTTTGTAGGGCTTAACAGTGTGTTAATCAGTTTATCGCTAGTTGCTTCAATGGTTTCTGCGGTTTTAATCAAATGCGCTTTTCGCTCTGAATCATCGGGTAGCGATTCGATTAATTTAATCAGTAGCGCATCCATCAGCTCTTTACTAGTCAATTGGGTGATTTTATCGCGATAAACGTCATAACGTTCGCTGCTTTTGCTACCAATCAGCTCATACGCCTTATCAATGGTAGCGCTCAATTCTACGGAAGGGGTAAACCCAAAATAATAGCTCATAATATTTTTTCGTTATCCAATGATTTCTTCAGGGTAATCAATCACTACCCAGCCATTTTCAATCCAATCACAAATTATATCAGTTTCGACATCGGCTGCTTGCAAAATTTGCTCATCGATTGATTCACCATTGGCAAGCCGAATGAGGAGTGATTGCGCGTTAGCTGGTATATCGTCCGCGTCAATAGCACAGCCATTGACATAAATTTTTGCTTGAGTTTTTGAATCCGCTTGGGTTTGGGTAAAGATAATACGGCTAGACATGTCTTGCATGATGACTGCACCCGCTGCCAAAGCGCTTTGTATCTCATCAATATCGGCATACGTGTCAGGGAGCATCAGCTCATATTGACGCTTGCTTACCGTTTCGCTAATCGCTTGAGTGATTATTTCATCGCCAAGTTCAGAGTTTAGCAGCGCAATCAGCTGCGCTTTGATATCGTGAACGCTGGCTATCGACAGCTCGCCTGCAACTGCCGTTGGTTGGTTGATTTTGAGGGGAATGGCTAAATCATCAAAATGGGTAGCGACATCCGCCAAACTATCGAGCAGCTGTAATGGGGTAGGTCGTCTGAAGCCAAACGAAAAAGTCAAACAATCGTCAACGGCCACCCCGTAGTGGGAGAGATTGGTCGGTACATACAGCACATCGCCTGGCTCAAGCACCTCATCAAATATCAGCTCGCCCATCTCATTCATCAAACGAATCGGTTGACCTGCTTCAAATTGGGTGGTTTGGTCGCAATACTTGCCCAATTGCCAATGGCGTTTGCCGTAGCCTTGCGCCAAAAAGACATCGTAATTGTCATAATGCTTGCCAACGCTGCCACCTGAGGGCGCATACGACACCATGATGTCATCACGTTGCCACTGCGCAATAAAATCAAACGCATGCCATAGGTTGCCAAGCGCTGGCGACCATTGTTCCATATTTTGCACCAGCACCGTCCAATGTTTTGGCAGTTTTTGAAAATCTTTGGCGGTAAAAGGGCTGGTTTTAAGTGACCATTGCTGGTTATTTTCGCTGATGAGTCGGGCAGTGGCGTCTTCATCTTGGGCAAGCCCGATGATATCGTCTGGCTCAAACATACCAACCAATTGCGGCAAGCCCTGCTTGATTAGCAGTGGCTTTTTTTGCCAGTACTCGCTCAAAAATTGTTCGGGGCTGATATCGCTAGGCAAACAAAAATGCTGGGTCATATTTTTTCGTTCAGTGGGATAGGTAACGCGCATTATAGCAAAGGCAGTCTATCAAAACCCCATAATAAAATTTTTTTCACCAAAGTGTAAAAAAAAGCGTAAAAATATGAAACATATTGAACTGGAAAGTTTTATATTTTTGGTTGTATTGGCTATAGCGCTCGTATATAGTCAATACTCACAAGGAAGTACTCACAGCAAAGTTAGACGAGCAATATTTGATTGACTCGTTGGTTATACCACAACAAAGGAATGTTCTATGACAGCTATTTTAAATCAACACGAAAACTACCTACAAGCAGACCAAGCTTATGGTTTTCCCTTGCTTATCAAAAATTTATTGTCTCGTGCCAAAGTGGTTTCTGGCGACAAAAAAATCCATTACGCCGACAAAACCAGCTACACCTATCATGAGTTTTTTAAACGTGTCAATCGCTTAGCCAATGTCTTAAAAGGCTTAAATCTACAAAAAGGCGATGTGGTTGCAGTCATGGATTGGGATACACACCGTTATTTGGAATGTTATTTTGCCATCCCGATGTGTGGCTATATCTTGCAAACCGTCAATGTGCGTTTGTCAGAAGACAAAGTGCTATATACCATCAATCACGCCAAACCAAAAGCGCTACTGTTAAATTCAGAATTTTCACCGATGATCAAAAGCCATACCCAAGATGCGCCATCGGTCGAGCATGTGATTTGGTTGGATGATAACAACACGCCAATGCCCCCATATGCCCAAGGCGAATACGAAACCATGCTAGCGCAAGCCAGCGATGAGTACGAGTTTGAAGATTTTGATGAAAACACCATTGCCACAACCTTCTATACCAGCGGCACAACAGGCAACCCCAAAGGCGTATTTTTTAGCCATCGTCAAATCGTCATGCATACGCTCGTCGTTGCCGTTGCCAATGCACTTAATATCGAAGGTCAAGGGCTGCGCTACTCAGATGTCTATATGCCAATGACGCCTATGTTCCATGTCCATGCTTGGGGTTTCCCTTTTGTCGCAACCATGCTAGGACTGGAGCAAATCTATCCGGGTCGCTATGTGCCTTCTACTATGGTTGACTTGGTAAAAAAACACAATGTCACCACCACGCATGGCGTACCAACGATTTTGCAAATGCTACTGGGTGAAATCAACAGCCGCCAAGAAAAATTCAACGGCTTAAAAATGGTCATCGGCGGCTCTAAACTCAATCAAGGGCTTGCCAAAATGGCTGTAGCCAGCGGCATCGAAGTTTGTACCGGCTATGGCATGTCAGAGACTTGTCCTATTATCAGCATTGTCAACTTTGATGAAACATTCCAAGACATGAGCGAAGAACAACAAATTGAGCATCGCTGCTTGTCTGGCTCGCCGGTGCCATTGGTCGATTTGCAAATCTGGCACAATGGCAAACGTATGCCAAACGATGGCACATCCACAGGCGAAATCGTGGTACGTTCACCTTGGTTGACGCAAAGTTACTACAAAAATCAGGACGCAGGCAACGAGCTGTGGGAGGGCGGTTATCTGCACACCCAAGACATCGGTTGGATGGACGCAAAAGGCAATGTCAAAATCACCGACCGACTAAAAGATGTCATCAAATCGGGGGGCGAATGGATATCTTCGCTTGAAGTAGAAACCATCATGTCATTACACCCAAGCGTTGCCGACATTGCTGTGATTGCGATTCCTGATGCGCGCTGGGGTGAGCGTCCGATGGCGTTGATTGTGCTCAAACCCGATTATCAAGACACCAAAGCCGAAGACATCATCGCGATTGCGCAACAAGCGTATGAGCGCGGTCATTTGCCAAAATACGGTATTCCGCAGGATGTGAAATTTATCACGGAATTACCAAAAACCAGCGTAGGTAAAATTGATAAAAAAGTCATCCGCGATCAATATGCCCAAGGGTTATTTGCTTAGACTGTCACTTAATCACAATAAATTAAAAAGCAAAGTAAAAAACAAAGTAAAAAGCAAAGTAAAAAAGGTAGAATTTTTTCTACCTTTTTTATCAAGCCAGCAATCCATCAAACCATTAACCGTTGATTGACCTTTGCCATCGGTAACGGATACTGTCGGGCTTTGGCAATATCGCGTGCCACGATATTGACCTCATTGACATCAATTTTGTGCCAGTTGGGACGCTTGCAAGCAGATTTTTCTATCAAATTGGCATCAACTAGCGCATCCATGACTTTATCTGCCACATCTAGGGTAGAATTGGCTTTCACATTTTCTGCCACCGCATAACGCAGCTTGGCAAACACCTGCAAATCCGCGACGCGCACGGTAATATCATCACTTGGTACTTGCTGCCCACCATATAACGCATTATCTCCCGCTTGGGCAGTTTTAAAACTTGGCACAAATTCGCTGACATAATCTATGGCGTTTTGGGTACGCTGTTTTAGTGCGTTTGGCTCCCAGCCGTTTTCAATATAACTTAGATATTGTGGATTAATGGGCGGTTGGCTGCTTTGTTGTGTGGCTTTGGTCAAACCATCATTAAATAAGGTGATGTTTTCGGTCATGCCATGCAGCTGAAAAAACCCATCAGGATAAGGGGTGAACTGCGCCATGCCATTGGGCGTGCCACGCTCACCGTGAAAAATAATCTCAGGCAAACGCCCCTTATAATCACGCCATTCACTGATATAGGAAGCTTTAAATTCTACCATGCGCTTGATATGCACGCCTGCCTTGTCATCAATAATACCGGTTCTAAACCCGCAAGCATTGACCACAAAATCAGCATAAATATGCTGCAGCTCGCCATGTTCATCGGTAAATGACACTTGCCAGCCATCCATATGACGTTTTAAATCATTAACTTGGGCATTTAGATGTACTTGAGCGCGCTGTAGGCGCTGCAATTGTAAAAAAGCACTGGCAGAGAGTCTAAAAATATTCCAGCCAAATTCTTGCACCGCAATGATGGGGTATTGCAGTTTTTCCAAATCCATTACTTTAAGAGCCGCCACAACCCACTCATCCGTGGTGCTCGGAATGTCTTTAGCTGCTAATTGAATCAGTTGTTGAATTTGCTGCTTGTCATACACTCGGTAATAATCTTGAACTTTGCCCAACACTTGGTTGCTAGGGTCAGCATCAACCAAGGATTGATAGTAAGCCGTTAACATATCAAGACGTGGCAGTAAGTCAGTGGCGGTGCTGTTATCGCGTTTTGGCACCGTGATGAGGGTGGGACGCACATCAATACTCTCTGGATATAACTTGGCAATATCAATACATTGGCGCATCAACATGCGGCAATCTTCATCACTGATTTCGCGGTACAAATTGCCACCTGCATGCAGATGACACATGGGTGGGGCATTGATAAGGCTGGCATTTTTTTCAATCAAATGCACATGAATGCCCGCCATTGCCAGCCGTATAGCAATCGTAGAACCTGCTGAACCACCGCCAATCACTGCTACGGTCGGTGATTGCGTACTTGAATTAACGTACATAATTTTGCCCTTATGCGTTGCCCAAAATGAAGAAATAAATTGTAGCGGAAAATAATCTAGTTACTGTGACATTTATGCAGTCATTGTCGCTTTTGTTGTTAATGAATTTTACCTAATAGTATATATTAAAATAAATAGTATTTTTTATACTTTTTAGTATAAAAATATATTGAAAATTCCAATATTATCAGTTAAAGTTAATTTAGCTTAAAAAGCTGAGCTGTATTTTATCCAACAATCATAATTAAATAAGGAAAATAAGTATGTTAAAACAAGCCTTTTTAGCAGCGGCGATTTCTACCACGTTGTTAGCCGGTTGTGCCACGACGCCAACCCATACCACTCATGCACCGATGCACACGGCTAACATTGTTGATGTGGCAAAATCAAATCCAGATTTTTCAATATTAGTTGAAGCGGTGGTAGCCGCAGGATTAGCCGACACCGTCGCGACCACTAAAAACATCACCGTATTTGCGCCGACCAATGCTGCGTTTGCCAATCTACTGGCTGAGCTTGGTATGACCAAAGCGCAATTGTTTGCAAACAAACCGTTACTGCAATCTGTGTTAACTTATCATGTGCTACCGGCCACAGTGATGGCAAAAGATGTCAAGCCAGGGATGGTTAAAACCTTACAAGGTCAAAACGTCATGGTGACTTCAAATGGTAAATTACAAGACGCCAATGGACGTGTTGCCAACATTGTGACCACAGATATCAAAGCGAGCAATGGTGTGGTACATGTGATTGACCGTGTCATATTGCCAAAAAGATAAGTTATCATAGATATAGTTATCCGCCATAAATTGTTGTCTTGATTCATAGTTATCTTTAGTTATAGTAGCCAACAATTTATTGGTCTGATGGCATAGCGGTGATACGATTCATCGCTATTTTTTTAACTTTCAAAAATCGTTATAGAGCGGGTAAAACTATGAAACGGATTGCCATTATCGGTGCAGGATTAGCAGGGTTAACTTGTGGTAAAGCATTGCAACAAGCAGGGCACGACGTAGTGATTTTTGAAAAATCCCGTGGCATCGGTGGGCGACTGGCAACGCGCCGCGCTGAACCATTTTATTTTGATCATGGTGTTGCCGCGTTTACTGCCAGTGACGACGATTTTCAAAGTTTTGTCAATCAATTACTCGCTGAAGGGGTGATTGCAGTATGGGCAGTTAACCAAGCTACCCCCGATAATTCCTTTGTATCTACTGTATCTACCAAACCACACTCCGTGCCCAAAGTCTCTGACTGCTATTCTGACTACTATGTCGGTATACCCGCCATGAATGCCATTGGTAAACATCTCGCCCGTGGCTTAACTGTGCAGCGCAATACTAGGGTAGCCTCTATCATTGACCATCATCCGATTTTTAATAGTTGGGAGTTGTTAAGTGACAAGGGTGAAACATTGGGTCAGTTTGATTGGATTATTTCGGCAATGCCTGTAGAACAAGCAAAAAGCTTTGCTCAAACATCGCTACATACCAAAGTGTTGAATAAATATGCGCTTATGCCTTGTAGTGTGCTGATGCTGGGATTTGATACACCGCTGGCTTTAGACTATGAGTATGCGAAAATCGAGAGTGAGGATATCGATAAAATTATCGTCAATAGTGCAAAACCCCATCGACAAGGCGGTTATAGCCTTGTGATTCATAGTACCCCAGCATGGACCAATACACATATTGAGGAAGATAAAACTGCCTGTATCAACCATTTGACACAAGCGGTGAGTCAAGTATTGGGTATCGATTTATCGACTGCAGCACACAAAGACATACACCACTGGCGCTATGCCACAGGCGAAGCGGTTAACCTTCAATCAGGTGACCACCAGTTAGGCTATCTACTAGATAGCGACCAAAACATCGGTGTTTGTGGGGACTGGCTACTTAAGGGTGATGTCGAGTCTGCTTACTTAAGTGGTCAAAAACTGGCAAAAGCGATGATTGAATTACTAAAAAGCGAGTAGCGTATGCAACATATCGCCATATTTGGTGCTTCTGGCGCGATTGGAAAGGCATTTTGTGATTGTTTGGCTATCGCCTATCCAAATGCCACCATTCATGCCATTGCCAGAAAACCCCCGGCATTTAGCCACCCTCATATCGTCCCTCATCAGCTTGATTTTGATGATGAACTGGCTATCGCCGCGCTTATCAAAGAGATAAGCAGCACTCAAGCGTTGGACAGTGTCATTGTGACGATTGGGTTATTACATGACTCTAAACTCGAGGCTCAACACATCGCGCCTGAGAAATCGCTACGTGATATCACAGCCGATCAGCTGCATCAATATTTTCACATCAACGCAGTATTACCGATGATAATTGCCAAATACGCCTTGCCCGCCTTAAACAAATCCTCACAGTCGCTATTTGCCGTACTTTCGGCACGGGTAGGGAGTATTTCGGATAATCGCTTGGGCGGGTGGTATGGTTATCGGATGGCAAAAGCAAGTTTACATATGGGCATTAAAAATTTAAGCATCGAACTGCAACGAAAAAACCCCAACGCGATTATTGTTGCTTTGCACCCTGGCACGGTAGACAGTGAGTTATCCAAACCATTTCAAAAAAATGTGGCAGAAGGTAAATTATTTACCGCAGCGTTTTCCGCGCAAAGTTTACTTAAGGTTTTGTATCAGCTCACACCCAAAGATTCGGGCAAAATTTGGGCTTGGGACGGCAAAGAAATTTTGCCTTAAATCTGCCTTAAATCTGCCTTAGCTTTGTATTAGGGTTGTAATTGCGTATCTAGCTTAAAGCTAATCTACCAACCAGTTTTTGTAGATGACGCCCACAATCACGCAAGTTAGTCCTGTGACCAAGCCGCCCCAAATAAAATCAACCAGTGCGGCAGTTTTATCATAACCTTTAAGTAATGCTAAGCTTGTAAAATCATACGTTCCATATGCCATCAGCCCAATGACTACCCCATACCCTGCCAATACCGCCAATGACGCGTGAGCTTTTAGCTGCGGGTAGATGACCACCACACAAAGCGCAAAAACATAAAATAGATAAAACACGCCTGCTGCCGTCATATTGGGTGATTCACTGAGTAGATGTCCAATGCGCGGTGCATAAAAGCGTTGGGTCATGGTTTTAAGCCATACGGCATCAATACCCAAAAATACCATGACGGCGATCAGATATACCCACAGATAGTTTAATGGTGCCATTGCTAAATCCTTGTGTCCTGTTATTAATTATCATGAACCCCTTGCCGCGCGAATTGGGTTAACGGTACTGGGCTTTTTCAAGGCGTACTTGCACCACGCCAATGGTTTTTTCCAAAAATCCTGCTTCACAGTACGCAAAATAAAAATGCCACAAACGCATAAACGCATCGTCATAGCCAAGTGCCTTGAGCTGCGGTAGCGCCTGCATAAAATTATAGCGCCAATCAATCAAGGTACGGGCATAGTCATAGCCATAATCAACCAATGACGTTAATTGCATATCGGTATGGTCGCGCGCTTGGCTAAGAATTTCACTGTTAGACAATAAACACCCGCCTGGGAAAACATGGGTTTGGATAAAATCCACACTATGCAAATATTTTTGATAACCCCGATCATTAAAGGTAATCGCTTGTAATACCATCAGCCCATTATCTTTGAGCAGTCGATTACATTGGGCAAAAAAATCTGGCAGATATTCATGACCCACCGCTTCAATCATCTCAATACTGACCAGCTTGTCATACTTGCCGGTAAGCTCACGATAGTCTTGTTTTAGCAGGGTGATTTTGTCGGTTAGATTGGCAGCGGCAATGCGCCGTTTCGCTTCTTCATACTGCGCGTCTGAAATAGTTGTGGTGGTGACACGGCAGCCATATTGGGTCGCGGCATAAATAGCAAACCCACCCCAGCCCGTGCCGATTTCAATAATATGGTCGTCAGCTGTTAACTCAGCTAATTCACAAATTTTTGCCAACTTGTGGGTTTGGGCTACCGCCAAGCTTGATGAGGGTGTCGGATAAATTGCCGATGAATACATCATACGCTCATCCAAAAATAATGCATACATCGCATTGCCAATATCATAATGGGCTAAAATATTGGATTTGGCATTGCGTTTATCATTATGCCGATTGCGGTGTTGACGGTGCTCCCAGCGTTTGGTCACATTGGCAAATTTGGCTTCGATGGTATTGATGAGGGTCAAATTGCGGGCAATCAAGCGTAAAAATGCTGTTAAATCATCGGCTTGCCACAAACCATCAATATAATCATCAGCAAAAGCAATCGAACCGCCTGTTAATAGGTGTTGATACACCTGCGGTGAATGAATGGTGAGTGTCACTGCCAAAGGATGATTGCCAATTTGTTCCCCTAGCGTTCGTTGTGTATCGCTCACTGGCGACTGTGTTACAGGCTCAGTATTCATTACCCTAACACCGAAGGTTTTATGAGTCGCTGCCTTAGTCGCTGCCTTAGTTGCTATATCGTCAGACTGATGGAAGGTTTCAATGATGGTTAGATGACCCCGTTTGAGCTTTGATAGCAATAAAAATATTATTTGCCGTGCTGCTTTTGCCGCACTTTGTTGAACGGGCGTGAGCAGATGGTCAACAATTGGGTAGGGTAGGTAATCGGTAAACGAGCGTCGCTTGGCTAAATCGGATTGACGGCGTTTAACCAAAGTCTCCTTACCTTTTGATAGGTGATTTGACGGGTGAGAGGTTGCAGTGTTTTTAGCCTCTAAAGAAGACGGTGTCATAGTCAATTCCCATAAAAAATTTCAGTAAATTACTGGGGTAAACGTTGGTTATAAGCTTGATAAGGCACACGTTTTAGCACGTATAATTTAAAAGCCTGCCAGTAAATTTGCAGTAATGATGTGGCACTCATCCAGGGTCGGCGCTTAATCGCCGTTATCACCGAAGCCTCGTCCAATTGAACGCCTTTTAGACTCACGCCTGCATTAAACACTTTGCCACGCCTATCTGTCATTCCAATATCAATCACAACATCAAAGCCATTTTGCTCAAGATTGTCATTTGCCGATGCATAGCGTTTAGGGTGAATCTCAACACGCCAATGATATTGCTGATTGATGGGATTAAAAGGCGATACATGAAAGCCTTTGTCATGTTGGTACAAGGTCTTTTCACCTGTGAGTAAAAAACCATAATAATGGCGTTTGTTCCAAGGGGTGTTAGAGACCTCTGCCAAAAAATGGCTTGGCTCGTGGTTCTCATCAAAGCCAATATAAAAATTGACAGGGCTAAAATACCAACCCATATTACGTAACACGACCAAAGCCACCACCTCGCCAGTCGGCTGACTGCCAGTCAATTGCTGCCAAGTTTGTTGGGCTTTGACCAATAAACTAGCCGATGGCGCAGGTTGTCCTACTGAAGCGGTTAGACGGTTATCCAAAGAGGGGTCTAATCGATTGATAGCAAAATAATCTGTTTGATGGAATTGATAAAGCGCCCAATGGTGCTGCGATAGCAGAGGGAGAGTTAATGATTGTTGTAGCGATTTTTTCAGCCATTTGGGCAACCATGTTGGCACATGACTGGCGACCATATTAACCTTAGGTAATGGTTTGTCCGCTAGCTGGGTTAAATTGACCGCCCAAAACCGATAGGGGTAATGAAATTCATGACGGGTAGGGATTTGTCTGGCATGCCAAGTCACACCTTGTAGGATTTGATGGGCAAATGTCATGATGATTTACCTTTGAGGGGTGTTGCACACACCATCATGCGCTAGATTTTGGCAAAACGCATGGTTGGTCGTGGCGGTTACTTGCCGTCGTTGCAGTACCGAGCGTTTTTTGTCAGCATGGCTCGGTAACTTTGATACAGTAAATTTTGTCGACGGTTTGCTGGGCTTAAACAGCCGTTTGATTTGCGCAGCGGTTGTGGCAGCTGTGGTATTGGTAGTGGCCAAAATGTCGATATCCACCCCCAAACTTTGGCATACCCGCAAGCCACTTTTTACCCCATCTTCATGAAACCCATTAAACCAATAAGCACCACAAAAATGGGTATGCCGCTTCGCTGAAATTTCATGCCAGCGTTTTTGGGCATCGGTCATTTTGTTGTCATATACAGGGTGGCGATAATCCACACGTTTGATGACATGCGCCTCATTAATCGGCGTATTAAGCGTCACCAAATAGTTATGTTTTGCCGTCAATCGCTCAAGGATATTCATGTGATACGTCAATATGGGTTTTTGGTCAGCCACGCGTGCGGTGGGTTTATCTATCGCGTAATTCCAACTTGCCCAAGCTAGCGGTTTTTTGGGTAGAACTTGGGTGTCAGTATGCAAAACCGCTTCGTTATCTGTATACTCAAAAGCCCCTAAAATAGCCGATTCTGTCTCAGTGATATCAGCTAGTAGACGTTTTGCTACATCAGCATGGCAAGCAAATACAATGTCATCAAACACTTGGGTTTGACGCTTACCTTGATGAATAAATTCAATGCTAACGCCATCCGTGCCACGCGTGACCGATTGCACTGGGGTATTGATATACAGGGTTGTACCTGCTTCAGCAAGCCGAGTAATTAAGGCATTGACGTATTGCTTCGAGCCGCCCACCAAGGTAAACCACTGTGGGCGATTGACCACATCTAGCAGTCCATGATTATCAAAAAACTGGGCAAAAAAGAGTAGGGGAAAACGCTTGGCGTCATCCATTCCCATCGACCATATTGCAGACACCATCGGCACCAAGTAGTTGGTTTTAAACAACTCGCCATAGTCATGACTGTCTAAATAATCCCCGAGTGTTTGCTGGCTTAAAGCTGCTTGCTGCATTTTATCGGCTTGGCGAAAATTTGCTAATAGTGATTTGGTTTCGCGATTAAAGCGTAAAATCTGCTGAACAAATTGCCAAAATCGGGGGCTTATCACATGGCGACGCTGAGAAAAAAGACTGTTTAAAGTGTGACCATTGTATTCAAAATTAATATAAGTATTTTTAACCGAAAAACTCATTTCAGCTTTTTGAAATGGCACGTTGAGTTCATCCAATAGGCGAATAAAATTGGGGTAAGTACGCTCATTAAATACAATAAAACCTGTATCGATGGCAACTTTTTCGGTTGATGGTCTAAACGGATTGTTAAAAAAAGGATTGTCAAAAAGTGAGCGCTCGGTAACAGTGACATCCAGCGTATTGACATGCCCACCTAGATAATCATTGCTTTCAAACATCGTCACTGCATGACTGTCTTTGAGATAATACGCACATGTTAGCCCTGATACACCACTGCCAATAATGGCAATCTTTGGTGTGGTAATATTTGGCTTAGTAGGATTAGCCACTAAAGTCTTGGGGACTTTCTGAGTAGCGTGCGGGGATTTTTTTGTAAACACTGCCATGTGCGGATATACCTTTAAAGCCAAGTCAAATGATTAAGTCGTATGAGAAAGTTTTGAGCCCACAAAATGCCATACTGCATCAGGTAACTGCGCCAATAGCTTTAAGGGCTGTACCAATGTCTGCGGAAATTCAATGACATTATCATCATTGGCAATCCCTTGTTGAATGGCTTGGCTGGCTTGCTGTACGGTTTGCAAAAAAGGCATTGGAAAGTCGTTCTGCAGCGTCATCGGCGTTTTGACAAAGCCCGGTACTACCAAAGCCACTTTGACCCCATAAGGTTGCAGGCTCATTTGCAAGGTTTTGCTCAGATAATGGATTGCCGTTTTTGAGCTACCATAACCCTCTGCACGCACAAAAGGCACCAAAGCAGAAGCAGAGCCGACGGTGACAATTTTACCTTTAGTTGCCTTGAGAGCAGGTAGTAGCGCTTCGATGGCATGCACTAACGAGCCGTAATTTGCGTTCATCACCCTCATGATAGACCGCGAATCAAAGTTTGGCATGTCAATGTATTCGCAAATACCCGCCGCCGCGATGAATAAATCCAGCGTTTTAATGTCGCTAAAAGCTTGCATCACGGCATCATACTCGGTTAAGTCAAGCTGAATCGTTTTTGCACCCATCGCTGCCAACGTGTGCAAAACAGCGCTGTTTCGACCCACGGTATACACCTCATGACCTTGGCTTAGATAATCCATCGCCAACTGTAAACCGATGCCTGAGGTTGCACCTGTGATGACGATGGATAAAGGCTTTGATGAATTGGGGGTTGGTATCATAGCGACTCAATATAACAACTCAATACAAAATTTTGACAACGGCTTATCGCATACTATAAAAGAGTAGCCGATGGTTGGCAATAGTTTTTATACTATTTAGTATAAAAATATAATTATTGGTATATAATCAAATAATAAGTATCATAAAAACATTTGTAGTATAATATTAGCTAATTTTTAACCTCATAAATATTAGAAACCTAAACATTAGAAACTTGTGATGAAAAAGTTAACGTTTAAACAGCGAATGATGCTAGAGCGTGAGTCGCTGATTATTGAAACGGTCAACCATTTGTTAGCCACCAAAGGCTATGACGCGATGACCGTCGATGAGATTGCCGATACTGTGGGCATTGCCAAGGCGTCATTGTATCGACATTTTCCCAGTAAAGAAGCGCTAGGCATGGCGGCGCTGGTTGATATCATGCACAAAGCGCTTGAGGTCATCAATCAGCTAAACGCGACCGACCAAACCGCCATCGATAAGCTAAAAGCGCTGACACAGTGGGCGATGCGACTAAAACTAGCGCAAAAAATGCCGAATCTGCCGAGTGAAAACTCCCAGCTGCGCGAGCTGCTAATCGCCAATGACGATTACACCAACAACTTGGTCATGTTGTCAGATAGCATCGGTGAATGGATTGAGCAAGCGCAAGCAGAGGGCAGGCTGCAAAGCAACTTACCAGGACTGGCAATTTTATATACCTTATATGCCAGAGCTTGTGACCCTGTACTGGGGTTTTTACGCTCTTCCCAGCTGTATGACGATGATGAGATTATCGCTATCGTAACCCGCACGTGTTTTGAAGGGCTAACCTAGATTTAGCGAACGCAGACCACTAAAAATAGACAGCTAAAAACCCAAGACAGCGTAGAAAAAAAGTAGAAAAGTATGAGTAATTTTGTGATTCATCGTGAGCATGGCATTAGTAAAGCGCAAGCCTTTGAGATAACCGAAGACTGGATTGTCTCAGCAGAAAAAGACTATAAAATGCATTGCGATGTAGTGCGCAGTGATGAGCAAATACGCGTCAACTTTTCTCGTGCCGGTGTGACAGGTACGTTAACAGTGGATGATAAAGTATTTGACATGCAAGCAAAGCTTGGTTTTTTATTCAAAAGTTTTTTGCCGCTGATAGAAAAGACAGTGAATCAAAATCTTGATAACGCATTACAAGCTGTGAAAGACCGTTAGCAGACACGGTGAGCTTTAAGTGGCAGTTAGCGTTTAGCTTGAATTATTTTATTTAACATAATATACATTATGCGAAATAAAAGCTATTGGCGTCAAAAATGGTATATATGGCACAGTGATTAATTTAATGATGAAATGACAATTAGCAGCAAAACCATTTGCATTTATCAATCAATAATGAGTAGTATGCTCACTCAATTATTTATTTATCGTTTGTTTATTATTAAAATCGCCAAGGATTTATCATGATTGGATTTATTGCCCGTCACAGTACGATTTTTATGCCATTGTTTGGCGTGATTGGATTTATATTTCCTGACTTGTCGCATTTTATCCTTGGGCTTTTGCCGCAGATTTTATTTTTCTTAATGTTTTTTACCTTGTTGGGCATTGACCAAACCCAGCTGATTAGGCGTATGACGACGCAATATGTTTGGGGATTTGCCATCTTCCAAAGTGCGCTGATGAGCTTAGCCATGACCTTGATTGCTTATTTACTGGGTGTCCGTGGTGATTTATTGTTGGCTATCGCGGGTCTGTCAGCCACCGCACCGCTATTTGGTACGGGCGCGATTGTGAATGCAGTTGGTTTTGATGCACTGCTAGCCATGGCAAAAACTATCACAGCCACGTTGGTCATGCCTGTTAGCTTACTGGTGATATTGTGGTTACTTGGCAGTAAGGATGCCCATTTAGACTTTGTCCTGTATATTAAGCGGTTATTAATTTACATTATCGCCCCCATGATTTTGGCGGTCGCAGCACGCCAATACCTTCCCCGTGATACGCTCAATACTTATTATCCAAAAATTGCCAAGTTTAACATTATTCTACTGATGATGTTTCCGCTTGGATTGATGTCGGGCTTTAGATATACCTTTGATACCAATCCCATGCAGGCGTTAAGCTTATTTGGTTTGGGCACTGTCTTGTCGTTAGTATTTTACTTTTCTGCCTATTTTTTATACCGCCGCTTTGGCTATGAAAACGCCATTATCTCTGCGCTGGCTTGCGGTGGTCGCAATGTGTTGTTGGCGTATACCATCACCACGCCGTTTATGGGTGCGATGTTTTTACCGCTGATTGGCGCGTACCAATTGCCTTCGTTTTGCTTGCCGTTATTGGGTAAAAAAATGGTCAAATGGCATACTATCGACAGCCAAGCCAGCCTAAAATAATGCTGATGTTCAACCCGTTTGATTTATTCGTATGCTAACGTTTCAACTCAATTCGCTGCCACAGTTATCATCACAAGCCTTGCATGGCATTTTTAAGGCGCGCTGTGAGGTGTTTGTTGTAGAGCAACATTGTGCCTATCCAGAAATTGATGATACCGACTTGGTGTGTTGGCATTTACAGGGTTTTATTGATAATAGTCTGGCGTGTTATGCGCGGATTATCCCACCTGATTATCATTATTTGGGTTATGTGGCGATTGGTCGCGTGTTAACGGTTGGCGATTTTCGCGGTCACCATTATGGGCGTGATTTGATGCAAAAAGCCATTGAAATTTGCCAGCAATACTACCCTAGCCAGCCGATTTTTATCGCCGCTCAAACTTATCTGATCCACTTTTATCAAGCGCTCGGCTTTTGTATACAAGGTGACTGTTACCTTGAAGACGGCATTGAGCATGTCAATATGATATTGGAAGTCAAACATGATGCATAACCGTGCTGATTATCGGCTATATTTGGTCACAGATCGCAATTGCTTGCAACAGCAGACGCTTGAACAAGCCGTTGAACAAGCGATATTGGGCGGTGTGACATTGGTGCAGCTTCGAGAAAAAGCGATTGCTAGCAAAGAGTTCTATGAGCGCGCACTGCGTATCAAAGCGATTTGCCACCACTATAACGTGCCATTACTGATTAACGACCGTGTCGATATCGCCCTAGCAGTTGAGGCAGATGGGGTGCATATCGGTCAAAGTGATTTGCCGTGTGGCGTGGTTCGGCAAATTTTAGGCAAAGATAAAATCATTGGGGTTTCCGCGCGCACTGCCCAGCAAGCCATCCAAGCACAAGCAGACGGCGCAGACTATTTGGGTGTTGGCGCGATGTTTGCCACATCCACCAAACAAGATGCCCAAACAGTTACCATATCGAGCTTAACACAAATACGGCAAGCGGTAACGCTTCCGATTGTCGCCATTGGTGGTATCAATCACACCATCCTGCCCGACTTACAACAAGCGCTGCAAGCTGCCGACACGTCCATTGACGGCGTGGCGGTTGTTTCTGCAATTTTGGGGCAAAAAGATGTCAAACTCGCCAGTGAACAGCTTAAAAATATGATTAAATAATTATGATTAGATAATTATGATTAGATAATAATGAAATCAATAATTAATACCAAATTTTATCAGGATTCATGATATTGTTTGGGTCAATGGCGTTTTTAATCGCTTTCATAAAATAAATCGCATTGCCATGTTCTTTATCCATATATTTACGTTTGCCCTGCCCAATCCCATGCTCACCTGTACAAGTTCCATCCATGTCAATCGCTCGCTCGGCTAGGCGATGTAAAATGCCTTCAGCGGTTTTCACTTCATTTTCTTCTTTCATATTGATGAGCAGCAACACATGAAAATTGCCATCACCCACATGACCGACAATCGGGGCAAGCATCCCTGTGCTTTCGATGTCTTTGACCGTTTCGGTGACGCATTCAGCAAGGCGCGAGATTGGCACGCACGCATCGGTCGATAAACTGCCACATTCTGGGCGTAATGCTCGGCTGGCGTGATAGGCATTGTGGCGAGCCGTCCAAAGCTGTTTACGCTTATCTTCGGCAGTATCCCACGCAAAGTCTTGCCCTTGATACTCAGCAATGATACTTGCAAACAATTCGGCTTGTTCTTTTACGCCATTTTCTGTGCCATGAAATTCGACAAACAAGGTTGGCATTTCTTTTAAGGTTAATTGGGAATACGCATTACATGCTTTGATCTGCACCGCATCGAGTAGCTCAATGCGAGCCACTGGCAAGCCGTATTGAATGGTTGTCATCACTGTTTGACACGCCAAGTCAATGCTTGGGAAATGGCAAATCCCAGAGCCTGTGCATTCTGGCACGCCAAACAGTTTCACCGTAATCTCGGTCACAATACCAAGCGTGCCTTCCGAGCCGATAATCAGCCGTGTCAAATCATAGCCTGCCGATGATTTTTTGGCTCGTGTGCCTGTGCGGATGATTTCACCGTTTGGCATGACGACTTCAAGCGACAGCACGACATCTTTCATCGTACCGTAACGCACCGCATTCGTGCCAGACGCCCGAGTGGCGACCATACCGCCAAGCGTGGCATTCGCCCCAGGGTCAATGGGAAAAAATAGCCCAGTCATCCGCAAATGATGATTGAGCTGTTCACGAGTCACGCCAGCCTGTACGGTGGCGGTCAAATCCGCTTCATTGACCTGCAAAATCTCGGTCATCGCAGACATATCAATGCACAATCCGCCATGAGGGGCATTAAGCTGACCTTCTACCGATGAACCAACACCAAATGCAATCACAGGCATTTTATACTCGTTGCAAATTTTGACGGCATCGGCGACGTCGTATTTGTTGTGAGCGGTCAAAACAGCATCGGCAGGCTCATTGGGTAGCCAGCTCATAGTGTGGGCGTGCTGTTCACGAGTGGTTAAATTGGTCGATAATTGATTGCCAAAACGTGCTTGTAGCACATTAATCGCCTGTGAAAAATCATTCATTTGCATAACTTACCTTATCTAGTTTTATCTCTAGTTGATTTGTTTTTTGGATTAATTTAGACTCAAGTTACTATTAAAATCCCTTAATTCGTTAGTCAATGGGTCAATAAACGCGATGGATTTTGCCAGCAATTTTAACGGTTTTGCAAAATCGGTTGTACCTTGAGTCTTGACAGTGGGATAAAAATTGTCATTTAACAGCGGCATACCTAAACTTGCCATATGAACCCGCAGTTGGTGTTTTTTACCCGTCACCGGTATTAATCGGTATAAGCTAAACGCCCCGTTATTTTCAATCAATTCAATTGTGGTATGCGCATTGGGCTCACCTTGGACCGTCTTGGTCAAAAAAAACGGCTCGCCACGCTCAAGTCTGGAATGGATGTGAAAGGGATAACATAAATCGCTGCGAGTCGGTGCTATGGCGTGGTAAGTTTTGTGTATGTGTCTATCGGCAAACAGCGCATGATAGCAAGCGCGGCTACTTGGATTAACCGATAATAACATCACGCCTGCCGTATCCTTATCCAACCGATGCAAAGGTGAAATATCATTCACGGCTAACTGCTGTAAGTCTGGATGATTTCTTAATTTGGCTAGCAGGGTTTGGCTGACATAGCGACCTGACGGTGTAACGGGTAAAAAATGCGGTTTATCGACCACCAGTAAATGTTCATCCAAATGAAGAATATTGGGCTCAAATGGAATGATAGGCTCATTTTCAACCTGCCTATAGTACAAGATAGTCTGCCCTGCCAAATAGGGCGAATCTTGTTTGAGCGGCTCACCACGCTCAAGACTAATTAAACCGCTGTCAAATCGTCGTTGCCAGCTTGCCAAACTAATATGAGAAAAATGCGCTGCCAAATAATCGATAAGTCGCCCTCCCACAAACGACTCATCATGGGGTAAATATAACTTACTGGGTTTTATGCCACGCTCTATCATATTAAATCTATCATTTTAAAAAATCACTTTATCGATGTTGTTTTACTTTACGCCCATTTAATGGGCTAACAACAACTGCACAGTTATCGCATGATTAATGCTTAGCACATCATTGGGCAGCAAAACATCATATTGTTTGATAAGTTGACCGTTTCGGGTAATGCTGATATTGGGATCAATCTCATCAAGCAGTAGTTGCCCTTGAGATTCGACAATCGCAAAATACACGCCACTGGCAAGCTTTAGGTCATTGGCGGCAAATAGAAGTAAGGCATGGGCGATTTGCGCTTCCCGACTGGCAAAAATAATCGGAAACTCGCGTACTTTTTGTTGGCGCTCCCCTAGCCCATCCACGGATTTTATGGTCAAAACAATCTGCTGTGGATTTTGGTTCAACTGCGGCAGTTTGCTTTGCGCTTGGCGTGGCGCAGTACTAGCAGTACTAAAAGCGGGCGGGCTTGATGCGATATAATGATTTGAGTTTGGCTGAGTCTGAGTCGGGAATTTAACACCCAGTTTAATCTCATTGCTAAATACCTCACCTTTTTGCAAACGTGCAATATCAGTTGGCGTGGCTTGCACTTTGGCTTTTAACCCAAATTGTGCTTCGCCGGACAAGGTTACCCCAATTGTGGCAAGCTTAGGTTTTAATACTTCATAACCGTAAGATACCAAATCAATGGCATCATGCGGGGTATGGGTGGATTCATGGGCATGATTAAAACTGCTAAATAACTGCTCCACCATCGCGGTTGTCAGTCCATCATTGGATTTTAAGGTGATTTGAGTAATCACTTGGGATTTATCCACCCATTGTTTCGCCGCTGCCATAATCGCATCGGTCAATAAATCTTGGTACGGCTTGGCTGATTTTTGGATGTTTGGCAACACAGTGACCATCGGCTTGGGCGCAGCTGTTGCCGTTTGAATTGGCGCTTGCACCCTCGTAGGTTGTGGCTTATGTGTCGTAGGCTCGGTATTCACCAGCGGCGACTGCATCGGCGTAACTGCAGGCACTGGATTGGGGATTGAAGGCGGTATTGTTGGCTGCACAGGCGTTTGATAAGCTTGGGTAGGCTGTGGTTGTGGCGAAACAGGCTGGGTTGGATACTGCAGCGCTACAGGTATCGGGGCTGAAGGTACTGGTTGCCCAATAGGTTCAGGCAAAGTGATTGGGGCGCGTTCAGGGTAGTGTCCTGTAGCAGATTTTTCTTCGGCAAATCGTGGAATCAGTCGCCCTAACACACTTCTATATAGACTGGGATACAGACTGGTTTTTTCGTCTTCGTCATCTAGCGCATAGCCGTCAAGCCGTTGAATCAGCAAAATGACCGAATTATCTGCTTCGCTGGCTGTGTCGTCGTCATCCGCTGTTTGGGCGGCATGGGTTTTAATCGGCAAGATATGAATATCAGGCATGGTGTATTTGAGCGATTGGGTAAAGTGTCGGTAGCTTTCTGCCATTTTCTTATTGGCAGTGATATCAAAACTCGTCGGCACCGAGAGCTGAACGCTCACCCGTTGTAAGTCATCAATGGCGGTGGTGTATAGGCTAAAGAAATTTTCCATTTCATCAAACACATCGCTTGGGTGTTTGTCGTCAATGATAAACCGGTGATTGGTGGTGATATAAGCCATAATTTACTCTTAATGGTGAAATTTTTTATTGATGGGTTTGTGTTTTTTTAACCGCTTGCGTAGCATCAGGCGCTAAATTCGCCACTGAATCAGCCAGTGGGTTGGCGCTGGTAGGACGGCTAATCGCCGAGCTTTGATACATCTGTTTGGCTAACACCATGCCTGCCTGTACCGCTCGGTTAATGCCATCGCGGGGGTCATCAACCAAGCCGTTTTTAGTCCAGTTACGCTCAACCAATACCGCTACCGCTTTATCCCATTTGCCATTTTTATCTTTTAGTCCATAGACAAACCATTTATACGGACGAGCATAACACGCCACCGATGGCTGAGTTTTGCCTGCGCGAATGTCCGCATTGTTACACAGATTTGCCACCATACTGGCGGTGACATTGGGGGTATAAAAGCTGCGACCGTTTTGGCGGGTGGGATAGTTAAAGCCGGGTGTGCCTGTTTTGCCCACCATCACGCCCTGTGTCCATGCACAGCTACCAATCGCTTGGTTACAGGCAGCAAAAGCTGTGCCATTGCCGCCGCCCAAACCTGTGCCTGCTAGCAGCGTACCTGATAATAAATTGAGCGCACCGCGGGCGTCAGATTGGTTGATGCCCAGTGGCTTGGCGCCGAGTTGGCTGGTAGCTGTGGTCAATGTCTCTTGACTTTGGGCATCGCCTCGCCAGGCTTTAGGGCGCAGCGGAATTTGATTGACGCCCCACAAATCCTCAATTAAATGCACGCCACGACGCTGGGTCGCGCCATTATCGGCAATCAGCAGATTGGCAAACATATCCGACACACCCAGTACCGAGGTTTTGGCATTACCTGCCCCAAACACTTGGTTCATGCTGGCATTGAGCATATCGCCCCCTTGACGACACGCCCCATTCATACGTCCACCATTGGCTTTGACACAACTTGCCACTTGGCTTTCGGTAAATTGCAATTGCTTGGTGGTGTAGTGTTGCTTGCCATCGGTGAGCAGTACACCTGAAAAATAGCGGCTTTGTAGCATCGGGTCACTATTGTAGGCTTTACCAAACAGTAAATCTTTAAATCCACAATTCACTCCCCCTTTATCGGCGCAATTCACACTCCAGCCCATGTCATCACTGGCTTTTTTAAAGGCGGGCATACCTTGGCAAACGCCTTGTCGGTCACGTTGCAATGACATCGCACTGGTCGTGCGTTGACAATATAAAAAATTCGCCACTTTTTCGGTAGATGAGCTTGCTATCACTTGTTTAAGATACTGCGCTTCAGGGGTTTGCATATTTTTAAAACGCGGATTGGCTCGTACCAGTGCCAATGCTTGTACGGTTTTAACGGTCGAACCTGGGTACACGGTTTGGTATAACGCATGGTTCATGAGATTTTGCTTGCTCCAGTCTTTTTTCCACAGTATCGGGCAACCTGTGGGCTTAATCGTGGTATCGCCATTATCGGCACGGTAGCAGTCGGAGTCAGCGCTAGCAAGGGCAAGCACGCCTTGGGTTTTGACATCAATCACCGCGATACCGATACTGCGTACCAAGGCGTTCTCATACATGCCATTGGCGACGTTTTGCAACGCAGGCGATAGCAAGTTATTACAGTCCGTGCCATTGGGGTTATTGGTGACACAATCCGCTACTTGCTGGGCTGTGGTCTGTACGGCGGGATCCAAGGTTAACGCCATGTTGTAGCCGATTTTGATATTCGAGCCATCGACATTGATACTATTGATTGGCGGTGCCGTGAGTTTTTGCCACCAGCTGCGTTGATCATTTTTTTGTTGGTAGCTTTGATAAGCATCCAATAACTGACGGTCAAAATGGCTGGCGTGAATGTTGGACAATTCGCTATACATCAACCCTAGATTGGTCGGTAAAGCAACCTCGGTTTTGCTGGTGGAGGCAATCCGTTTTTTCGGGTCTTGCGTGGGTTTATCTTGGAGGGTTTGCAGCACGCCATTGGCTTGGTTTTGAATATCGTTTTTGGTTTTAGTAAAAGCATTGTTGGGGTCGGCCACGCCTGCATTTGGTAAAGTCGCCGCCCCTGTCAATGATTTAGCCAACAAGGATTTGACCGACATCGGAATCAATCTAGGGTTATTACAAAGCTGGGTTAATGGGTCAACGTCACCTGTGTCAGTCATGGTATTGCTACGATTATCGACGTATAGGTAGCCTGTTTGATTGTCCGCCGTTTTGGCGGTTTTGATGTACACACAGCCCGGCAGCCCATACCAAGGGTTGGTTTGGGTGAGCCAATTGGTTGGTATATGGGCGACATTGGGGTCGTTTTGATTGCGGCGATTGGGCTGTTGTTCTCGCCATTGTAGCTGCAACAATCGCTCGGGGCTGGCAAGCGTTTTTAACGCAAAGGCTAACGCGTCTTCGTTGATATGTTGCTCACAGGCTTGTTGCCAAAGGCTGGCAGTTTGCAATTGGTATTGGTTGGCTAGACGTTTTTGCTGATACAAGCTGAGCAGACTTTGATTGACTCGGTTGATACTGTCGGTAAAACGGGCTTGGTTTTTGGGCTCAGTTAAATCGCACGTTTTGGCAGGCGTGGCGTTGACCGAACTTGATAAATTAGCGGTTGCACTTTGGGTATTAGTATTTTGGCTGTTGGCTTGGTTGACCACATCCGCCATACCTAGATTATCGACGACAACTGCCACGGCGTTTTCATTCGCCTCTGCATTGTACGTGGTATTTGAGGCAGTTAAGGGCGAGAGATACCACGCCACCCAGCCGATAAGACCGACAACAAACACCACCAAAATCACTTGTAAGTTGGTCAAAATGGTTTTGTAAAGCGCTTGAGAAACCCGAAAACTGGCAGCACGGCTGTCATCTTTAATTGTTTTGGCTTTTTTAGACGAGTTGCTAGGCATCGCAGTTTCGCGATCATCTAAGTCATTGATACTATCAGTCGGTGATGGATTGTCCAAATCTATGTTTTGGACAATTTCTAAATTGCCACTGTTCCTAGTTTCTTGATTATTGTCGTCTTTCGGGGTTTGGTTTTCGGTCATTACCTTAATCCGTGTAAATCAATTATTGAAAATACTTCATTGAAGTATTAAAATACATTAACATATTTTGAGAAAAACCATGTTGCACTTTATTGAAACACCGCTTTTTACCAAGCAAATCAAAGAACTGACAGACGATGATAATTATCGAGATTTGCAAGAGGATTTAATAAAAAATCCCCAGCAAGGCGAACTAGTTCAAGGTACAGGCGGTGTTCGTAAAACTCGTTGGTCGTCATCATCTTCTACTGGTAAAAGCGGTGGTATGCGTATCATTTACTATTATATAGAGGAGTCGGGCAAGTTTTTTATGTTATTGGCTTACCCAAAATCAAAAAAAGTCACACTATCTGCTGCAGAAAAAGCAAATTTGCGTAAATTCACAACTGCTATCAAACAGGTACTACACAATGAGCAATGAATTTTATGATGATTTATCATTATCTCTTTCTCAAGCATTAAGCATTGCCAAAGGCGAAACCGAGCCAAGCCGTGTTTTTAGTTATGAGTTGCCAGATATTAAGGCAATCCGAGCTAAAACAGGGCTAACACAGGCACAATTCGCCGATAAGTTAAATATAAGTTCTCGCACGTTACAAAATTGGGAGCAAGGTACAAGACACCCTACAGGGGCAACGATTACGCTCATGCGGCTTTTGGAAAAAAAACCAGAACTGATTGCGTTGGCTTAACTTAATTAAATTTATCAAAATAACTTTCGTCAATTTCAAAGGATGATGTTATTTTTGCACTTACAGCAATCTTGTTTCGTAACATATGCTTTATGATTCTTTGACCATCAAAAAGCTCAATACTTTTACCCTTATTCTCTAATTCTTCAACATAGTTAATAGCTTGTTTTGAGAAAGTAGAAGTGGTAATAAAAATTCCAACTGTGATATCTTCGGTTAGCATTGCTCCAGCGAAGGCTTGTAGTTCAGGTCTACTGATTGAGGTTTTGTCATAACGTTTACATTGGACAAAAACTTTTTCTTTACCTTTACCAAATGTTTTTGGTGCTTCAATTACCCCATCTACTCCGCCATCACCGACTTGACCGTTATGGAAAGTTTCGACTTCGCCGCCACGTGCTTTAGCGACACTTTTAATTAAATCTAGGGCAAATTTTTCAAAGGCAGTTGGGTGCAGTTGCTTTAATTTAAGCAGTAATTCGACATCTAGATTTTGGTTTTCATTGTGCAATAAATCTTGTTGAGGTATAGCCACAAATTTCCCCTATTCCCTAATCATCAACTTCGGTTGAAACAGCGCCAAACTGAGCATAATACTATTGAGCCATAAGTTACTGGTGCCATAACTCAAAAACGGCAACGTCACCCCCGTGAGCGGTAAAATCCCTAAATTTCCCGAAATGGTGACAAGTGCCTGAAACACCGTAATAACCACCCACAGCAAAATCACCCACGCCAGCAAAAAATAACCACCCGACAACAGCCGTGATTTCATCTGCTCACTGGCGAACGCCATCTGCTGACGGGCAATGAGCGCAAGCCACGCAAAATACACCATCATCAGCACCACACTTGCCCCGATACCCACCACTGCCATCACCGAGGTAATCGTATAGTCACTTTGCATCTGTAGCGGCACGCCCTGACATCCCGACAAATGGCTGTTTGTTAAGTGATAACCACACCACGGAATATAGCCAAACCCATAGCCAATCATCGGCACACTATCGCGAAACCAATGCAAAATCGCCATCTGATCGTTGCTCGCCACAAACGGATTGACCCACGCATTGACCCGCTCGGCAGTACGCGCATCAAAACCGCTTAAATTCACCAATACCATCATCAGCAAAAGCAAAATCGCGGTACTCGACAACACGCCCAGAATATAACCCCGTCCGCCCATTTGGAAAATCTTGTTGGATAGCGCCACGCCCACCAAAAAGGTAAACAAAAACAAAAATACCAGCATGGTGCCTTTTTCATTGGCAATACCCAGTGCGATAAACGGCAACACCACCGCAAAAGCAAGGAGCAGGGTCATTTTTTTGGAGCGAAAGAACAGATGATTAATCAAGCCGCGTTGGTTAATCGCCAAAAACACGCCCAAAAACACCATCAGCCAAATCTTTGACAGTTCAGCGACTTTCGCACTGTCACTGTGAATCAACACTGCCAAGCCCAGATAGCCCACCGCAAAGGCAAGCAGCCACACACGGGCTTTAGTCATCGCCGATTTGACGTTGCCCCAACTGCTGTGTAGTAAGTTATTGGCAACAAGGGTTTTAAGCCCCCAACTCAGCAAACTGCTAATCGGGCGAGCCAGGCTAATAAACACAAAACACCAAAACAAATCTTTGAAATGATTGAGAAAAATATAACGCAGTGACAGATAACTACGGGTGCTTAAATCAAATAAAATCATCAAACCAAAGGTGGCAAAGCCTACAAACAACGGATAAATCCACGCAGATGATAGCATGGCACGGTTGTCGGGGAATTTTTCCATCAACCGACGCATGGGTGAAAAAATCGTTAACACACTCAGTAGCACGCCAACGCAAAACAGTACGCCCCCCACCATCATCGGCAATATCACTGTATGGCTAACACCCGCAATAACCAGTCCCCACACAGTGATGGCTATCGGTAACACTTCCAGCCAATGCTTACGCCTCGACAGCCATAGCAAGCCCCACGTCACCCACGACCAAATACACACCTGAGTGAGCATTCCCAAATGCGTGGGCGTGCCAATTAACGGCAGTAAATTGTTCGCTTGCAGGGCTTTTTGTTGGTTGTTATTGGCGTCATAGATACTGGCAACATCATTTGCCGATTGATTTAACAGTTTGGCAATGGCAGGCTGATTGCTAAACAGGCGATTGTAGGCAAAACGTCGATTGCCATCAGCAACCGCAAGCAATGACACCGCAAAATTGGCTTGGTCAGCAGGGGATAATTTATCGGTTTTCAGCGCCATTAGGTTGTTTAAACTATCGAGTTGCCCACTAGCGTTAAGGTGTAGCCAATCTTGTCGATTGCTGAGTTTATCGCCACCCAAATTCACTTCGGTTTCATTTTCAACCAGCTGGGTTTGGCGTTGCTGTTTGCCTTGGGCTTGCCATGTGGCCGCTAAGGCTTGTTGGGTTTTGGCAAAATGTTGCTTTGCCTCACTCATTAATTGTGTGGGCTGACTGGCTTGGGCACAGGCTTGAGTCATGCCATAGTTGCGGTCATTACGGTTGTCATACAGATTAGTAATAACGTTGTCACCACAATATTTGCTGAGCAGTTGCGGTTTGGCGATGCCGTCAGTATAGCTGGTGAGTTCAAGTTGATAACGCTGCAGTTTGGGTGAATGGGCGTAATCTGCCAGTAAAAACGCCCCAATTAACAGGAGCCATACCACCGCCAAAATCATGATTTCGCTCAACGCTTGCGCTTTGGTGTTGGGTTTTTTGCTGGCTTTTGTACGACTCACTATGTTTAGCATGGGGTTTTCCAAATTGATTAACTTTTTTATTGCTATCCCTGTTTAAAAATTAATTGGGGTCATACAACACCACCGTACGCGCGATTAAATCATGCAGCGTTTGTTTACGGGCGGTAAACCACATCAAAAAACCAAATGGCAGCAAAATCAGTTTGAGCGTTTCTCGAATCAGCGCATGGAAAAAGTTAACCCGTTGACCCTGCATACCAAACACCCACATACCCATAATCACCTTGCCCACCGTTGCTTGTCGTCCCAAACAGGTCAATAACGTCATATAGAACAAATAAAATCCATACGCTATCAAGGCAAGGGTTTGATCACTAAACCCACGAATGCCAAGCTGCGGTAAAATCTGCGGCAACAATAATTGATAAGCCAATCCCAATAATAAACTCACTAACGCTAAATCAAATAGATAAGCCAATGCGCGGCGCACAAAACCTGCATACAGCATGGTATAAGCCGGCTTACGAGTCTGCAGCGCGGTCGAAGGCAGCTGATTGGTAGCGGGTGTTGGGTATTGGCTAGGTTGTTGTGGTTGTACTGTGGGAGCGACATAAGGATTTGCGTAGTCAGAGGGTTGTGTGGGTGGATTTGACGCCTGAGCAATATCAAGCTGTTGATAATTAGGCTGTGCATAGATTGGTTGAGCAGGTTGCTGCATGGGTTGACTAGCCTGAGCAGCTGGCATATCGGTCGGTTGATAATTGCCTGCAGATGGATTTGGTGTAAAACTTTGCCAAGTAGAATGTTCTGGCTGCGGCACCTGAGAGGTCTGAGGCGCGTCATAGGCATTATAGCCACTTGTCGGCTGAGTATGATTATCAGATTGTTGCGCAAACTGACGACTGCCACAATTTGGGCACATAACCGCAGTTTTTGGTAATTTTTGACCACATTGTTGGCAGACAATAATCATAGATGTTTACTACCCTATTTTCATATTTTCAATTCGATAAACTAATTTGACGATCCAACCACCCAGTTATATGGCGGCAAGCACTCAGCGGGCACAGGATTGTCGCCGCTGCTGTTTTGCTGGTCGATAATGGCTAATACTTTTTCGGCGATGGGTACCAGTTCTGGATAGGTTTGCGGATAATTTAACATGTTTTGGCAACGTTTTTGTTGATCGTCCGTGGTATAAAACTGTGCCAATAACGACCCCACTGCGCCTTTGTCATCACCCGCTTGCAGTGCCATTGCTGCTGCCAATTCAATCATATAAGTGTTAGGGTATTTGCTGCTATCACGCGGCGTTTGTAGCGCATAAAGCAAAAAAGATTTGCTATAAGGATAGTTATTTTTAAATAAATAATAAGCGAAATTGGCGACATATTCGCCTTGGTTGGGATTGTATTTCACTGCTTGCGCTTGAAGATAAACGGCGGCTTTTGGGTCTTTTTTGCGCCAGTAATAGCTTTTTGCCGCTTCATTGAGTTGTTTGGCGAGCGTTTTATTCGTGGGCTGCTGTTTAAAATAGCCCATATCCGCGTTGCGAAAGGCTTCAAGCGAGTATTGCTTTGTCGCATTGATATCTTGGCTATAACCGAGCTCTTGCAGCTGTTTGAGCGATGGCTCGGCAAACTCACCCACCTTGACTACGTTATCAAAAAACTCAGGGCTAATACCGAGCGTGTCTTGATACAGCTTGGCTACGCTAGTTTGCGACGAGGAAGAAAAAAAACCATTTTGCGCTTTAAGCGCTTGCGTCATAGTGGCTTTTGCTGTTGGCAGCGATTTGATAATGCTGCTGTAACTATTTTGGGTTTTTGGTTTTTTTTGTGGATTGTCATCGGTACTTGCCGCTTTCGCATTATCAGACTGATTGGTAGTGGCGGATTGTGATGTTGTGGGTGTTGAGGCGGATTTTAACCTTGATACGCCATAGCCACCGATTGCCACTAGGGCAGCAATCATCGCTATCAACCACCCTTTAGAGGGCTTTTTGACAGATACCTCACCGGTAGAAGTTGTGTGCGGTGGCGAAGTGGGTGTCGTCTCTGTAGTATCAGTGTGATGCGCGGGTGCTGTTCTCGCATCTGCCATTGTATCTGGCATCGCCATTGAATGAGTCGCCGGTGTTTGGGTCGCGTCATCGACTTTATCCACTCCATTGACGACATTGATGGGTTGGCTCGGTGTGCCCCTGTGACTGTTAGCCTGAGTATTGAGCGATTGCTCAAGCCGACGATTATTTGCCAATGTTTCATCATCCATCAAACCGCTCAAAGCCGCGCTTGGCTGCTGACTTGGGTGATTTTCGGCAGTGGACGCTACAGTACCACGGGTGGGTGTGGTCTGCCAGACGCTGGTTGTCGCTGCAGCGCTGATTGCGGATGCAGGCGTGACGGGCGTGGTTAACGGGTTATTAGGTACGGTTAAAAACAGACAGCGATGACAGGGTTTAACGACAAAATGAATGTGGCTGGCGTCATTGGGATAGTTTTCACACACTTTAAACTGACGGTGTTGAACCAATCCGCGTAGATGGTTTTCCCACTCGGCGGCGCTTGGGCGATCAGTTGCATGGGTCGATAAAAACGCTTTATCAAACATCGCACGAGTTTGGTCATCCCAACACACGTGAATGCTGTTTTTGAGCGGTGCAATTTCTGGCTGTGGCTGCAAGCCATAAGCATATAGCCGCTCTTTGATAAATTGGTCGGTGTTGCGATGAGCAGCATTTTTTAATCGGTCTGACACAGGGATAAAATAAAAAGGATGAATGCCATTGTTTAAAATTTTAAACAGCTCAATCGCCAGTACAAAACGGTCGTGTTTTTCATCCAACAAACCAATATCTTTGTGTTCATGATACTCAGGACTGGTCATTTCAGGGGATATGACAGGGCTTGGATAAACGCTGCCATCACTGGCAGTAATACGATAGCTATCACAGTCGATAAACCCAACGATAAAGCCTTTATAATCATCATCCATGCCCGTGCTTGGCTCTGGCATCAGGCGCATATTGGCTTCTTTAAAATCAATAAAGGCATGCCCATGACCATGTAAATCCGCCATCAAGGCGCTAATATTGGCACACAGCTGCACGCGATAATTGAGACTCTGCTGATACGCGGTCAGTTTTGCTGCCTCTCGTGGGTACATAAAAGGATTGAGCGATAACGACCTATCAAAGTCCAGCTCTGGCATGGCGTAGCCAATGAGCTCATCATGCTCGCCAACAATCAGATGCCTCACCCAAGCAAACTGGGTATATCCTACCCCATTAATCACTTCATAAATATGCTCAGGCGGGCGCGCCATCATGGCTTGTAGTTTGGCAACGCTGGGGTTTTTGGGATCGGTGGGATTTTTAAAGATTTTTGCCACCAAATTGCCCGTGCCTAACAGATTACCAAGACGGTAGACAATGCCCATACCGCCTGAGCCGATCTCATGAGAGATAGGCAAATCAATGGTGATACGCTGATTGTTTGCAATTAAATACGGCATGAACTATCTCTTTAGATGGGCAGATGAGGTGGGTAAAGCGGCTAACTCAGTGCTAGCAGTGGCACTCATATGATTTACTGGCTCAGTAATACCCAAATAGTATAGCTGTATTTGCTGATTGCCGCTAGAATCGCTGACCGTGCTAGCAGGCAAACCCGTAGAGGCGGTAGCTGCGGTATTGGTGGTAGAGCTAGTTAAAATTTCTGATAACCCTTTATCGAGCGTCAGACTATCCAAGATTTCCGTCTTTTTGCTTAACCCCGCTATTTGGCTCGTCATCGATTTGATAGGCAAGCTAATTTGGCAATTGTAGTAATTCATCGTGGGCTGGATGGTGACCCCTAAATTTGTCAAATCATGGGCATCGGTAACTGGCAAACAGCTCGCTTTAGCCGCAAGTTTGACAGCATGATTGTTAAATTGTGAGGCGGTCAAAGTAGCCTCGGCCTCGGTATGTTGGTTTTGCACAGCTGTACTCGCTGCGCCACTGGCAACCGTTGGGTTTTTATTAGCGACCACCGTGGTCACAGTGGTGGATAATAAGGGCTGATTCACACTATTTTTGTTTTCGTTTTTATTGTCGTTTTTAGTTTTAGCGCTGCTTGTTTGTTTGGATTTTTGCTCGATAACATCAATAGACTGACCTTGCGGGCTGGCTATTATTACCTTTAAGATGGGATCATCGCTGGGATTACCAATGTCGGTAACCGTTGTAGCTTTGCTCAAGTCAATGGCATAGGAATCACCCAGTGCGTGCGCGGTCAGTGGGAGCGTTATAGCCGAGGGGGGCGTTGTGCTCGCCACCGATGCCGCAGTATTGGCATTGTTGACAGTTTGCGTGGGGAGCAATCGATCTTTATTTATCCAGCCCAATATACCTGTGCCAATGAGCATCGCGGCGCCAGCCATCATAGCGGTATTACGCCGCTGTCTGGTTGAGTCACTGACGGACTGCGAAGGAGGCAACACCTGCGATGTTGTGGCAGCTGGCGTTGCAGGAGCAGTATGTACAACACTGGCGTGCAGATTTGGGTTAGGCGCTATGTTATTGATGTTATTAAAGGCTAGGTCATCAGGCGTGCTAGTGGCTCGGGTATTTTTATGATTGACAGCATCGGTATGCCAGACCGTGGGGTTGTTTGGTGCAGTCGCTATAGTGTCATTCGCTAGGGTTTCATTTTGCACCTCAACTATCGGTTCAAGGTTTTGGTAATGCTGTTGATTTTTTAATAACACCACCAAGGATTTATCATCACCGGTTAATCGATAGGTGGCAGGGTTGCCAAGCGCCTGTTCAATAATCGCGCTGCCCTGCTGTGAGTTTTGACTTTGGGTTAAATTAAATAGCAAGTTGCCAAAAAAAGGGCGGTAAATTTTGGGCGTAACACTTGCGCCTTCAAATACCAAGTCCGCACAGCCATCCGACATCAGTGCAAGGCAATCCACTTGCGATAAATCAATGGGCTCAACCCGTAAGAAGGATTGCCAATTGTCTTGGGTGATAAAATGCGTCTCATTGACGTATTCATTCTTGCTATCGTCCCCGTACACTTGCAAGTTGGTAAAATAATCAATGTGAGGATGGCGGACAACAAATTGGCTGGTGGTGAGAGGACTATCACCGATTTGCACCAATAGTGCTTGATGACTAGCATGGATGAGTAGCCCAGTAAAGGTTGTGTGATAATCTCTTAGGCTTGATTCAGCGGGCAGCTGTGACTGCAGGTCGAGGCGTATTTGTGATAATTGCTCGATAATTTGCTGTTTGACTTGCACCAAATCAAACGCAGTGCCGCTAATACTGACACTGCGACTAACACCGAGACTGAGCAGCATTTTTCCAATCGATTGACTAAAAAACGCTGCCCCCGCTTGGCTAAATTTTGCCGAGCCCGCCCCATCACATACCACAGCGACCATACCGTCTTGGGTTTTTTGCAAATAGATACTGTCTTGATTGGGCAGGTTGCTGTCGATATGGGATTTACCAATACTGGATGCGCCATACACTTGCCAAGATGATTGGACTGATGATTGCGCGAACAAATCCGTGGTTTGGTTCATCATTATCCCCAATTTTTTTAGGTTTTTTATTATTATGAGCGTTGAAGCTGATTATCTTTGCCATCAACTTTGAATGGTCGCCCACGGTGAGATGCTCCCTAATTGCACGGTTTCTCCACGCGCAGATTGTGACACGGTCTTAAGACTCGCGGACAGCCACACAAAAAATTCGACAAATTTAACGGAGTTCAGATGTACGGGCGGGGTCAAAATCGACAATTGCTTGAGCATCTTAACTTCTTGCACACCCGCGTCAATGGCAATGGGATAAATAATACATTGATTATTTTGCTCGGCTTGGTGACATTGATTGATAGCCGCCTGCCACACATCTTGGCTGTCGGTGGGCAGACCATCCGTCATGGCAATAACCCAAGGACGGGTATAATTGATACCGTTGTCGCGTAGATTGATACGCTCTTGCTCAATCAAATTGAGCGCAAGTAACATACCTTGCCCAAGTGGCGTCATGCCATTTTCACGAAATGTAATGGGGAAAAAATCAATCGCATCCGTCCAATCCATCATCAGCTCTGCGGTATCATTGACCCCACCCACAATGACAATGGCTAAACGCACACGGTTGCGGGCTGTTTCATCTTTCATCAAATCATGATAAAACGCTTCAATCCCTTCATTGAGCATATCGATACGGCGTTTGTCGCCATTGCCTGAGCGTATCGCCATTGAGCCTGACAAATCCAACACCAAAACGCACAGGGTACGCTGGGCAACGTTATTGCCGTAGTCGATTTCTCGAAACTGGGGGGTGAGGGCTTGCGGGATGGATGGCGGCGTAGAATCAGCTGGGTTTTGAAAATTGGGTATGGGGTTGTGGGCGACCATAAAAGATATCCTATTTTTATAAAAATTATTGTAATCGGTATCTCAGCAAAAGCCGCTACGAAAAGCAAGGTTTTTTGTGGGCATTTAATTAACAACCCTCAAAAATATTTCTACAATCTTACCAAAACGGGCTTAAATACTCCCCCGCCCCGTTAATCATAAGTCGTAAACCATAAATTATAAGTCATAAAAAACCCCTAACACGCGGTTAAGGGTTTTGATTATTTAAGCTATCTTAGTTTTTTAACAGGCTTATCTTATAGACTTAGTCTTTTAACACTTCTGCCATGGCATTGGCTACATAGTCGATATTGCTAGCGTTTAGACCGGCAACCGAGATACGGCCATTAGCGACCATATAGATACCAAAATCTTTGATAATGCGCGCTACTTGCTCAGGGGTGAGACCGGTATAGCTAAACATACCGTTTTGCTTGGTGATATATTCAAAACTGCGACCCGGTAATTTGGCCTCTAAGCTGTCACGCAGTTTTTGGCGCATGTCTTTGATACGATCGCGCATCACATACACTTCTTGTACCCATTCATTGAATAACGCTTCGTCATTCATCACGATATCAACCACGTGACCGCCATGCGAAGGTGGGCTTGAGTAAATGCGGCGGATATTGAATTGCAATTGACCTTGGACCGCTTTTGCTTGTGCTTCGTCTTTACACACCACAGATAAACCGCCAACGCGCTCACCATACAGTGATAGATTTTTTGAGAATGAGTTACTGACAAAGAACAACAAGCCCATGTCCACTGCTTTGCGAATCGCGTAGACATCTGCATCCATGTCTTCACCAAAGCCTTGATAGGCAATATCCATAAAGGCAAGCAAGTTTTTCGCTTTTACCACTTCAAGGACTTTATTCCATTGCTCTTGGGTCAAGTCAACGCCCGTTGGGTTATGACAACAGGGATGCAGCAACACCACATCATGGGCTTGCAAGGTGTTTAAAAAAGCAATCAGTTCATCAAATTTGATGCCATTGGTCGCTGCATCATAGTAGGGATATTTGCCCACCGCAAAACCAGAACCTTCAAAAATACCGATATGGTTCGCCCACGTTGGATCAGATACATAGCATTTGGCTTGTGGAAACCAAGCATGAATAAAATCAGCCCCGACTTTGAGCGCGCCTGAACCACCGATGGTCGCTGTGGTTGCCACACGATTGTCTTTTAATACTTGTGCATCTTTACCAAACAATAGGTTTTGGCAAGCGCCGCGATAACCTGGCAGACCATCCATTGGCAGATAGGGACGTGGTTTTGGTGGATTAGCGATTTGTGCTTCAGCTTTTTGCACACAGTTGAGGACGGGTAATTTACCGTCATTATCAAAATATACACCCACACCCAAATTAACTTTGTCAGCACGTGGGTCTTGTTTATGCTTGTCCATCAACCCCAAAATCGGGTCACCCGCATACGGTTCTACATGTGAAAACATGAATAGCTCCTACATTTAATTGATAAGTTTGACTGCTAAAAAATTTACGCTAACGTGGCATTGCCCAAATATTCAATGTCAACGGATAAGGATAAACCTTGTAACCCAATAAAACAACTGTCACGCCTATTTTTTTGCTTGTCTAAGCGCTTTAATTAGCAAAAATTCAAGCCTGTTAAAGTGTCCTGTTCAATGAGTTAACCTACCCATGCAGTTACATTTTTTCACAGCAGTTATCGCATAAATTGCAAATTTTGCGTGTTATTTACATTTATAACTTATATTTCTATCAACAATATGCGCATAATAATTTTATCAATTCGGTGTATATTTTTGACAACTATTTATTTTTGAGGAAACACAACATGATGACCGCTATAAAAAAATCCCAAATCGTTGCCGCGACTGTTGCGGTGATTGCCATGAGTGCGGTGGCAACGCCGAGTCATGCGCGCACCGTTAAAGCCGCCGCCAAAAAAACGACAACGGTAACGACGACCCGCGTCGCGCCAAAAACCACAACGATTGTCAATCAACATATCGATGGCACTAGCGATACGGTAATGGTTCGACCCAATGGATTTACTATTGTTGATGGTATGCCATTTTACCCGACACAAATTGTCACGACGCCGACTTATCGCACTGTCTCTACCTCTACCTCTACGCCTGTCGTCGCTACCACAGCCCCTGTGGTAACAGCAGCGCCTAGTACAACTGTAGTATCAACATCGAATGTCAATACCACCACCCCAGTAACGGTACAAACAGGCTCAGGCGCGACAGTAACTGTGTCAAAACCTGCCACCGTTGTTTCTACCACTATGACAACCCCCGTATTGCTACCCGCATCAACGCCTGCGGTAGCGACAATGACCACCATGCCTGTCACGACCGCACCGGCTATTATCGTGAATCCGTAATTCGTAATTCGTAATTCGTAATTCGTAGACACTAATTAGTTAATCTACAAAAAGCAAGACGTCACACGTTGTCGTCTTGCTTTTTTTTAACCGTATTTTTAGCCGCTGATAAGGTAAAATACTCATCTTAAGTTTAATTTTGCAACCTATTTTTTATGTTTTTATCCGCTGATATATGAGATATGCAAGGTTTACGCGATGAATTATGAAAGATTGCAAGACAAATTATCCATCTTAGCCGATGCTGCCAAATATGATGTTTCCTGTTCATCAAGCGGTAGCAAACGTGACAATCATAACAAAGGACTCGGCACAGCTAACTCGGGTATTTGTCATAGCTATACCGAAGATGGCCGCTGTGTTTCCTTATTAAAAATATTGTTTACCAATCATTGTATCTACGACTGCGCGTATTGCACCTCAAGGCGCAGTCACGATACGCCGCGCGCGGCATTTACTGTCGAAGAAGTGGTTGATTTGACCATGCAGTTTTATCGGCGCAACTATATTGAAGGCTTGTTTTTAAGTTCAGGGATTTTTAAATCGCCCGACTATACCATGGAGCGATTGGTTCGTGTCGCCAAAACCCTGCGCCTTGCGCACAAATTCAATGGCTATATTCATCTAAAAACCATTCCGGGTGCATCTGCTGAACTGATGCAAGAAGCAGGATTGTATGCCGATCGCTTAAGCGTCAATATGGAAATCCCCACCAAATCTGGCTTGGCATTGCTCGCACCTGAAAAAAACCATGACGATATGAAAGCGCCAATGAAAGTGGTGCAAGAACAAATCGTGGTGTTTAAAGACAGTAAAAAACAACACAAACATACCCCAAAATTTACCCCAGCGGGTCAAAGTACCCAGCTGATTGTGGGCGCAGCGCAAGAGACTGACTTACAAATCATCCGTTTATCGAGCCATTTTTATCAAGAATATGACCTAAAACGGGTGTACTATTCAGGGTATGTGCCTATGCTCAGTGACAATCGCTTGCCCGCCATGGGTACCCCTGTGCCGATGGTGCGAGAAAATCGCTTGTACCAAGCGGATTGGCTCATGCGTTTTTATGGATTTGAAGCAGAAGAAATTCTACCCGATGACCACCCGTTCTTGGATTTGGACTGTGACCCTAAATTGGCTTGGGCGATTCGTAATAAATCACATTTCCCCGTCAATATCCAGACCGCGCCCTACAAAATGATTGTGCGTATTCCGGGTATTGGCACCCGAACCGCCAAAAAAATTGTTCAGGCACGAAAATTTTCGACTTTGACACTCGCACATCTCAAGCAAATGGGCGCTGCCGTAAACCGTGCCAAATACTTTATCGCGCTCAAAGGTCGCAATGAGCATTTAAGTCATTTAACGCAGGATAATTTTCGCGATTATGTGCTGGCGCAGACCCAAACCAAATTCAAAGCCGAACGGCATGGTCAATTGGCGTTGTTTTAGCATTATTGTTTTAAACTTAATTTTTTAAAATCAATCTTTTAAAATTAAGGTTCTAAAGCTCACTGTGCAAAAGGTCAATCATTTATGGATTTAGTGACGGCTGAGACTCCCATTTTAATCTTTGATGGCAGCTTTGAAGGGTGGCTCACGTGTGTGTTCACCATCTATGAGAACGGTTGGCAGCACACCCCGATTGTGACCATTCAAGCCGAGCATGAAGTGGTGCCCAATTTTTGGCAAGACACTGTCACCGTCGCGACCGATGAAGCCAAGACCTTACGGGTGAGTGATAAATTAGCGCGCGTCTTTGGCAAATTTGGCAAAAACGGTATGCGGCAACTGCTATGGGGCTTTTTATCAGAATCGCCTACGGTGTATAGTCATCTGTTTGGGGTGGTACGGTTTCAATTGTCTAATCCCAACCTTGATGTGTGGGAGAATTATACCCATGCGGATGTGATGGCAGTGAGCAAACTTATCAAAATGGTCGGGCGTGAGCGCCACCGTATGCAGGCGTTTGTGCGATTTGAACAAATGCAAATGCCACACACCGACAAATCGGTATATTTTGCGCGTGTTGAGCCAGATTTTAATGTATTACCCATTTTGCATCAGCATTTTAAAGAACGCTATGCCGATCAGACTTGGGCGATTTATGATGTCAAACGCGGGTTTGGTATTTATTACGCTCACGATGATCCCAGCGAACAAGTCCATATCATCTGCGATGTAGATGATGAAGCACTACTGCATCTACAGCAGTTTTATAGCAAGGCAGAACAACAATACCAATCGCTTTGGCAAAAATATTTTACCCACGTGACCATCAAAGAGCGCTTAAATCGCAAGCTGCATATTCAGTATTTGCCAAAACGCTATTGGAAATATTTAACGGAAAAAATGGTCTAATTTTGGCTTTTCTACAATAATTGAATACCAAAGTTGCTTAGTAGTCTGGCCAATAACCAAAAGATCATAACCGTCACTACGATACAAATGCCCAAATCCGCCCAAAAACCAACTTTTGGCAGCAAATATGGAAAAATTAAAAACATCGGCAAGGTGGGTATCACATACCAAAATGTGTAATAGGCGTGATTGGCGATTTTTTCGGTGGATTGATGTTCAAGATACAGCCAAACCAAGGTCAAAATCGTCACCAATGGCAACGCGGCTATAAATCCTCCTAGCTTGTCACTGCGTTTTGCAAACTCTGAAACCAATACCACCATTAATGCAGTGATGGCATATTTAAACCAGATATTCATGTGATATATCTACCGTGTCTTTGTCTTTATATTGACTGTAAATGTTCAAGTAGCTGTTGCATATCATCGGGTAATGGCGCTTGCACTTTAATAGGCTCGCCTGTTTTTGGGTGGATAAAGCCAAGCTCATAAGCATGTAGCGCCTGACGCTGGAACTGTTGCACGATGTGTTTTTGGTCGTCATCCAAGGTTTTTAACAATATCGCATTTTTACGCGCCGAACCATATAGCGGATCTCCGAGCAATGGAAAACCCAAATTTGATAAATGCACACGGATTTGGTGGGTACGCCCTGTTTCCAGTCGCACACTGACCAATGAGACAGCGTCGCTTATCGCTGTGATTTTCTCAAGGTGTGTGACAGCAGGTTTACCACTACCCACCACCGCCATTTTGGTACGCTGGGTCGGATGGCGACCAATGGGTGCATCAATGGTGCGATGGCGGGCAAGCTCAGCCGCGGACGCCAACACAATCGCTTGGTAAAGCCGGTACACGGATTTGTCTTTAAGCTGATTAATTAGATGCAGTTGGCTTTGACTGTCTTTAGCAATCACCATTAAACCCGATGTTTCTTTATCGATGCGATGTACCAATCCTGCTCTAGCTAGCGTGCGGCTGTCAGGATAATGAAAAAGTAGCGCGTTGACTAGCGTACCCGACCCATTGCCTGCGCCAGGATGGACGACCAAGCCTACTGGCTTATTGATGACCAGCACCGCCTCATCTTCATACAAGATATCAAGTGGGATATTCTCGGGCAAATCTTGCTGTTGAGCAGTCAAACTCGCTTTAAGCACCAACATATCGTTGGGCTTAAGACGATATTTGGGTTTTTGCGCCGCGCCGTTTACGGTTAGTTCGCCTGACTCAAGCCAACTTTTGATTTGCTCACGCGAATAGTCGCTAAACACCAATGCAGCAATTTTATCAATGCGCTCCCCTATTTGCTCAGAGGTGACTGTATAATTTTGGATAATTTGATGACTGCCAGTGTCGTGGGTCTGCAGGTTTTGAGTGCTTGGCTGTGGTTGTGGCAGGCTTTCCCATTCTTCTTCGAGTTGATTGGAATTGTTTTGATTCATAGATTCAGTCATAGATTCAATGTTTGAATCGATTGGATTTGAGTTGTTTGGATGTGAGGCGATTGGCGTGGTCATAAACAGTTCAGACTTAGAGTATAGGGATTTTCAAAATTAATATGCGCGGATAGGTCACAAAGTATAACGTTTCGTGATAGACTTAGTGAAATTTTTAATACAATATTTTGCATTCAGTTTTGAACAATAAGTATTATGATGGGCAAATATTTTTGCAATAGATTTGAGGTTCGTATGCATCATCTTTCCAAAGTTGTGGGTGTCACCGCAATTACTCTGGCTTTGACCACTTTATCTGGCTGTCAAACGCTAAAAAATTCAAAATTGTTTGGTGGCAAAGACGAAGTCGTTGCGACCAAAGCTGAAAAAAGTGAGCAAGGCTACTACCAAGCAGCGTCTGACAACATCAAAAAAGGCAACCTTGCTAAAGCGATTAGCCAGTTGAACGATTTACGGACTTTCTATCCTGTGGGTGATTACAGCGAGCAAGCGTTACTTGATTTGATGTATGCGCAGTACCAACATGGTGACTATTTGGATGCGATTGCCAGTGCTGATCGTTTTATCCAGTCTTACCCATCCAACCCGCAAGTTGACTACGCGTACTATGTTCGCGGCATTTCAAATATGCAGGCAGCCTCAGGCGGCGTGATGAAATACACCAAGCTCAATCCTGCACACCGTGATATGGGCTATTCGCGCATTGCCTTTAATAACTTTCAGCAATTGATTAATCGCTTCCCCAATAGTGCGTATGCCCCAGACGCTGCACTACGTATGCGTTATATTTATAACCAATTGTCAGAAAGTGAGATGGATGTAGCGCGCTGGTATATTAAACGCAAAGCCTATGTGGCAGCCGCCAACCGTGCTAAATGGGTATTTCAGTACTATCCACAAAGCGAAGCGATTCCAGAGTCTATTGCTACCATCGCCTATAGCTATGACAAACTGGGAATGACCGATACCGCCAATCAATATAAACAACTACTTCGTATCAACTACCCTGCTCTGATTGATGCGCGTGGCAACGTCAAACTTGATAATAGCCGTACCGGTTCAAACTGGTTAAATAAAGCCACATTGGGCGTGCTGGGTCAAAGTTCACAAAATGCTGCTGTTCAAGGGTTAGCCCAGCAGTCGGGTCAATACTCAGGCAATACAAAGCCGCAAGTGATTCAGACCTCAATTCAGCAAGCTGCGGCAATGCGCCTGCCAAGTCCAGCAACCACGGCAAATGATGAAACACCAACCAGACCACGTGAGACCACAATTGGGTTGGGTCTGCCACCTGACAATACCAGTCAAGTCAAATAATCTATAAACCCTGTTAATATTAGCTAGGTTTATCCTAGCTATTTTTTTTCAATCAGCTAATTTTTAACTGGAAATGCGCTTTTTACCATGAGTAACAATGCCATCATTGATCAAATCATTGCTAATGCTGATATCGTCAAGATTATTGGCAAGCATGTGGAGCTCAAACGTTCGGGCAATGAATTCAAAGGCTGTTGCCCTTTTCATGGAGAAAAAACGCCCTCATTTTTTGTCAATCCGCAAAAAGGGCTATATAACTGTTTTGGCTGTGGTGTCGCAGGCAATGCGCTCACCTTTTTAAAAGAGTACGAAAATCTCACCGCGGGTGAAGCACTCAAAGAACTGTCCCGTCAAACGGGGATTGAACTGCCCAAAGAGCCTGTCAATAAATCGCATACCTATAAAAAAACACCCGTTCCACCCAAACTTGCTGTATCGCAAGCAAGGGCATCCTCTCATCAAAATCTAGCTCAAAGTCCCGCTCAAGCCCCCTCTGACTCAGATGTTGTCGAGCGTCCGTCTATTGACGATGCAGAGGCTTTGTGGATAGACGCTTTTGACGATTTTCAAACGTCTGATAACTTAGATGCGAGCTTTATCCCTTTTGCTGATTATAATGATGCAAGCGTTGGCGGTTTTTCACCTTTTGATGACTTGGGTAATAGCAGTCCGCAGGATAGTTCATCAAGTTTATACGACTTACTGACCCAAATCTGCCAGTTTTATCAACATCAATTACAGCAAAATAGCTTTGCCCAACATTATTTGCTCAAACGTGGTTTGACGCCGCACACTATCGAAGAATTTGCCTTAGGCTTTGCCCCAAATGGTTGGCAACATCTTGAAGAAGCCTTCCCCCAAGACATCGAAGGTTTAAAAATCTTGGGATTGGTACGCACTTCGCAAAATGGGCGTGACTTTGATTTGCTGCGCAATCGGGTGATTTTTCCCATCCGCGACCAACAAGGACGGGTGATCGGCTTTGCCGGTCGCACCCTATCTGATGATGAGCAGCCCAAGTATATCAACTCTTCAGATTCACCTGTATTTCATAAACAAGCCGTGTTGTATGGTCTTTTTGAAGGTCGCAAAGCCAAAGCCAAAGACTGGCTGGTGGTTGAAGGTTATATGGATGTCATAAGCCTTCATCAAGCGGGCGTGTATGGCGCAGTTGCCTCCATGGGAACAGCACTAGCGCAATCACAAATCGAAAGATTACTGCAATTTAATCCCATACTTACTTTAAGTTTTGATGGTGATAGTGCAGGACAAAAAGCCGCTTGGCGTGCCATGGAAGTTGGGTTGCCTGCGCTCACTGATGGCAAGGAATTGCATTTCTTGACACTGCCAGACAATCATGACCCTGATAGTTATGTCAAAGCGCATGGTTTGTTAGCGATGCAGCAACAAATCGCCCAAGCCGTTCCCCTATCAGCGTATTTGTACTCAAGTCTGACGCGTCAATATCCTACCAATACCCCTGAAAACCGCAGCAAAATTTTGCAGCAGCTCTCTGCGCTGACCCAAAAACTACCAAAAGGTAGTTATGGCTGGTTGCTGCGTGAAGACATCAAAAACAAAATGGGATTGGGGCGAAAAAACCAAGCACGGCAAGCGCAAGATGCCCTGCTCAATTTTGATAGCGAATTGACGGTACAACTGCATCTGCAGCTGTGTTTTTTGTTTCAACCAGAGCTGTTAGGCAGTCTGGAAAATAACCGCATTAGCCAATCTGTCATCCGCGATATTTATCAGCGCAGCGAAGCGGCTAATGTTTTTAAGCCTAAACACCCATCTACCAAACCAACAGCACATATTCGATTGGACGAAAATTCAACTGGTGACACTGGTGTTATCACGGATGTCATCATGGATGCGATGAATGCGCCCTGCAAAAACTATGACGAAAGCTGCTGCCTAACTTGGCAAGCCATTGCCGATGAAGAATTATTGAAGTTGATTACTTGGATTCAAACCATTCAATCAAAATTGCAGGATTTTGATAACCCAAAATGGTCAACTTACGAGCGAATCAATGCCAAAGCACATTTTATACTGGCGGGCTTGACATCAGAGCAGCAAAACAAACTTATCAAACATTGGGCGCGGTTTTTTAAGGAACTCAGTCAACGCAATATTGATGATATCTCGGACCTGGTGACAGAGTTGGTGGTTCAACTGATGTTAGAAACCCTACAGCGCGAACAAAAAACCCTAAAAGCAGACTTGAAGGCGCTGAGCCTATGTATCAAACACCACCAAGCGATTTTAACTTGGCTTAGAACATGGCTACAGCGCAAAGAGGATTAATTCATCGCGTGTTTATGCCATTTTAATCCGCGCATCATGAAACATATCCATTTCAGGGGCAAGTACTTTCATAAAACGGTCAAAATATAACAGTTGCTTGGTCAGTAGCGCAAAATCTCTTGGAAAATGAATACCATGGCGTTTACCGACTTCCACCATTTCAAGCAACATTTGGTTGATTTCATCAGTATGATCTTTCAATCGGTTTGGCATGGTTTGGTCAATGGTTTTTCCCATAAACAAACTATCATCTGCCAAGATTTTTTTCATCACTGACTCAAGATCTTGCGCAAGGATATCGACATTGACTTGCTCTCGCGCATGGGTCATATCCATTTCAACCATATAATGCGCCATGCCGCGATAGTCTTCTTTAGCAAAACTATCCATCATCCCCATACTGGCTTGCCACGCTTTGGGTTCAAGTTTGCCTACAATCCCAAAATCAATAAAGCCAATTCGACCATCGGTCAATAACATCAAATTGCCTGCATGCAAATCGGCATGAAAACTATTGCACAGCATCAAGCTAGAAAACCACGTATTTAAAGTATCTGTCATCACCTGTGCTGGGTATTTACAATATTGACGCATGGCAGCATCATCAATCATCGACACCCCAAAGAACCGTGTCATGACAAGCACTTTTTTGGTGCTGATATCATGATAAACATCGGGCGCGACTACTTTATGATTATCGGTTTTTTTCAAAAAATCTTGGAAATCATCAATGTTTTTGGCTTCTTGTAAGAAGTCTGTTTCTGCTGCCATGCGCAAACGGATTTCATCAATAATGGGTGAAATACTGGCAAATTTTAGCGACGGTGCGATACTGTCAATCAGTTTAGTTAATCCAACCATCATACCTAAATCGGTTTGAATAATGGTATCTACTTCAGGCTTTTGCACTTTCAACACCACATTATCGCCATTTTTTAAAATAGCACTGTGAACCTGGGCGATGGATGCAGACGCTAGCGGTTTGACCTCAATACTTTGAAAAATATCTTCCAATGTCTGCCCATCTTTTTCTAGTTCTTGTCTTAAGACGCCTTCAATATAACTGTAAGGCATGGGCGTGGTTTGATCCAGACAGCCTTGAAATACTGTCACATATTCGCGGGGAAAGATGGACGGGGTACTGGCAATAAACTGACCGATTTTGATGTAGGTAGTACCCAACTCTTCAAAGCTTTGGCGCAGTAGCGTTGGGGTCATTTTTTCACCTTGGGCGATACGCAGCCCGGCTTTGCCAGCCACGGTTGCCGTTTTCCCGACCCGCTGAATGACATTTAAGGATTTTTTCAAAAAGTGATTTTTTTGCATGATTAACTCTAGTTTAAATGACTTCTGTGATAGCGGATGGTTGGCTACAAATCTCGCAGTCAGCGTCTTTACGATAGTGAAGTTTTTTAAGATTCATGGTTTTGCCGTTCCATAGCAATAACATTTGCGCTATAGGATTGATGCCCAGTCCCAAAAAACTTAAAGCCGCTTGGGCTTGAAAGTTGCCGATGATTTGGGTGGTACTGGCAAGTACACCGCTAGTGGCACACGTTCGCTCATCATCCCCTGCCCCTTGAAACAAGCAATGATAGCAACCTTGCTGCGGCGCAAATAATGCCAGTTGCCCTGTTTGCGCAATGGCGGAAGCTGATAATAATGACAAATTTGACTTGACAGCGATGGCATTAATGAGGTCTCGTGTTTTGAAGTTATCGGTACAATCGCATATTATTTTGCTTAGGCTATTTATTTTCGCTCGTTCAATCATTTGTTGATAATTATCTGCTGTTAAACGTGCTTGTATGGCGATAACGTCACAAAATGCATTGATTTCATGTAATTTAGCCTTGGCTACCAGCGCTTTAGATTGACCGATATCGTTTGGAGTAAACAACGACTGCCGCTGTAGATTGCTCTCATCAATCGTATCATCGTCAATAATCAGTAGCTTGCCAATGCCAGCACGGCACAAGGTCTCTGCAAGTGGGCAACCTAGCCCGCCCATCCCAATAATAATCGCACAGCTATTTTTCAGCTGCGTTTGTGCTTCTATATCCCACTCTTCTAGCAATATTTGGCGGGCATAGCGTAGCATTTCTGCATCGGTTAATTCTGTTTGTTTTGACATAGTAGTTAAATTTCACATATTTACTTAGGCTATTTTAGCACATTAATTTAGTACACTAATTTAGTACACCTAGCGTTACCCGTTCATTATCACCATAGTCTTTGACGGTGATTACATCGCCAAAGCCATTTGACAAAAACACGCCCCTAACCTGTTCGCCCTGATCATACCCATGTTCAATCGCTAATAACCCATGAGGCTGTAAAAATTGTGGCGCAGTTTTGACAATATGACAGATGTCCGCCATGCCCTTATTATCCGCGATTAGCGCGCCAATGGGTTCATCGGTTAAACCTGCCAAGTGAGGATCGTTGGGATCGATATAAGGTGGATTAGATACAATGATATCAAATTTGTTTTCATCTGCATGGGCTGTCATAAAGGGTTCATACCAACTGCCTTCAAAAAACGCGATATTACTAACCCCTATTCTTTTAGCATTTTGTGTGGCAACGCTTAGCGCCTCAGGCGACTTATCTACTGCGCTAATGGATGAATTTTTAAATTCGTCAGCCAGCGTGATGGCAATACAACCTGACCCCGTGCCTAAATCTAAAATATTCATTGATTTGCTTAGGCTATTTTTATAATGATTAAGCACGGCTTCTATCAACCTTTCAGTATCAGGACGCGGTATTAACGTATGCTCATTGACTAAAAACTCATGCTGCCAAAAACTTTGTTTGCCTAGCACATAAGCGAATGGTTTACCGGCTATCAGCTCCTCTAGCGCTGCAAAATATTGAGTGGCTATCTCTGCAGTTACCATTTCGCTATCATGGGTAATAAGATAAGTCTGCCCTACATGAAGACACTCACCCAGCAACTGTTTGCGGATGTGTTTTTCAACCCTGCTTGGTACAGCCAACAATGATTGAATGCTGTAAGATGATATTGGGTTATTCATGGGTGATGTTATCGCCTCTTGTCGCATCTTGGCTCATCACATGCTTATCTACCATATAAATCAACAACAGCACAGGAATGCCAATCAGTGCAGTAAAAGTGAAAAAAGCAGGATATCCCATAGTTTCTACCATCGCACCTGAGTAGCCTCCTAAAATCTTTGGTGTTAATGTCATCAATGAACTAAGCAGTGCATACTGTACCATGCTAAAGCGAATATTGGTCAATACCGATAAAAAGGCGACGAAAATGGCACTTGCTAGACCTGATGCGAGATTATCAAACATCACCGCTGAGTACATATAAAAAAAATCATGCCCCTTGCCCGCCAAAATCACAAACAATAAATTACTGGCTGACGCTAAAATAGCACCAATCAGCATAGCATTCATGATTTTAAAACGCTCAGCAAGCAAACCGCCTAGAATACCACCCACAATTGACATCCCCATCCCAAAGGTTTTGACCGCCAAGGCGATATCGGTTTTGCTAAAGCCTAAGTTGACATAAAACAAGTTTGACGTCGTACCTGCCACAATATCTGAAATACGATACAAGCCTATCAATAAAATCAGCCATACGGCTTTTTTACCATAACGACTGAAAAAGTCTTGAATCGGCGCGACCCACATATCAACCGCGACTTGCTTTTTGATGATTCTGGCTTTTAATAACACCAAAGCGGTGCTAATGGCGACAACCACAGCGCCAATAAATTTAATACTCTCATAAACAAAGCCCAAAAATTTTGACTCAGTCTCTGGAAGCACGTGACCGATGACAATAAAACTGGCAATCAGCGCAATCACTGAAATTAAAAATAGTAAAAACAGTTGAAAATAATCCGACATCGGGCGTTCATGCTGCTCACGGGTGACGGTGGGTTCCTTGATCAAAAGGGTGGTGACAACCCCTATGAGCATCAAAGATGCCATAATATAATAGGTTTGTTGCCACGCAGCGTAGTTGTAAGTGGCTTTGGTCGAGCCAAAATATTCTGCTAAGAACAGCGCCCCTGCCCCTGCAACAATCAGACCGATTCGGTAGCCTGCCATAAACATACCAGAGAGTACGGGTTGCATCGATTTTTCAGCAATTTCAATGCGATAGGCATCAATCACGATGTCTTGTGTCGCCGCTGAAAAACCTAACAACACGGCAAAAAATGCCATGTAATCAAGTACAACATCACTGGTGGGATTAAAACTACCAAGCATAAAAATTGCAAAGGCGACCACAATTTGTGCCAAAGCTAGCCAACTACGGCGTTGTCCTAGCATTTTGGTTAACATCGGAATCGGCACGGCATTGACGAGGGGCGACCAAACAAACTTAAACGAGTACCCGAGCATCGCCCAACTAAACATGGTGATAATTTTGATATCAAACCCTGCTTCTTTGAGCCAAATTGATAAACTAGAAAATATCAATAGATAAGGCAACCCTGAAGAAAAACCCAATAGCAACATCACCCAAGCGCGCTTGTCCATATAGGCTTTGATGGCTTCGCCCCAAGACTTTTTTGTGCCTGTTGAGCTTTCGCTTGGTAGCGCCACTTGGTCGTTTGACACAGGTTGTTTTGATATTTCCATGTTACCTCTCACTCATCACGCACGATTTACCACAAAACTTCATTAAAATCTTGCTATTGTAGCGGTTTTCTAGGTCTATACAAACTAAAATTATTATGGCTGTCTGAAACGTCGATATCTGAAACAAGGCGGCAATACAACTGAATCAATAACTGAGTCAATGTCTACAGACTTGTCATATTTCAATTTCTTAAATTTTAAGCCTATTAAATATGCCTGACTTAAGCAGCTAGGTTTTGAACCTGTTATTTTATGGTAATATGCTATAATTGACACCCTGCGGTGACTTTTAACCTTTTTGTCAGTTGTTAGCTGTTGACGGCTTTGGGGCAAATTATGCAATAGCCGATTGCTATCTATCAGCAAAATAATGCCTATCATGTCACGGTACCTGATATTAAAAGCATATCTGTAGTCGATAGTAGCATGGCAGGCGCGGTGTCTAACACAGATATGGCGGTAATGCCTAGTTTTGTTAATTTTTAAGTTCAACCAAGCTCATATAGCGAGCATTTTATTTCGTTTTTTTATTAAGGTCATTTTATGGCAATCAATGTTGTCATCAATCAACGTTATTTACAAATCCAACTCAAACAACTTGAAACCGTTTGGCAGACTGTGATTAATAATTACAATCTGAGCCAAGCCGCCAAAGTATTACATACCAGTCAATCAAGCCTTAGTAAGCATATTGCCGCGCTCGAAAGTCAGCTTCGGGCAGAAGTTTTTGTGCGTCAGGGTAAACGATTGGTGGGTCTATCCCCTATCGGTGAGCTGCTACTACCGCATATTGAAAAAATCTTTGTGGAAGTAAGGTCGATTGAAAATTTAACCTTAGATTTTCAAAATCCCCATCAGGGTGAGTTATCAATTGCCACGACGCATACCCAAGCACGTTATGTGTTGCCTTGGGTGGTACAGCGCTTTAAACAACAATTTCCCAATGTCCATCTAATTTTACATCAAGCTGACCCCGAGTCGATTGCCAATATGGTAGCACAAGGTCAAGCCGACATTGGCATCGCAACTGAATCGCTACTTGCGCACGATAATCTACACTGTATTCGCTATTATGATTGGTATCATCATGTGATTGTGCCAGTGGGACATGAGCTTGAGAGTCGCACTGAGATTGATATCCAAACTTTAGCGAAATATCCGATTATCACTTATCACGGCGGTTTTACGGGTCGTGGTGCGATTGATAGAGCCTTTAGCGCGGCAGAACTGACGCCTAATATTGTACTTACTGCTTTGGATGCCGATGTGATTAGTACCTATGTCGGTATTGGTATGGGCGTGGGCACAATTGCTGAAATGGCATTTGAAGGTCAGCATTATCGCAATCTTGTCAAAATTCCAACGAAAATTTTTGGAAAACATGTGACGTGGATAGCTACCCGTGTCGATGGCGATATCCGTAATTTTGGCAAAGCTTTCATTGATATTTGTCAGCAACAATTTGGGTGATTGATTTTTTTGGATTCGCCATTATAAAGGGACTACTATTCTTTTTATGATGACTACAATGATGACAAAGATGACCAAACAAATCCCTATTTCATTTTTAGACCTTGTTCCTGTACCTGAAGGCAGTGACGCCAAAAACGCGCTGAAGCAAGCAGTGACTGTTGCCCAAACTGCCGAACAAGTAGGTTTTAACCGCTATTGGCTGGCTGAGCACCACAACATGCGCGGCATTGCCAGTACTGCAACCAGTGTGTTGCTAGCTCACATTGGCGCTCACACCTCAACGATACGAATTGGCTCAGGTGGTATCATGTTGCCTAACCATGCGCCCTTAGTGGTCGCAGAACAGTTTGGTACGTTAGCCACTTTGTATGGCGAACGTATCGATCTTGGCGTCGGCCGTGCCCCTGGTACCGATGGGGCAACCTTCCTTGCCTTGCGCCGCACCATGAATGATGCCGAAAACTTCCCGCAAGATGTGCAAGAGCTAATGCATTATTTTGACCCGCTCGATGGTCAGACAGTGACTGCCATGCCTGCTAATGGCTTAAATGTCCCTGTTTGGATTTTAGGGTCGTCTTTATTTGGTGCCAGTCTTGCTGCTGCATTAGGCTTGCCTTATGTATTTGCGTCGCATTTTGCGCCGCAGATGTTATCGCAAGCGGTAACATTGTACCGTGAGAATTTCAAGCCGTCTCGCTACTTGCAACAACCTTATGTAATGGTAGCAAGTAACTTGCTATTGGCCGACACCGACGAGGAAGCCGCTTACCAATTCACCTCAGCGCAGCAAAGTTTTGTCCATTTGCGCCGTGGTAAACCCTCACAAATGCCAAAACCGATTGAGAATATTGAGGCTTTTTGGACATCTGCAGAGAAATACATGGTTGAATCGTCGTTGGCAATTTCGTTTGTCGGTACACCTGATAGTGTCAAACCAAAACTTGACCATTTTCTTGAGACTATCCGCCCTGATGAATTGATTGTCACTTGTAATATTTATGACCAACAAGCCCGCCTTAACTCATTATCTTTGGTGAAAGCGCTTGATTTATTTAGCTTAAACAGCTAATCATAACCATAAAAACGCAAACCACAAAAAAGCCCAAGATTAACTTGGGCTTTTTTATTATTTCAATAATTCTGATAACGCCAACTCATTGAGCCGATCCAAATCCTCTTGCGTGTCTACACCGGGCGGCAACAATTCTGAAGCGATATCAATGGCTATACGCATGCCTTGCTCCAAAATACGCAATTGTTCCAATGATTCAAGCTGCTCTAGCTCGCCTTGCTGCCAAACACTAAATTGTTGTAACAAACTGACCCGATAAGCATAAATGCCTAGGTGTCGGTAAGCGTTTTTTGGCGCGCTATTTTTATCACTGGCTGGCTGGTCGGTCAACAATGCTGTATGGCGATCGCAAGGAATGGGCGCTCGGCTAAAATACAAGGCTTCCTTGTGGGCATTTTTGACGACTTTGACCACCGATGGTCGTAAAAACTCTTCAACGCTTTGGATGGGTTCAGCCAAAGTCGCCATCACGCAATCTTTTTTTTGTAGCAGAAGCTCAGTCACTTGTTTGATAAGTCCTGCAGGCACGAGTGGTTCATCGCCTTGCATATTAATCACGATATCTTCAGTTGACCACTGCTGAAGTCTGGCTACTTCAGCAAGCCTATCAGTGCCAGACGCATGATTGGGGTCAGTCATGATGACATTTGCCCCATAGTCTTGACACAGTTTAGCGATGCTATCATCATCTGTTGCCACAAAAATATCATCGGCAATTCCCGCCGATTTCACCGCATTGGCACGATCAATCACCCATAGAATCATCGGCTTGCCATGAATTTCTAATAGTGGTTTGTTGGGTAGTCGGGTACTTTTTAGACGGGCTGGTATAACCAAATGTTTTAACATATTGTATTTCCTACAAGTTTTTTAATTGTCAGCATTGTCAGCAAGGGTAACCAATTCACCGATTTGTCGGTCGATTAACGCATAAAAGGCGGCTGATAATTCAGCTTCTACCGGTAACACCCATATGGTTGTTGCAATGTCATTTTTCTCATGACCTTGGGCGAACATGACACGCAATTTGACTGCATCCTTATCGGTGACGATAATCGGTAACTTTGGCAAGTTGGCAAAATCTTGCAAACTATAACTGTGATGGTCATTTAGTGGCATCGGTATGATGTCAAACCCTAATTGGCTTAGGCTATTAAAAAAACGCTGCGGCAATCCAATCCCCGTCATGGCAATCACTTGTTGGGCAGGTAAGCTATTTTGCGAAGGCGTTTTAAAAAAAGGTGTTTTAAATAAAGGCTCTAATGGTTTTTGTAGCAAACGCATACGAACATCGGGTGATATGCTATGGCAATTATTGCTTAGGCTATTTGAAAAATGGGTTAAAGCCTGAGTATCCTGCCAATCACTTTGGTGAAATATGACGGTGGTATTGGGCTGATACAGGCGCTTAATCGGTTCGCGCAGAAAGCCTGTGGGCAATAGCTGGCGGTTACCAAAGCCGCGATCGGCATCGACGACAATCCAGTTTTCATCCCTATCCAAGGCAAAATGTTGCAGTCCATCATCCGCCAAAATAAGTTGAATGCTTGGGAACTGCTTAAGCAATAACTCAATTGCCTGCCCGCGGTTTGGACAGACTGCCATTGGCACGCCTGTACGCTGCACAATCAGACACGGCTCATCACCAACGTCACTGGGCTTTGAATTCGCTGTCACCATACAAGGCATCAGCTTGGGTTGTCCGCCGTAGCCACGACTGATGACGCCGACCGTCAGCCCTTTTTGCTGCAGGTAGGTTACCACTTCAATGATTAGCGGCGTCTTGCCGCTACCGCCAACCGTGATATTGCCCACTACAATGACGGGCACGTTGGGATAATAAACGGGTTTTAGCCCTAACCGATAAATAGTTTTATTGAGCCAAAAAACCAATCCATACAACCAAGACACGGGCAATAACAACCATAGCCAGAGAGATTTTTTGCGCCATGCCTGTAGTAGTGTCTGTTGCATTAGCTTGACAATATATCCTCTTCAAAATGACGCTCATACAACTTGGCATACGTACCTTGCGCGGCTAGCAAACTGTCGTGGGTACCGACTTCAATAATTTCACCGTTATCCATGACCACGATTTTATCGGCATTCTGGATGGTCGTTAATCGGTGCGCGATAACGATGGTGGTTCTGCCATGCATGACGCGCTCCAGCGCTTTTTGGATATAAAATTCTGATTCGTTATCTAACGCGCTCGTGGCTTCATCCAAAATCAAGATAGGCGCATCCTTTAGCAGGGCACGTGCAATAGATAAGCGTTGGCGTTGTCCGCCAGATAACTGCAGACCCTGTGAGCCAATCTTTGATTGGTAACCCTGCGGCAACTGCATGATAAAATCGTGCGCAAAGGCTGATTTTGCGGCATCAATCACTTGCTCCGACGTTCGGTTAGATAATTCGCCATAGGCGATATTGTTGTGGATAGAGGTATCAAACAGTACCACTTGTTGGTTGACGCTGGCAATCTGACTACGCAGTGAATGTAATGTCAAATCTTCGATAGCGACATCGTCAAGATAAATATTGCCCTTTGTGGGCTCTAGCGCACGCATCAGACAGTTGACTAGGGTAGTTTTACCTGCGCCACTTCGACCGATTAACGCCACGGTTTCACCGGGATTGACCACCAAATTCACGTTATTGAGCGCTTGTTTGCCATCTTCAAAAGTGACGCTTAGGTTGTTAAGTACTATTTTACCGCTCAGGGTTTTTTCAACCTTGCCAGTGTCTTTTTCTTCGGCTTCATCGAGCATCTCAAATATAGAATCCGCCGCCGCCAAACCTTTTTGCAAGCCTTGATTGATATCGGTCAACGAGCGCACGGGTTTGCTCAGTAGCCCTGCCGCGCTGATATAGGCGATAAACTCGCCTGCGGTGGTATCGCCTAATACATTGGGTCTTAATGCAATCCATACCACCACCGCCATGGCGCACGCCATCAATAATTGAATTAATGGGGTATTGATGCTATTGGTCACCACCACCTTTAGACCTTGTTTCAGATTGGTTAAAGAGGCGTTATTAAACCGCGTCAGCTCATTTTGCTGACCGCCATAATTTTTGACCACTTGGTAGCCTGTGATGACTTCATTGGTAATATGACTGACTTCACCCATGGATTTTTGAATACCGCGCGACAGCTTGCGAAAGCGTTTACTGGCTTTACCGACTAACAATAAAATCGGCGGCAATACCACAAACAACGACAGGCTTAATTTCCAATTACTGTAAAGCAAAAACGCCAACAACCCAATCACGGTCAAACCATCGCGTAACAAGGTTTTGAGCGTATCTGTACCCGCCGCAGTGACTTGCTCGACATCAAAGATTAATTTTGCAGAAATCTGACCGGCATTGTGGTTGAGATAAAATTGGCTGGGTAATCTGAGCAATTTTGAAAACACTTGCATACGCAGCTGATAGACGACATTGCGTGAAATCACTGCGCTAAAGTAATTACCTAAAAATGAGCTAAGTCCGCGCAGTACAAACAACAATACGATTAAAGCTGGAAAAAGATTGATATGCGCTTGATCATGTTCATTAATTGCATCAATAATGAATTTGACCAGCTTGGCAATACCCACTTCGGTGCCTGCATTTAAGGTAAAGCCAATGACGACTAGCGTCATCGCCCACCAATACGGCTTGAGATAACCTAGCAATCTTCGATAGGTCTGCCAACGTGGGTGAGCATTGGAAGGTTTTGAAACGGTCATAGCATCTCAATATATAAAAGAACGACTTAACAGCTATTGTATCAGCAAATTGAACAATAAAAATTATTTGGCATCTGGCGCTGGGGCAATATTACTATCGAGCGAAGTAGCGGGTATCACGGTACTGATATTTAAATTCATAAAGCCCATTTTACCCGCTATATCCATCACCTTAACCACCGACTGGTGACTGGTCTCGGCATCCGCAGAGATAACAAATAGCTGCTTTCGGTCTTCACCTGCTTCTTGGCGGATCATCGCTGTCAATTCAGCTTCGCCATTGCCAGATAAAGCAATGCCATTGACCAAATAGCTACCATCTTTTTGCACCGCGATTTCAATGCGTTTGCTTTTCTCAGTAATCGGTACGCCTTCTGCTTGCGGCAAAATGATATTGAGTTTACTAAAATGGTTAAAGGTGGTCGACAGCAGTAGAAAAACAATCAAAAACAGTAAGCAATCAATCATCGGGGTAAGATTGATTTCTAAAGGTTCGACCGTGGGTTTACGAAATCGCATGGGTTGACTCTTTTACGCAGCTATACGCAACTAACGAGGCGTGATTAGACCATTGTCCAGTAATTCTTGCATCATCAAACCCGCTTCTTGTTCAAACGCCGCATTAATATCAATGATACGGCGATGAAAAATACGGTACGCCATCACCGCAGGTATGGCAACGAGCATACCCCCTGCTGTGGTAATCAGCGCTTGCGATACGCCAGCTGCCAGCATGGTCGGATCTTGCATTGCGCCTTCAGTAATCGCTAAGAATGATGAAATAATCCCCAGTACGGTACCTAAAAGACCCAACAATGGCGCGATAGCACCGATGGTACCCAGCATATTGATATGTTTTTCTAATTGGTGGATGGTGATACTGGCGCGGTTTTCCATATGCATGGTCATTGAATCAATCCCATGCTGGCGATTCATGAGTCCTGCAGCGAGGATATCACCCAAAGGCGAATTGAGTTTGACATTCTCAAGCGATTCACGATCAATATCGCCCTGCTCAATCAGCCGCTGCATCAATTGTTCACGCAGATGGGCGGGTGTCACTGTACTGACTTTAAGTTTTATCGCGCGCTCAATGATGATAATCAACATCAAAATCGAACTCAGGACAATGGGCCACATCAACCAACCGCCTGCTTTAACTAATTCCCACATCGGTTATACTGCCTTTGCATGTCAATGATTAATAAATTGAGAAAACTAATCTAATGCTCAAGTTGCGACTGGAACTGCACAATCAAAGCTTGTAATTCTTCTTCATTGTGAAAAAATATCTCAATACTCCCCTTACCTTTTGAGGAGCCTTTGATTTTTACCACGGCACCGAGTTGTTCAGAGAGGTGTTGGTTTAGTCGTAGCCTATCATAATCAATTTCTTGGCTTTGTGTCGGCGCTTTTGGATTTAAAATGTCTTTGACTAACGCTTCAGTCTGACGAACGGTCAATTGACCCTGTATAATTTTTTTGGCAATAACAGGCTGCTGTTTGGGTGACAGCGACAATAATGCCCTGGCATGCCCCATATCCATTTGCCCTTCGTTTAGCGCTTGTTTGACATCGTCATGTAATTGGTTCAAACGCAGCAAATTAGAAACCGTTGTTCTCGCCTTACCGACCACATCCGCAATTTGCGAATGACTCATGCCAAATTCATCATGAAAACGCTGCAATGCGGCAGCCTGTTCCATGACGCTCAAATCTTCCCGTTGTATGTTTTCAATCAATGCCAAAGCGATTGCCAAGTCATCTGACATTGGGCGCATGATGGCGGGTATATGGGTTAAACCTGCAATTTGCGCCGCACGCCAGCGACGTTCACCGGCGATAATTTCATGGGTAATCGGGGAATTGGGCAATACTTTGGCTAAGGGTCGAATCACAATGGGCTGCATCACGCCATGCTGCTTGATAGACGTTGCCAGCTCTTGCAAGGCATCTTCATCCAAATCAATGCGCGGCTGATACTTGCCACGCTGCAAATACGCGACATTGATATGCATCAAATTTAACCCAGCCACATTACTACTATCATTACTATTATCATTGGCATCGTTATTTATGGGTGCGTTACGGGTATTGGAATCTAGTGTCTTGGTGGGTTTTGGGGTTGCCGCCGCTGTGGGCGATTTTCTGGCTACAGCTATAGTGTCGCTAGCTTCGGCTGATTCATCATCTGAGACATTTTGCCCATCATCGGTTGACTTGGCATTTAGTTTTTCAGCGCTTTTAGCGTCATCGACAGAGGCTCGAACACTCGCATCGATTAGATTACCGGTAATCAATTTTTCTGTTTTGATTGAGCCGAGTAATGCATCAAGTCCTCGATTTGATGCCAATCCACGCTTTTTAACCATGTCGAAATTCCCAATGCCATTAAATAGTTAAAAATGACTGATAAAAAATTAAACCAATGCCGCCATTTTTGAACTGGCTATTTTAGCAGATTCGCCATAGCTTGAAAAATAGTTTCATTGCTTTTGCCAGTGCGCACTTGCCAACAAGTTAACAAAAAAAGTGCCTAAACAGCTTAATTTAGGCAAGTTGGAATTGGCGACTTTGCTTGATAATTTCATTGGCAAGGCGAATATACGCTTGTGAGCCTTTTGAATTCATCTCATAATCAAGCGCAGGGATGCCGTGCGCGGGGGCTTCTGCCAGACGAATATTACGGGGAATGATGGTATTAAATAAAATCGGACCAAAATGCTCAATCAATTCCATAGAGACATCATTTGCCAAGGTGTTGCGCGGGTCAAACATGGTTCTTAGCACACCGCGAATATGCAGTTTTGGGTTTAGCGACTTCAAACGCTCAATGGTTTGCGACAAATCCGCCAATCCTTCCAATGCAAAATATTCACATTGCATCGGGATAATCACCCCTGATGTGGCACACATCGCATTGATGGTAAGTAAACTTAAACTCGGCGCGCAGTCAATCACGATAAAATCATAAGGTTTCGGCGCGCGGCCGTTTTTGGCAGGCATAGCAGCGAGCTGCTGCATGGCCTTTGACAAAATTGCATGATTTTCAGGCTTTTGACTTAAATGCAAATCACTGCCTGACAATTCATTGTTGGCACCGACAATATCAAACCCATGCGGGGTTTTGACAATCGCCTCATGGATTGGCAAATCATCTAACAGCACATCAGCAATACTGTACTCTAACTCGCGTTTATCCAGCCCTGATGCCGTGGTCGCATTGCCTTGGGCATCCAAATCAATTAGTAAAACTTTTTTGCGGCGATGTGCCAGTGCACTTGCCAAATTAACCGCGGTGGTGGTTTTGCCCACCCCACCTTTTTGATTAGCAATGGCTAAAATATCCATGAACTGTCTCGCAATGTGTTGATAAAAAGGTTGAAAATTGTAGTCAAAAACAGCCAGTTTTTCAAACCTTAATACCGGTAAAACTGACTAAAATCATGAGATGTTTATCTTTGCAAATAAATCAAATGGCGTGATTCATGCAACTGTGGTACGGTTAACACTTGGGTGTTAATTTGCCACTCATTTTGAAGCGCTTGAATCTCGTCAACAGGCTCAACCCCCTTCATGGCACAAATGATACCATTGTCTGCCAATTTGCTTTGACTATGGGTGACAAAATCCACCAGCGATGCAAACGCCCTTGAGGTAATCACTTGATAAGTACCTGCATGTGCTTCAATACGACTGGCAACCGGTGTTAGATTTTTTAACCCCAATTCACTGGCGACTTGTTTGATAAAGCGAATTTTCTTTTGATTACTATCGAGCGCTGTCACCGCACGTTGTGGCTGACAAATGGCCACCATAACTGCTGGCAAACCCGCACCCGTCCCAATATCTAGCAAATTACCGGCTGGCAAAAATGGCACAATCGACAAACTATCAAAGATATGTTTGATTAATGCTTGTTGGTCATCTTTGATAGCGGTCAGATTATACGCTTTATTCCAAAATAACAGCTGCTGTAGATAATACAGTAGCTGTAATTGCTGTTCATCCGATAGCTGCAACTTTAACTCAGAGAGCGCTTGTTGCAACTGCGGCTGTAATTTTACGTACTGGGGTTGTAGCTTTACATTAATTTGCGCCATCAAAACACCCGATTAAGACCATTGAGCGCAGCAACGCGATAGGCTTCTGCCATCGTTGGGTAGTTAAAGGTGGTATTGACAAAGTATTCTAGCGTATTGCTGCCCTTACTTTCCATCACGGCTTGTCCGATATGAATAATCTCAGAGGCGTGATTGCCATAGCAATGGATACCCAAAACCTCTAAGGTTTCACGGTGGAACAGTATTTTTAACACCCCACTACGCTCACCGATGATTTGTGCGCGGGCAAGGTGTTTGAAGAAGGCTTGACCCACTTCATACGGCACTTTTTCGGCCGTTAATTCTTGTTCGTTTTTACCAATGCTTGAAATTTCAGGAATGGTATAAATACCCGTTGGCACACTGCGAACAGGTTGTGCATTTTCATCGCCCACCATATAAGCAGCGGCGCAGCGTCCCTGGTCGTAAGCTGCCGATGCAAGCGATGGCCAGCCAATCACATCCCCTGCTGCATAAATATTTGGGATATCGGTTTGGTAGTGCTCATTGACTTTGAGTTGACCACGACTGTTTGCGGTGAGTCCGATGGCGGCAAGGTTGAGACTGTCGGTATTACCTGAGCGACCATTTGACCATAAAATAGCATCTGATTTGATGCGTTTCCCACTTTTTAGGTATAAAATCACGCAGTCATCATAAGTTTCTAGCCGTTCGATTTCTTCTTTGTTGCGAATCAACACGCCAAATTGTCTAAAGTCATGCGACAACGCGTCAGAAATCTCATCATCTAGATAGCTAAGCAACTGCTCTTGGGTGTTAATCAAATCTACTTTATAGCCAAGACCGGTAAAAATAGACGCATACTCACAGCCAATCACGCCTGCACCATAAATAATAATGCGCTGTACCACATAATCCATTTGTAGGATTTTATCAGAATCAAACACGCGAGGATGGCTAAAATCCAACAAATCTGGGCGATAAGGACGGCTACCCACGGTAATAATGGCTTGTTCAAAGGTAATGTCTTGCTCGGTACCATCACTCATATCAACATGAATGGTATGAGTATCTTTAAAACTTGCCCAGCCATTGATTAAGTCAATTTGATTGCGCTCGTAAAAACGGGTATGGGTTTCTACCTGATTACGCACCACTTCGCGCGCTTTGGTTAATACTTTATTGAGTGGGATTTGGTGATAGTCAATGCCTTGGTTTAATATAGGATCGCGGCGATTACCGATAATGTTAAACACCGACTGACGCAATGCTTTACTTGGAATCGTGCCTACGTGCGTACAGTTACCGCCCACTTGTTTGCGTGGATCAATCACGGCAACCTTTTGCCCAGATTTGGCGATTTTCATCGCTGCTGCTTCACCCGCGGGTCCTGCGCCAATCACAATAGCATCATAATCATAGGCATGGCTAACGGCATCTTGACGCTTGTAACGCTTTAAATTGATACGGGTGTTATCTAGCGGGCTAATTAAATCAAAATGCACCGATGCATCATCAAAATGTTTGACCTTATCATCGTCTTCACTGATACTGACGGTATTGGCTTGTTTATCAGAATCAGAAATTTCAGTTTTGGTTGGTTTTGCCAAAATTTCGGTAATATTTTCTTGGTGCTCAATAATTGACTGTGTGTTGGAATCACAGATGTTTTCGTTGTCATTGTTTGTAGGGGGAATTTGAGTGACTTTGTCATTAATCCGTTTTTTTGGCATATTAGCTCCCATATTTTAAGCCTTGATAATGAATAAAAAATTTTTAAATTAAATATAAAATACGATAAATTAACCGTACGTTAAGAGGTTACATTAACCAATTCGGCGTTTTAACCCCGTCATTTGTAAAATACGCGTCGCGATTTCTTCAATCGACATCGTGGATACATCAATATTTGGAATCCCTTGAGAAATATAAATACCTTGAATGGCGCGCAATTCCTGCTGACATTGCTGATAACTTGCATAGCGGCTACCTGCACGGCGCTCGTTACGAATTTTTACTAGTCGATCGGTGTCAATCACCAAACCAAACAGTTTGTCACGGTAAGGCTTCAACGCTTTGGGCAACGAATTTTCATATAAATCATCTTCAGTCAACGGATAATTCGCCGCACGAATACCAAATTGCAACGCTAGATATAAAGAGGTGGGCGTTTTGCCCGAACGTGACACCCCAATCAAAATAATATCTGCCGCATCATAATGGGTGGTACGCGCCCCATCATCATTATCTAAAGCAAAATGCACCGCATCGATACGTGATTTATAGTTCTCAGAATCGACATCCCCATGGGCATGGCCGGTATGCGGTGCGGGTTGCACTTTGATTTCATCGGCAATTTTACTAATTAGACCTTCATAAATATCCAAGTTAAAGGCATCTGCGCCGTTGATTCGCTCACGAATCACAGGGTCAACGATGGTATCAAAGACTAACGGCTTTACCCCATCACGTTGGTGGGCAAGATTGATTTGATTGACCGCTTCATCGGCGCGATCGAGGGTGTCAACATAAGGAATAACCCGGGTCTCAAATGGCACTGTGGGAAATTGGCTTAAAATAGAACGACCTAGGGTTTCAGACGTAATCGCGGTACCATCGGAGATAAAAAACACACTTCGCAACGACTGCGAATTTGCAAAATTTAAGGCGTCTTTATTTTGAATCGTGGCTTTGATTTGCTCAATGGTCATGAAAAATTATCCAAAAAATGACAAGATACGTCCATACTAATTTAAATTAACACTGGTTTAAAATGATACTGAAGGTTAACCTCACTCATTCACCGCGTTTTTGGCAGTGAATGTCATCTTATTAATATCGTTATCAGTGCAGACACTATCGTTTGTCTTACAGGTCGAGAGTTTGTTATTATACGTGACTTGTAGGCTTTAATCTAACAAATCGATGCTTAATTTGCCTTAATTAGCCATCAGTTATTGTCATTGAAGGCTTATCTACATTTTTTATTCCCTTAAACTCAAAGATATCCAAGCAAAGTTTTAGTTGAATTGTTGATCGCTGACAGTTTTTCTAAAATTATAAATTTTTTGCTAGAAAATCATTTTTTAAGATGAATTTTCTACGAAATACCGTTATAATCTTTTCAAAATAATCTTTATTTCACGGAGTTATCACCTTGAACGCACAAGTTATCTCACTCGACAAGTTAGGCAAAAACGACATTGACAAAGTAGGCGGTAAAAACGCTTCATTAGGTGAAATGATTAGTCACCTAACGGATTTAGGGGTAAGCGTACCAGGTGGTTTTGCAACAACGTCTGAAGCTTTTAACAAATTCTTAATCGGTACAGGTCTTCAAGACAAAATCAAAGACGCGCTTCAAGGTCTGGATGTGGATGACGTTGCGGCATTGACTGCCACGGGCAAAAAAATCCGTGACATGATTATCGAGCAAGAGTTGCCTAAAGATCTAGAACAAGAAATCCGTGATGCCTTTGCCGAGATGAGCCAAGGCGAGGACATCGCTGTTGCAGTTCGTTCATCAGCGACTGCTGAAGATTTACCAGACGCCTCATTTGCCGGTCAACAAGAAACTTTCCTCAATATCCGTGGTATTGACAATATCTTGATTGCTATTAAAGAAGTCTTTGCTTCTTTATACAATGACCGCGCCATCGCTTACCGCGTTCACAAAGGTTTTGAGCACGCAGGTGTTGCGTTATCAGCTGGCGTACAACGCATGGTACGTTCAGAGACAGGCACTTCAGGTGTGATGTTCACCATTGATACCGAAAGTGGTTTTAATGACGTGGTATTTATCACAGCAAGCTATGGCTTGGGTGAAATGGTCGTGCAAGGTGCGGTGAACCCTGACGAATTCTACATTTCAAAAGCGTTATTAAATGCCGGCAAACCTGCGGTTATTCGTCGCAACCTCGGTAGCAAACAACAAAAAATGGTTTATGCAGATGAGCACTCAGCGGGCAAATCAGTCAAAATAGTCCCAGTAGACAAAGCAGAACGCAACCAATTTTCACTGAGCAATGAAGAATTGGTTGAACTTGCCAAACAAGCGTTAATCATCGAAAAACATTATGGTCATGCGATGGATATCGAATGGGCAAAAGATGGTGACAGTGGCAAACTATTCATTGTGCAAGCGCGTCCAGAGACAGTAAAAAGCCGTGAAAGCCAAAATGTCATGGAGCGTTACATCCTTAAAGAAAAAGGCGATGTCATCTGTGAAGGTCGTTCAATTGGTCAACGTATCGGCGCAGGTACTGTACGCGTGGTCAATTCAATCCATGAAATGGATAAAGTACAAGAAGGTGACGTCCTTGTGTCTGATATGACTGACCCAGACTGGGAACCCGTCATGAAACGTGCCGCTGCTATCATCACTAACCGTGGTGGTCGTACTTGTCATGCGGCAATTATCGCGCGTGAATTGGGTGTCCCTGCCATCGTGGGTTGTGGTAACGCCACTGACCTATTGACCGATGGTCAAGCAGTCACTGTATCTTGTGCAGAAGGTGATACCGGTTATATCTACGAAGGTCAATTGGACTTTGAAATCCAAAACAACTCAATTGAGTCAATGCCAGACTTGGCATTTAAAATTATGATGAACGTGGGTAACCCTGACCGCGCCTTTGGATTTGCCCAAATCCCTAATGAAGGGGTGGGTCTGGCGCGGTTAGAATTCATCATCAACCGTATGATTGGTGTGCATCCAAAGGCACTGCTTAACATGAACACCCTACCACGCGAAATCGTACAAGCGATTCAAGAGCGCATGGCAGGCTATGCTTCACCGGTTGACTTCTACGTTGATAAATTGGTTGAAGGTATTTCAACCCTAGCGGTCGCATTTAAAGATAAGAAAGTTATCGTACGTATGTCTGACTTTAAATCGAATGAATATGCAAACTTAATCGGCGGTAAACTATATGAGCCATCTGAAGAAAACCCTATGCTCGGTTTCCGTGGTGCCAGCCGTTATGTGTCAGAAAATTTCCGTGACTGCTTTGAATTAGAATGTCGTGCATTAAAACGTGTTCGTGATGAAATGGGCTTAACCAACGTTGAGATTATGATTCCATTCGTACGTACGACGGAAGAAGCGCGTAAGGTATTAGAGCTACTTGAGAAAAATGGTCTTAAACGTGGTGAAAACGGTTTGCGCGTCATCATGATGTGTGAGTTGCCAACCAATGCTTTATTGGCAGAAGAGTTTTTACAATACTTCGATGGTTTCTCAATCGGCTCAAACGATTTAACCCAGTTAACGCTTGGTCTTGACCGTGATTCGGGTATCGTATCTCAATCATTTGATGAACGTGACCCAGCGGTTAAAAAATTACTGAAAATGGCTATCGATGCCTGTAACGCACAAGGCAAGTATATCGGTATCTGTGGACAAGGTCCTTCTGACCATCCAGATCTAGCGATGTGGTTAATGGAACAAGGCATTACTTCTGTTTCACTGAACCCCGATTCAGTGTTGGATACTTGGTTCTTCTTAGCAAAAACCGAAAAATAAGCTTGTTGGCATTCATAAAGCCCTCAGTTTTGACTAAGGGCTTTTTTTAGGGTCAAAAAAAACCTAGCATGCAAATGACACGCTAGGTTTTTTTGCGCTGCAATTTATAACAACACGCGGCGTGGATCTGCTAGTAATTTTGCAATATATCGGGTAAATACTGCAGCGTCCGCACCATTGATCACACGGTGGTCATAAGATAATGACAACGGTAGCATTAAACGTGGCTCAAACTCGCCTTTGGTCTCATTCCAACGTGGCTGAATACTAGATTCACTGATGCCTAAAATCGCAACTTGTGGCCAATTAACCAGCGGCGTAAAATAAGTACCGCCAAGATTGCCTTGACTTGAAATCGTAAATGACGCGCCGGTTAACTCTTTGGCAGATAGTTTTTTATCACGCGCTTTTTTAGCAAGCTCACCGATTTCAATCGCTAGTTGCTTGATGCCTTTTTGCTCTACACGTTGAATGACAGGGACTGTCAAACCCTCCTCGGTGGCTACAGCAAAGCCTAAATTCACGGATTTACGGATGATAATTTGGGTGTTGTCATCGCTTAAATGGCTGTTAAATTTTGGGTGTTGCATGAGCGCGTAAGCGGTTACTTTCATGATGAAAGCCAGAATAGTTAGACTCACCCCTTCTTTTTTCATCTCATCTTTTAGGTCACCACGCAATTTTTCAACATCGGTAATATCTGCCAAATCAAACTGGGTGACTTGTGGCAAATAGGTATTGTAATTAAGCTGCGGAATTGAGACTTTTTGTAGACGGGTCAAATCTTGGCGCTCAATTTCTCCCCAAATTTCCGTTTTACTCATATCGGGTAAATTAGGTAATCCTGAGCGAGCCGCTGAAGGCGCAGAGTCCTTGTTTGCAGCGGTTGGCGTGCTAACTGCTTTTATTGTATTTTTGACATAAGCAAACACATCTTCTTTGACAATACGCCCATTAGCGCCCGTGCCAGTCACCTCACTGACATCAACACCCAATTGGCGCGTAAGTTTGCGCACCGCTGGACCTGCATAAACCGCGGCATTTTTGGCATTGATTTGCGATTCAGACAGTTTTGACTGTGAATTTGACTGGCTAGCTGTTGTGGTTGACTGGCTAGCTGTTGTGGTAGCGCTATTAGTTGAAGTTGACGCGGTATTTTGCGTTTTAGCGACTTCTTGCTGAGCAGTATCGGTGGTCGCTTGCGGCTGTGATGCTGAACTTGACGCTGATTGCACTGACCCCGCCGCTTCAATCACAACAAAGTCTTGACCATTGGTGACGGTATCGCCAGCGTTAACCAGTAATTCAGCCACTTTACCGGCGACTGGCGAGGGGACTTCCACCGAGGCTTTATCGGATTCTACCAACAACAAGGGTTGTTCTGCTGTAACCTCATCGCCTACTTTCACCATCCATTCACTAATCTGTGCCGACTCTACCCCAAGATCAGGCAAACCAAAGGTTTGTTTACCAGCGGGCGTGGATGATTGAGGGGCAGATACTGTTTGAACGGGTGGCTCATTTTGATTTGTCGCTGAATTGGCTTGACTAGGGGCTTGTTCTGATGGGTCACTAGCTAATGGCTGTTGCGAAGCTGCTTGGGAGGCCATCACGATAAAATCTTGACCATTGGCGACCGTATCACCTGCATTGACTAAAAATTTGACAATTTTTCCACTGACAGGTGCCGGTACTTCGACCGATGCTTTATCGGATTCGACCAATACCAGCGGTTGTTCAGCAGTGACAGTATCGCCTTCTTTGACCAACCACTCACTAATTTCTGCGGTATCGACACCCAAATCTGGCAAAGTATAAGTTGCTTCAGCTGATGTAGATGTGGGCTGTGATTGGTTTGACGCAGCCATAGACGGCGCTTGCGATGAAGTTGCATTAGCCTCTTTAGTTTCTTTAATTTCTCCAGCTTCGTTAGATTGGGCTGCTTGTTGGTCTGTCTGTTGCGCAGATTGCCCTACGGGTGTAGTGTTGGATTGGCTATTGCCTGCACTGTCGATGGTGAGAATCACATCACCTTCTTTGACCTTATCGCCGATTTGAAGACTAATTGCTGTAATAGTCCCTGCTGATGTTGCAGGCACTTCCACAGAAGCTTTGTCAGACTCTAATAAGACAATGTTATCGTCCACATTGATGACATCGCCGACTTTGACCATAATTTCGCTGACTTCAGCGCTATCAACGCCTAAGTCGGGAACTTTGATTTCCATGGGTTTATCCTTAAAGTTTTATTTTTACTAAGTTGGCAATCAGCCGCTAATACGTGGCTGATTTTTTCCAATTATTAATTGATATTATTCAGGTTTGTCGTTAAGAATTGGCGCATCGGCTTTATCTTCTGCTTTGCCGTCTGCTGAAATCGCTTCATCATCCTCTTCAACCAAGGTTGGTACAGGTTTTGGATGCGCGCCTAAAATTGCTGGTGCATCTGGGGATTGGTCGATTTGTACTTGAGGATGCCAAGCCGGTGAAGCATCGGCATCAATACCCAAGCTACTAATCGCATCTTTGACCAAACGCGCATCAACCTCACCTTCATCTGCCAATAGTTTGAGCGTTGCCACCACAATGTGTGCGGCATCTACTTTGAAGTAACTACGTAATTGACGGCGACTATCCGAACGACCGAAACCATCGGTACCTAAGGTGGCATACGGACGACTGTCTGGTAAGTATGCTCGGATTTGTTCAGAGAATATGCGCATATAGTCGGTGGCGGCGACTACAATGCCTTCATGCTGCGCAAGTTGCTCAGTAACCCAAGGCGTACGCTGTTCATCTAATGGGTGTAGACGATTGTACTCGTCACATGCCATGCCCTCACGAGTGAGTTCATTAAAGCTTGTGACACTCCACACGTTGGCATTGATGTTAAATTCTTCAGCTAGAATTTGCGCGGCTTTTTCAACCTCACGTAAAATCACGCCCGAACCCAGCAATTGCACTTGTTTTGAACCATTGTCTTTGAGCAAGTACATGCCTTTTTTGATGCCTTCTTCTACCCCTGTTGGCATAGCTGGTTGCTCATAGTTTTCATTCATTAAGGTGATATAATAGAAAACCCGTTCGCCTTCACCATACATACGGCGCAGACCATCTTGTACAATCACCGCTAGCTCATAACCATAACATGGGTCATAAGTGACACAGTTTGGCACCGTATTAAATAAAATCAACTGATGACCATCTTGGTGCTGTAAGCCTTCGCCATTGAGTGTGGTACGACCTGCAGTACCGCCAAGCAAGAACCCTTGCGCCTGCATATCGCCTGCGGCCCAAACTAAATCACCGACGCGTTGGAAACCAAACATCGAATAATAGATATAAAAAGGAATCATCGGTAACGCATTGGTTGAATAACTGGTCGCTAACGCAATCCAAGTACTCATCGCACCCGCTTCATTAATGCCTTCTTCCAGCATGTGACCGTCTTTGGCTTCTTTGTAACCCATCAAGGCTTCATGGTCTTCAGGGGTATAATTTTGGCCCGATGCCGAGTAGATACCCAATTGGCGGAACATACCTTCAAGACCAAAAGTACGGGCTTCATCAGGCACAATCGGTACTACACGCTCTTGCAGCGCTTTATTTTTTAGCAGTGCCGCTAGCAAGCGTACAAATACCATGGTGGTAGATTGTTCTTTGCCTGCACTACCTTGTAGTAATTTATCAAAAATCTCCAATCCTGGGACATCGAGTGGAATATGACCACTACGGCGATTGGGTAAATGTCCACCTAGTGCTTGACGGCGACCTTTGAGGTATTGGATTTCAGCAGAATTTTCATCAGGACGATAAAACGGCAATTCTTCAAGCTGCGTATCGGTAAATGGCAAATCAAAACGGTCACGGAAGTATTTTAACGAATCAATTTCGAGTTTTTTGATTTGGTGGGTTTTGTTGACCGCTTGGCTTTGGTTAGATAAGCCATAACCTTTGACGGTCTTAACCAAAATCACTGTGGGCTGACCTTTGGCTTTCATGGCTTCGCTAAATGCGGCATACACTTTCATCGGGTCGTGACCACCACGGTCTAAATTTTGGATTTCTTGGTCAGTCCAATCTTTCACCATTTCGGCAAGTTCTGGGTATTTACCAAAGAAATAATCACGGACGAATTTACCATCACGCGCTTTATACACTTGGTATTCACCATCGAGGGTCTCAAGCATACGGTGTTTGAGCGCGCCTGTATGGTCTTTGTCTAGTAGCGTATCCCATTTACCGCCCCAAATAACTTTAATCACCCGCCAGCCTGCACCGCGAAACACGGATTCAAGCTCTTGGATAATTTTACCGTTACCACGTACCGGACCATCTAGACGCTGTAAGTTACAGTTAATCACCCAAATCAGATTTTCTAGATTCTCGCGACCGGCTAGTGAGATAGCACCTAAGCTCTCTGGCTCATCGGTTTCACCATCGCCCAAGAATGCCCAAATCTTGCGACCTTCTTTTGGAATCAAGCCACGATTTTCAAGATATTGGTGCACATGCGCGTGATAAATCGACATGATTGGGCCTAAACCCATCGACACGGTTGGGAACTGCCAATAGTCAGGCATCAAATAAGGGTGTGGGTAGCTAGATAGCCCTTTGCCGCCTACTTCACGGCGAAAATTCGTCAGCTGCTCTTCAGTCAATCGACCTTCTAAAAATGAGCGAGCATACATCCCTGGCGAACCATGACCTTGATAATAAATCATATCACCGCCAAAGCTTTCACTCGCTGCGCGCCAAAAATGGTTAAAACCTGTTTCGTATAACGTCGCGCTTGAGGCAAACGTCGCTAAGTGACCGCCTAAGTCGTCGTCATTTTTGTTGGCACGCATCACCATCGCCACCGCATTGTAACGAATGATAGCGCGAATTTTACGCTCTAGAGTTAAATCACCGGGATACGAGGGTTGATCTTCTACAGGAATAGTGTTGATATAAGCGGTGTCAAGACGGTTAACGCGTAACCCTTCTTGTACCGCCTTATCATAGATGGCTTTTAGTAAAAAAGTGGCACGTTTTTTTCCCACTGACTTGATCACCGAATCAAAGGCGTCAAGCCATTCTTGGGTTTCTTGACTATCAGGGTCTTTAAAATACTGATATTGCATTTTTCGTTCCTTCTGGCAATGGCATCCATCCATGGAAATAACCTAGAATGGAGCTAGGTTGTAAACGACTCAAAGTATTCAACTATTAGACACAAAACATTGTTATAAATAGCGATAGCAATATTTTACATGAAAAAAATATTTATGTATTTTCGCTAATTTTTAATAGGTATTTAGCTATGAAATAAAGGTGAAAAAGACAACTGTTTTTTCTGACCGCATAGTAAATTTATCGATACAATAAAGCAATAAAAGCGTTAAGTCGCTTGACAGTCAACCATCAACACTTATCAACCGCTTTATGATAAGCTGGGCGAGCTTGGCATTTTTTTAGCCAATTGTGAATATTGGCGTATTTTGCCTCTAAACTATGGGTTTCTTGCATGGCGTTTATGGCAAATTCAAGCTGTATATCAGCGCCGCTAAATTGGTTGCCAGCAAGCCATTCATTATTTCCCAAATGCTTATCTAGCATTTTGAGCTGTTCGGTTAATGAATGATTCAGGTAAGATTTGTCTATCCCTGATTTGAGTAATTTTGCCACTTGCTTGATACCTATCGGTGATTTTTTTATCATGGTAGCAAATATTAGTCGGATAATAAGTAAGGGCATCAACGAGCTTTCGGTAAAATGCAGCCAATATCGATACTGCTCATACGCCTCACTGCCATAATCTGGGCGAAATTTTTTATTCAGCACCAGTTGTGAGATTGGCTGTGCATCTTGCGGGTCGCTTAACTGGTCATAGTTATCAATCAAATACTCAATGATATTGGCAGATTCAATCAGCGTTTTTCCATTATCTTGCAGGATAGGTGCCTTACCCATCGGGTGAATTTTTTGCAAAGACTTGGGCGCCAAACCATGATGGCGTTCGTACTTGGTCAACTGATAAGGCAGTTCTAATTCTTCTAATAGCCAAAGAATTCGAAACGAACGTGATTTTTCAAGGTGATGTAGATGCAGTTTTGACATAGGTATACTCGTCTTTTAATGTAATAGGATTGTTGGAACAAAGTAACTTTAAATTTTATAAGGCTTTAAACTTGCTGGCTGTTGCGAAATTGTAGAATTCAGCGAAAAAAAACCAGCTTATTGATTGATAAGCTGGTTTGATAAAGCGAGGTTATAAATTAGTCATCTAGCTGTTGTGCATCGGCTTCTAGTAAACCATCTTGCCGCAGCGCCTCAGACAACTCGATGTCTTGCAAATCCGCACTGTCTTGTAAATCAGCGCTATCTTGCGCGATATTGTCAGCCAATTCTGACGCTACAATATCTTCGTCCAGTTCGTCTTCGCTACCGCCTTCAACCAAAGCAATAGATACCAATGATTCATCTTGTGAAATACGAATCAGGGTGACGCCTTGCGCATTACGACCTGTTTGCGCGATTTGTCCGACAGATGTACGCACCAGCGTGCCTGCATCAGAAATCAGCACAATATCATCAGCATCGGTTACCGCTAACGCCTGCACCAGCTCGCCATTACGCGCCGTGGTTTTGATGGCAATCATGCCTTTACCACCCCGACCTTTCACAGGGAAATCAGAGACAGGTGTGCGTTTGCCAAAGCCCCGCTCACAAGCACATAAAATCTCGCCTTGCTGTGGGGCAACAACCAACGACACCACACGGCTAACCGCAACGACACTGTCATTGTCTTGGTCATCGTGACTATCGTCTTCAAGCTCGGTGTCCTCGTCTTCCATACCTTGATTGGCCAGTAACGTCACCCGCATACCGCGTACCCCTTTTGCGGTACGACCCATCGCACGGATTTTACTTTCATTAAAGCGAATGGCTTTACCTTCATTGGAGAATAACATGATGTCTTGCTCGCCATCGGTAATGGCAACGCCAATCAAGTTATCGCCGTCGTTGAGTTCAACAGCGCGAAGTCCGTTGGCGCGAAGATTTTTAAATTGTGATAATTGGACGCGTTTTACCATACCCGATGCGGTTGCAAAGAACACATAGCTATTGTCATTTTGCTTGTCATCTTCGGTCACGGGTAAGATGGCGGTGACTTTTTCATCGGCATCGAGCGCAATCAGATTGACCATCGGACGGCCACGCGAACCACGGCTGGCAATAGGCACTTCAAACACTTGCAACCCAAACACACGACCCCGATCGGTAAAAATCATCACATTGTTGTGTGTCGATGTGACCACCATATGGTCAATGACATCATCTGCCTTCATGGCAGTGGCTGACTTGCCTTTACCACCGCGTTTTTGGGCGATATAGTCGCTAATAGGCTGGGTTTTGGCATAACCCGTGCGTGAAACAGTCAACACAACGGTTTGTTCAGGAATCAAATCTGCACGGCTAAAGTCACTGCGACTATCGACGATTTGGGTTTTGCGTGCATCGCCAAAGTCATCACGGATTTGGATTAATTCGTCTTTGATTACTTGCATTAATTGGTCAAAGTTATCCAAAATGCTTTGTAATTGCGCAATGAGTGCCAAGATTTCTTTGAATTCTTGCTGTAGCTTGTCTTGCTCTAGCCCTGTTAAACGGTGCAGCTGCATATCTAAAATAGCATTGACTTGGTCAGGCGATAGACGATAATGTTGGTTGTCATCAATCAGTCCATAGGGGGCGTTTAGGTCTTCGCCTTCAATCACATCAGGGCGAATCGAATGACTGCCTGCTGCCTCTAGCATAGCAATCACGCCACCTGACTGCCAAACATTGCTAAGTAGGTTATCGCGGGCTTCTTGGCGGTTTGCCGATGCCTTGATAGTCTCAATAATGCGATCAATATTGGCAAGGGCAATGGTAAGCCCTTCAAGCAAATGGCCACGCGCCTGCGCTTTTTTGAGTTCAAAAATAGTACGGCGAGTGACAACTTCTTGGCGGTGACGCACAAAGGCGGCAATTAAATCACGCAACGTCATGATTTTAGGTTGACCTTCATCTAAGGCAACCATGTTAATGCTAAAACTTGATTCTAACGGCGTTTGGATAAATAGATTGTTAACGATGACTTCCGCGTTTTCACCACGTCTTAAGTCAATGGCGATACGCATGCCGTCTTTATCTGACTCATCGCGAATCTCGCTAATGCCCTCAAGTTTTTTATCGCGTACCAATTCTGCGATTTTTTCAATCAGTTTTGCTTTATTGGTTTGAAACGGAATCTCGGTAAACACAATGCGCTCACGTTCTTTATTGGCGCCCGTTTCACTCATCGGTTCGATGTGATATTTGCCGCGCAAATGCAAGCGACCTTTACCGGTGCGATAAGCATCGACAATGCCTGAGCGACCATAAATAATACCGCCTGTTGGGAAATCAGGACCGGTGATATGCTGCATAAGCATTTCACCCGAGATGTGCGGATCATCGGCATAGGCCAAACAGGCATTAATCACTTCGGTCAGATTATGTGGCGCCATATTGGTCGCCATACCCACCGCAATCCCTGTGGCACCATTGACGAGTAAATTTGGAATACGGGCTGGCATGACGCTTGGCATTTGCTCAGAGCCATCATAGTTTGGCTCCCAATCCACAGTGTCTTTATCCAAATCACCCAGCATTTGGTGAGTGAGTTTTTGCATGCGCACTTCGGTATAACGCATCGCTGCGGCAGGGTCATCATCCACTGAGCCAAAATTACCTTGACCATCGATGAGCATATAGCGCATTGAAAACGGCTGCGCCAAACGTACAATCGCGTCATACACTGCGGTATCGCCATGCGGGTGGTATTTACCGATAACATCACCGACCACACGCGCCGATTTTTTGTAAGGTTTGTTAAAGTCGTTTGATAATTCATGCATCGCGTATAACACACGGCGATGGACAGGTTTCAGCCCATCACGCACATCAGGTAAAGCACGGGAGACAATTACGCTCATGGCATAGTCGAGATAAGATTGTTTTAATTCATCGACGATGCCAATGGGGCTAACGGAATCGGTGGACATGCACGCTCCTTTTATCAAGCTACTTAAATATATGAGTCATCTTATTTATTTTACTTTTCAAGGCGATGCCTAAGTTAACAACAATGTGTTTAAAAGCAATGCGCAATTTTGACCAAAAGTTGCAAAAAACCCCAATCAAAAACTTTGGAAAAGTAACACAGATGACGTTATATTTTTAGGATAGTAAAAATGAATAATTATAGCATAAAACGCATGATTTAGCAGTTAACTCACCGCCAAATGTCGACCGTAATATCAAAATATCATGCTTTGACGGGTGTTATTTTACCCCATGGTAAACTGCCCAAACTTTACCAGCTATCTTAATCAACTATTGTAATAATCTATAAAATAAACTGTTTAATGACAAAGCCTGTTGATAAACAGGCTTTGTTAAATTGGAATCAGTTATGTGCGTATATGTTTAGTAGATATGGCAAATTTAGAACTGGCTAAACAATGTCTGTGCCACACCCATACAATACGGCGTGACTAAACCATGATATTGCATAGCGACAGCTTGTGATGGATTGCCCCCGTTGGCGGTCGCAATCGCTGCAATATTTTGCACTTTGCTAGCGAATCCTGCTTGCATTTTTTCTGATTGAGACTGGATGCTATTATTGTTGACGGTATCAAAACCTAACGTTTGATAAACTGGTTTTTGACGCACTGCGCGATTGGTGACATCGATATCAATCATTCCCAACTTGGTTGCGCTAGTTTTATTAGCGTCAGTGTCCCATAGCGTTTTCATTAAACTAGTATTGACGTCAAAGAACACCATCGGATCTTGGTTACCACCACACATAATGACAGGCATTGTGGGTAAATAGCCACGCAAGTCATTGGCTTTTAACGCTTTACGTAATGGATGTTCAGGCAGTGTGGCAGGCACTGGGCTATAGTTGGTATAACCTTGTAAATAAGGCACTGCCCAATCGACATTTTTTTGGGCATCCGCCAAGTATCCTAATCGGTAGTCATTTTTGACTAAATACTGCGTCGTATCAAAACCAAAACTAAATGCTGGGTCAGACGGTGATAACGCATCGAGCGTTGAATTGCCGGTGGGCGCTTTTTGAAACATCGCTGAGGCAGGCAACTTACCACTTAAAATGAGCTGCATATCAGTCATGCTAGTGCTAGGTAGTAGCGAGGGGATTTCATCGGCATTGGCTGGCGCGAACATGTCACTGGGTTTGGCATAAATATTGCCATACTGCTCTTGATAGTTGCGAGCCATCAGCGGGGCAAAAAACGTCGCACCGAGCATGACTTTGCCACCAAATACCACATCACCGAAGGCTTCCATGGCATAGGGTCCAGAAATTGGCAGTGCTGCTGTCACAGGTTCTTTAAGCGTTTCAAGATAGCGCGTGGTTGCCATGGTGACATAGCCACCTTGAGAATAACCTGTGATAAACAATTTACCATTGTCAGCGACATTGGTTGCACTGCCGGTGCGGCGTACCACTTCCCTGCCTGCTTTTAACGCATCTGCCATCTCGTGTGACTGCTGCTGGGCATTGAGGTACGGATGATAAGCTAGGCTTGATTTGTCATAACCTGCATAATTGGGTGAGACAACCACATAGCCTTGCCCTGCAAACAGAGCCGCTAACAATGTCGCGGCTGGTCCTGCTTCATTGTTGGCATTACCCACTTCTGCAAAATTATAGGCTTTGGTCGTTGCCGTACCGTGGGCATTGAGCACAATGGGTCGATTGCCACTACAGCTTGCATCCGTGCCTGTTGGAATAAACACAGCACCCGTCGCATCGGTCTTATTACCTTTGACATCAACGGTATCATATTGCATGTATTCAACACGCACACCGCACTTGGGCGTGGCTGCAACTTTGCTAAAATCGGGATCTGTGGTATTAAATAACTGGGTTAAGGCGCTGGCGGTGAGATTTTTGGTCGTTAATGGATCTTTGATTAAATTACCTGTGGGCAGTGAAGCAACGCCTGTTTTGGCAGGTGGCGTTGTCGCGGAATCATTATCGCTACCACAAGCGGCTAAAGTTGTGGCCAACCACACCGAGATAAAAATTTTGGTTAGGCTAAAAGTAGGTTGAGTTAAATCAGACTGACGGTACATCTCATACTCCTTATGAGGAAATTAATGGTTCATATCCTTGAACAACGCATCATGTTACCCAAAAAAAACGGGCATGAAGGCGATACACTCATCATGCCAGTTTTTGTACTATTTGAACATCCGTTTATGAAAAAATTTGCTACTGAAACAAAAAAACCTAAAGTAGCGCTAAACAGGTTTGCGTTTAAACTTACTCCAAACCGCAGTTACTGGGCCCGATAAGGCGTAAATCACGCTAATCGCGAGCAATCCTGCAGGAATATTATAGAGCACGATACCGAGCGCAAACACAATCAAAATCAATGCCACAAACGGGACACGCTTTTTATCAAACTCTTTAAAGCTATAGTATTTTAAATTACTGACCATCAAAAAGCCGGCAATGACCACCCAAACGGCTGCCAAGATTTGAAAAGCGGGACTGGTCGCCGGCAATTCAACTTGCCAATCCATATGCACCATCACAAACGTCGTGACTAAAATAGCGGCTAACGGACTTGCTACCCCGACAAAGTATTTTTTATCAACGACACCAATTTGTACATTAAAACGCGCCAGTCTCAGCGCCGCACAGGCAGCATAGACAAAGGCGCAAGCGATACCTATACGCCCCAACGGCTCTAACGCATAATGATAAATCAATAACGCAGGCGCAAGTCCAAACGCGATGCAGTCGGCTAGCGAGTCTAGCTGCTCGCCAAAGGGACTTTGTGCATTGAACAGCCTTGCCGCCCGACCATCTAACCCATCTAGCAATGCCGAGATAAAAATCGCCACACAGGCACGCATATAATGCCCTTCCCCCAACGCACTTTGGGTAATCGAATAAAATGCCGCAAGCAGTGACAATAGCGTAAATGAATTGGGAATTAAATAAACGCCTTTTTGCGCAATCGTTTTGTCAGCGACACGCGCATTTTCAATGACTTCAAAGGTGAGCCCATCATAGTCATCGGTTTCTGCCAATTCACGGTTACGCTGATGCTCAAGCTGAATTGGATTGATATCCTGAGCCGGTGGCGGCTGTTGCAGCTCTTGTAATGCGTCGATGGGCGTCTTGATAAGGGTTGGTTGGTTATTATTATCGTTATTCATTGATTATCCTTGCAGGTTGTCTCTTGCAGGTCGTCTATAATAAATCGTCTGTCGCTAGGTGCATCGAGCTCGGTAACAAATTCCGAAATTTGGCGGGTTGTGTGACCGCTTAACCCGCCAAGTGTGACATTATTCGCCAACCAACCATTGTACTTTGGTGCGCTGCTCCACGCTCATTTGTGGGCTTTCAGGATGCTGCAAAATTGGCTGTAGATATTGCAAAATCTCTTCGGCTTTAGCATCAAATTGCCACGGTGGGTTAATCACCAACATACCCGTCCCATTTAAGCCCATCGGCAAATCGGGTGGGAAAATATTCAGCTCAAGCACCAATTGACGGCGGATTTCGGTGCGTTTCATTTTTTTATAAAACAGCTCAACCGCATCGTTGTTTTTAATGGGGTACCAAAGAGCCAACACCCCGGTTGACCATTTTTTATGCGCTTTTACCAATAAATCTACCAATGCGCTAAAATCGCGGTGTTCCTGTTCAAAAGGGGGATCGATTAAAATCAACCCACGTTTTTCTTGCGGTGGTAGCACCGCCAAAATCCCTTCATAGGCATTGCGATGTTGCACGCCAATGGGCAATTGGTGCAGTTGGTAGTTGAGCGCATCAAACTCGCTTGCTTTCCATTCAAACGCTTCGGCGCGATTGTTAATCTCTGGGTGAGCGTCTTGTTGTTTTTCGATGTGATGGGCAATAAACCAAGGCGAACCTGGATACACATGCTTATCGTAGAATTTTTTGGCGTAGCCAATATCTTGTAAATAGGTTTGCACCGCCTGTGGCGCTTGACTGTTATCTTGCGCTAGCAGTTTGGTAATGCCATGGATGGCTTCACCCGTTTTTTTCGCCTCATCACTGGCCAGTGAATACAAACCGCGACCACCATACGCATCCAAAATATAATAAGGTTTTGGCTTGGCGCTCATCATCTCAAGTAATTGGAGTAATAAAACGTGTTTTACCACATCAGCGAAGTTGCCCGCGTGGTAGCTGTGTTGATAATTCATAATAAATTTTTCGTAAACAAATTAGCAGGTATGGTAGCATAGCTATCAAAAATTGGCGAAGTTTTTGCTAGAAGTTTTTGCTAAAAATTGCCCAGTTAAATGTTTAAACAATGCTGGAGGAAACACAGTGCATATGCAAGAGTTGAATTTTATCCTGCCCAACTGGTTTGAAAAAATAAATGATGCACAGCTTGACGGTCTGGTTAATGACGGTTTTATCGTGCTAGATGACTGTTTTGACGTCAATTTTTTTCGGGCGTTACAAAAAGAGAGTGGCTTGATTGATTACCAAGCCGCCAATTTGACGCAGGGTGAGCGAATCACTAGCATTCGGGGAGATAGCACCCGCTGGATTGATGAGCACTGCCCGATTGGTATGCAGTATCTACAAGCGATTAATGAGCTCGCGCAATTTTTTAACCAAACATTATATACAGGCATTCGCCGTAGCGAAGCCCATTATGCCCGCTACCCTGCAGGGTTTGGTTATCAGTGGCATTCAGACAACCCGCAAGGGCGTGATGAACGTGTGTTATCGGCGGTTTTTTATCTCAATGAGGGTTGGGGCGCTCACGATGGCGGTGAAATTGTCGTCATTGACCAATATGACAGACAGCAACAATTAAAGCCGCAAGGTAACAGATTGGTGATTTTTAACAGTAACTTAGTCCATCAAGTTGCAATCACCCATCGAGAACGCTTCTCCATTGCCACTTGGATGAGAAAAGATGGACTAATTAGCCAGTAATAAACTTGCTGCAATCCCCCACATCACAACCCCGATGAGGATATCAAGAATTTTCCAAGACAGTGGTTTGGCAAATAGCGGCTGCAGCACACGCGCACCATAACCCAAACTAAAAAAGAAGATAAACGAAGATAAAATTGCACCCAACGCAAACGCCAGTTTATCGGTAACCTGTGAGGCAATCGTCCCAAGCAAAATCACCGTATCTAAATACACATGGGGATTGAGCCAAGTAAACGCCAAGCACATGGCAATCACTTGTTTTAAATTACCAACGTCTTCACCCTGCGCCATGAGCGATTGGTTTGATTGATAAGCCGCAATAAAACTTCGGGCACCATACACAATTAAAAACAATGCCCCTGCGTATTTTGCGATGGTGATAATCAGCGGGAATTGCGAAATCAGCTTGCCAAAACCAAACACGCCACCCGTAATCAACACCGCATCGGATAACGCGCAAATCAAACACACGATAAACACAAATTGTTGTTTTAGCCCTTGTTTAAGCACAAACGCATTCTGCGCCCCAATCGCCAAAATTAGGGAAAAGCAGACGCTCATGCCCATTAAAAAAGTAGAGATATTCATCGGTACCACATGTCCCCAGTAACATTCGCAAAAAACACAAAAAAAGCACAGTAAGAAAAAAGCATAGCCAGAAAAAAAGCGTATTGTAGCCAAAATCCTGAGCGATTGCGAACAATGCGACCCGCTAAGGCGCTAATTTATGCTAATATGCAGCGCAAATAAGCGAGCTTTTTGAGAGATTTTAAGGAAACGACAATGACTGATTATGCCAGTAACGCCACTGATTTAGACCACCTTCAAGCGCAGACCTTAGCACTAAGTTTACAGCTGATGCGCGAGCCATCAGTGACGCCAACTGACCTTGACTGTCAAAATATACTGGCTGAGCGGCTTAACCACCTCGGCTTTGATTGTGAGTTTTTATACTTTGGTGAAAAAGGCACAACAGGACGCGAAGCCGAAGTCAAAAATTTATGGGCAATCCGTCAAGGTCGTGGGCAGGCACAGGCGCCGGTATTGTGTTTTGCAGGCCATACCGATGTCGTACCCACGGGCGATGTCAGCCAATGGACTTATCCGCCATTTGAGCCTACTATCAAAGATGGCATACTGTATGGGCGTGGTGCTGCAGACATGAAAACAGCGATTGCAGCATTTACTGTCGCTGTTGAAAATTTTGTCGCCAAGCACCCCAATCATCACGGCTCAATTGCCTTTTTAATCACCGCTGATGAAGAAGGTCCTTCGGTCAACGGTACAATCAAAGTGGTTGAAACATTGCAATCTCGCAACCAACCGATAACCTATTGCTTGATTGGCGAACCCTCTAGTACTCACACCTTGGGCGATATCATCAAAAATGGTCGCCGTGGCTCGCTTGGCGCCGTTTTGACGGTGACCGGCAAACAAGGCCATGTTGCCTACCCGCATTTGGCAGTTAACCCCATTCATTACGTTTTGCCAGCCCTATCCGAGCTTTGCAGCCAAACTTGGGACAATGGCAATGCGTATTTTCCCGCGACCACCCTGCAAATCTCCAACCTTCATGCAGGCACTGGGGCTAACAATGTGATTCCTGCAACTTTAAGCGCCGAGTTTAATTTTCGTTTTTCAACTGAGACCAACGATGAGAAACTTAAAGCAACTACCCATGCGATTTTTGACAAGCATTTTCAAGACGGTGCAGCCAGTTATCACATCAACTGGAAACTATCGGGCAACCCATTTTTGACACCGCAAGGCAACCTCGTCGGCGCCTGTCAATCTGCGATTAAAGCCGTGACAGGGACAGATACACAGCTTTCAACCACAGGCGGCACTTCAGATGGTCGTTTTATCGCAACCTTGAATGTTGACAATAGGTCGCCTGAAGTGGTTGAGCTTGGCGTGCGTAATGCAACCATTCACCAGATTGATGAGTGTGTAGAGGTTGAAGATTTGGGTAAACTTGCCGCAATTTATGAGCAAATATTACAAAACTTGCTGTTAGACTGAATACTATTAACCCAAATACTGCATGCTAACAACCCAGTGATACGGCTAATTTTGCTGGGATGGCAATCTTCGTGGGCGTGGCAACTGATTATTTACCCAAGCCAAATGATTATTCACCCAAGTCAAATGACATCAAAGACCGTTACTTTTTGGCTGACGCATTAAGCAAACGCCGGTCATTTTTCATGGGTAAATTAATTTAGCTGCTGCTCATTAACAATCTAGTATGAAGAAGAACCTAGCATTCAGCTTAGTCTAGTTCGTCTAACCAAGCCATTTGAATCGCTTCTAGTTGTTTTTCGGTCGATTTGGTTGGGTCATCGCCAAATTCTTCTAACTGCGTCACATACCGATGCAAATCAGTAAAACGAATATATTGCACGTCTTCATCAGGGTATTTTTCAGAAAGTTGAATGGCAATTTCTAATGTGTCGTTCCATTTAAGGGACATATTTTTCTCCAGTTACTTGATGGGGGTGAGTTTTTTGATTTCGTTAAGATTGTCTTGCCAGGTTTTGATGACAGGGTGAGTTTGTTCATCTTGCTGTACAATGACGCTGGTCGGCTGCACTTGCTGGTCTAGCATCAATACAATTTTGGTCAGTGCCACCACATTTAAGTCATTTTTCACCCAAAACTCGTGGCGAAAATACAGGTATTTTTTATCCCAAGCCAGTAGTTGACTGCGAAGCGTCAATTTATCAAACAAAAAGCTTTCTTTGATGTAGGTTAATTGTTGCGATGCAATCACCCAACCTAGCTTGTCCGTTGGGCGTTGCTGCATCAGCCACTGTTGGATATTAAGCTCAATAAAGCTTAAGTAGCGATAATTAGGCACATGGTGACGAAACCCCATATCATGTGGCAAAATCCGATAGTGGCGTATGATTGCATCGCTATAGCTTGGTTTAGATGACTTTGCTTTATCGGATTTTAGCATCAAGCATAAGATAAGATAACGAAGTAATAAATTCATGAATTTTCCTTGTGATATCCGCCTGATTATAGCAAATAAAAAACCCTGACTAAACTGGTTAGTCAGGGTTGATTGAAGTTACAAAAACTTAGTGACCTGTGCCATTGATATGGCGAATCATGTCTTCTACCACTTTTTTGGCATCGCCAAAGATCATCATGGTTTTGTCCATGTAGAACAAGCTATTATCAAGACCTGCGTAGCCGGCACTCATTGAGCGTTTGATGACCATCACTGTTTGCGCTTTATTTGCTTCAAGAATTGGCATACCAAAGATGGGTGAGTTTGGATCGTCTTTTGCCGCTGGGTTGACCACGTCATTGGCACCGATAATCAGCACAACGTCAGTACCTGCAAAATCGGAGTTGATTTCATCCATTTCTAGGATGTCTTCATACGGTACATCCGCTTCAGCCAGTAGTACGTTCATATGACCTGGCATACGACCTGCCACAGGGTGAATCGCAAAACGCACGTCCACGCCTTCTTCTTTTAGCATTTCGTAAAGCTCTTTTACCGCATTTTGGGCACGGCCTTGCGCCATACCATAACCTGGCACAATGACGACACTGCTAGAGTTTTCCATCATAAAGGCGGCATCTTCAGGTGAGCCTGTACGGTAAGTTTTCGGTCCGGTATCTTCTTCTGTCGCAGCGGCTGAGCTGCTTGACATACCGCCAAACAATACGTTGAGCAGTGAACGGTTCATGGCTTTACACATAATGTAGGACAAAATCGCCCCAGATGAACCCACCAGTGACCCTGCGATAATCAGCATTGAGTTACCTAGGGTAAAACCGATACCGGCTGCCGCCCACCCAGAGAATGAGTTGAGAAGCGATACCACCACAGGCATATCACCGCCGCCAATCGGTGCAATCCACATCCAGCCAAAAATAATAGCCAAAATGGTCATGGCATAAAACGCTGGCATGGATTGGGTGGTAAAATACATAATACCAAATGCTAACATCGCGATGAATAATAACGCTTGGACAGGTTTTACCCAAGTGCCTTTAAGCGTCTTTGCCCAGCTTTTTGCCGCCAATTTACCAAAAGCAAACATTGATGCTGAGAAGGTAATTGCACCAATAAAACAGCCCACAAACAACTCAAACCGCGCGATGGTGCTATGCTCGACGCCTGTATGCAACACGCTCGCTAGTGCAATGGCAACTGCCGATAGACCCACTAAAGAGTGCATCAAAGCCACGGTTTCTGGCATTTGCGTCATCGCAACGGTACGTGCTTTCCAAGTGCCGACCACAGCGCCTAGTACCATCGCGCCAACAATTAATACAAATACCGGACTGGGTGCCAAGAAAAAGGTAGTAATAATAGCAATCGCCATACCTATCATACCGAATCGGTTACCACGGATGGCCGTTTTTGGGCTTGATAAACCCCGTAAGGTTAAAATAAATAGCACCGCACCAATCAAATAAAACCAATCCGCATGTTGGGCGACCCAATTCAAATTCTCATTCATCAAGCATTTCCTTCTTTGTTTGGCTCAGCTTTGGCTTTTTTATCTTTTGATTTAAACATCGCAAGCATACGTTCCGTCACCGCAAAACCACCAAAAATATTGATGCTGGCTAGAAATACCGCAAACGCCCCCAAAAGACTTGTCGGGGTAAACATATTGCCATCGATGCTGACGGTCTGGAGCATGGCACCGACGATGACAATACTGGATAATGCATTGGTCACCGCCATGAGTGGGGTATGCAGTGCAGGTGTTACCCCCCAAACCACGTAATAACCCACAAAAATAGCCAAAACAAAGATACTAAAGATTGCCACAAATGGGGTGGCAGATGTCGCAGACGCTAATAGGGTCAATAACATAAAACCTCCTAACCTCGATAGGTAAAATTAAATGAAAATTAGGTTAGCGACTGGCTAACAAGACTTGACCTTGGCTAGTAACCAGCAAGGCTTTTTGGATTTCATCTTCTGGATTGAGCGCAAACGCTTTATTGTCATCCATTAAGGTTGCAAAAAAGTTATACAAGTTGTTGGCATACAATACCGATGACTGCGCCGCCAAGGTCGATGGAATATTGGGCACACCCATGATGGTGACACCGTTTGGGATGATGATATTTTGTCCGACCACTGAGCCTTCTACATTACCACCAGTTTCCACGGCCATATCGAGTAAAATTGAGCCAGATTTCATTTTATCGATGGTAGCTTGGTGTATCAAACGCGGGGCATTGCGACCCGGAATCTGAGCCGTGGTAATCACGATATCAGCTTGGCTGACCGCTTTATCGACAACCGCGGCTTGGTCTTTGATATATTGCTCAGACGGTGTCCAGGCATAGCCGCCTGTGTCTTTGGCTTTGGCCTTTTCCTCATCGCTCATGGGGACATCGAGCCATTTGCCACCGACGGACTCCACTTGATCACGCACGGTGGGACGTAAGTCACTGGCTTCTACAACTGCTCCCAAACGACGGGCGGTAGCAATCGCTTGCAGACCCGCGACGCCTACGCCTAGGATGACAATACGCGCAGGTTTCACCGTACCTGCCGATGTCATGAACATGGGGAAAGGACGACCAAACTGGTTCGCAGCCAAAATCACCGCTTTATAACCTGCCAAGTTGGCTTGGGATGACAGCACATCCATGTTCTGTGCTCGCGACAAAGTTCGCGGCAATAGCTCCATGGCATACACTTTGGCATGGCGATTGGCATAGTCCTGCAAATTGGCATTGCGATACGGATTCATCATGCCGATAACAATCGCTTCTTGTTTTAGCTGGTTGATTTTTTCAATCGGTAAGCTATTGACCGTGAGCACCACATCACTTGTTGAGATCGCATCATCAACAATTTGCGCCCCTGCTTGTTCCAACGCATCATTGGTAATAAACGAACCTTTACCGGCATCGCGTTCGACCACAATACTGTGACCCAACTTGATGAACTTTTTAATGGTATCGGGGGTAATCGCAATCCGATTTTCATATAATGCAGTTTCCTTTGGTACACCAATTTGCATACACTCTCCTCAAGCGGTTCGGTTGAATTCTCAATCTACAACTGGCGATTGGCTAAGACAGTTATAAATTAAAAAAATGATAATTAAATTACCATAAATATAATTAATTATGCAAAACAATTCTAGGCGGGATAACAAGTAAATTTGACTGGTGCGTATAAAAAAAAGTTATCAATAAAACTTTTTACAAAATTTTCTTTTAATACGATGGCTTGTTGAAGGTTAATCTAGCGGTCTATTGCGCTTTTTAACCTTGCCGTTATTGATTTCAAATTCATCAAAATCTTGAGCAAGCCAAAAGTTACCTTGATAACTGGTAGCAACTTCTGCCCGAATATCTGACATATTTAAAGTTTTGCTACTAGGTTTATCAAAAGGTTGAAAACGCGCGCTAAAATGGGTCAAAATCAGGTTTTTTAACTGTGATAGCTGCGCAAACTCGGCAACTTGTTTGGCGGTTGAATGCATTGGGTCAAAATAATTAGGGGTTACTTTTCGTTTATCAGCAATTGCTTGGGTATAAGTCGCCTCGTGTACTAGCACATCGGTATCTGATATGGCATTTGCTAATAGCTCAGGTGAGTCATTGTCGCCTGCGACTATCAGCACGGTTTTATGCAGCGTGGTGGTGACAAAATCCGCGGATTTTAGCAAGGTGTTATCATCTAGATTGACGTCAATACCGTACTTAAGTTTGCCCCATAGCCGTTTATCTACCACGTTAAGCTCGGTGAGTTTTTGGGTCAATAAGGTTTTTTTGGACAGTCGCTGGGTGAATTTGAAGGCATGGCTAGGGATACGGTGTGATAGCGCAATCACATCAATTTGTAGCTGATGGCCATCTGTCAAATCCAGCGTGATGGGTGGGTAACTATCCCCCTGCACTCTATCGTCAATGGCGATAAAATTAATGTCAAAACTTATTATCAGCGCTGTCGTGGCTTGCACGGCGGCAAGATAATCGGCAATGGCTTGTGGGGCAATGAGGGTGAGCGGGTGCTTGCGCCCACTCATCGCCATACTTGCCAGTAACCCTGGCAAGCCATAACAGTGGTCGCCATGCACATGGGTGATACAAATTAACGCTAGTTGCATCATGGACAACGGGGTTTTGAGTAATTGATGCTGCGTGACTTCTCCACAGTCTACCAATATCCAAGGGACATTTTTTGCTTTGCTATAAGGATTGATGAGTGATACAGCAAGCGCGGTGACGTTGCGGTGTTTGGTGGGTATCCCTGCTGATGTGCCCAAAAAAGTGAGTGTTAACATGATTGCCTCATTGTCAAACGTATTACCTATCTTTATATTGAATTTTTCATAAATTTAACTATAAAATGCGCTAACAAATTTCACAACAACTTTTGATTGGGCAATGGCAATGACTTCAACGCATCTTTTTAACCCTTAACCCCTAGCCTTTAACCATTAGCCTTGTGCTTGGCGATAGGTTTATTTGGGGCGTACTTTGTTACGGGTCCAACGGCTGGCTGCCTGCTTAAGTTTTAAAGATTTGGTAACAGATAATAGCAATAATAATTTGGCAAGTGGGTTATTATTGAGGATGATTTTACACAGTTTTGGTATACTCAATGCCGCTTGTATCACCTACGGAACACAATAAGGAAATGCTATGTTCAAGTTTTTTACCCCATTATGCTTCTCATTAAGTTTATTTGGCTGCCAAGCTGTTAGCCCAGCTCAGCAAAATCCCCAACCTATGCCTCAGCCCATCAAGAAACCTGAGATGATGTGCACCATGCAATATGATCCTGTCTGCGTCAAAACTATCAATAATGGCATTGTCCGCTATCAAACCTATGGCAACGCTTGTATGGCAAATAATGGCGTCAATGCTATGGACAAGACTATGAGTGTCACTAAAGGTGCTTGTGGGTCAGAGGCTAGCAAGTGACTGAGTTAGTAAGTGATTGGCTAGCAAACGACTGGGCTATGATAATTTAGCCCGACATAACGTCGCACTACCTTGTTTTGCCATAGCTTACTGACGATAAAATGAGCGAAGTGTTATAATCCCCTCTAATTACTTTGTGTTAAAGGTTTTGCATCTGTATGGCATTAGCGCTGATTATTGATGATGAAGTAGATTTGTGTCGCTTGATGCAGATGACACTCAAAAAAATGGGCATAGAATCCAAAGTCGCCTATGACTATGCCACCGGTATCAGCCATCTTCAAGCGTATAATTTTGATTTTTGCTTAACCGATCTCAAACTCCCTGATGGCACAGGACTTGATATCGTTAAATTTATCAGTAAAAATTATGCCAAAACTCCCGTGGCAGTGATTACCGCTCACGGTAGTATGGATTTGGCGATTGAAGCGTTAAAACTAGGTGCCTTTGATTTTGTCAATAAACCGCTTGAGCTGTCACGGCTACGCCAACTGGTCGAAAATGCCTTAAAGGTGGCGCAAAATGCCAATCCACTCAATTGTAAAGAAGTCTATGATCCTTTTAGCAATCGCCTAATCGGACAATCTAACGCCATTGCCCAGCTCAAAACCACCATCCAAAAATTGGCGCGTAGCCAAGCGCCCGTATTTTTGTGGGGAGAATCGGGCACTGGTAAAGAAGTGGTTGCCAAGCTTATTCATGATTTAAGCCCGCGCTGCTCTGCCAATTTTGTGCCTGTTAACTGCGGTGCCATCCCATCAGAGTTGATGGAAAGCGAGTTCTTTGGGCACAAAAAAGGCAGCTTTACGGGCGCTACCGCAGACAAAGAAGGGTTATTCCAACAAGCAAATGGCGGCACGCTATTTTTGGATGAAGTAGCGGATTTGCCGATTTCCATGCAAGTCAAATTACTACGCGCGATTCAAGAAAAGAAAATCCGCGCCATTGGGAGTACCCAAGAGATTGCCGTGGATGTGCGCCTTTTATCCGCTACCCATAAAAATTTGGCTAAGCTTGTCGAAACGGGTGAATTTAGACAAGATTTATATTATCGCATCAACGTGATTGAAGTAAAATTACCCAGTCTCAATGAACGGCGTGATGATATTTTACTGTTAGCCAATCATTTTATCTCTTTGATTGCAGACGATTGGGGACTAGCGCAGCCACCGACATTATCGAATGAAGCCGCGGTTCAATTGACAAACCATCACTTTGCAGGCAACGTGCGTGAATTAAGAAATATCTTAGAGCGGGCGATTACCCTAGCTGATGGTAATGTGATTGAAGCCCATCATTTGAATTTGCCATTATCAGCCGCCAACGTATCGCCTGACACTCCTAGAATCCATGAAATCCATGAAATCACAGAAACCCCCAATCAATCCGTATCATCAACACCGAGTAAACCGAGCACGTCAAAAGTTGCGCCCTTAGCTGAAGCTAAATCCGCTTCCAACAGCCCCATCAATGCATCCTTTAGCAGCAACTTGTTTGCAAGTGGTTACAAAGTCAAACCCAATATTCAACTTACGCCCACACCGACGCAATCCAACCATGAAGCGTTAACCCATGAATCGTTAACTTTAGATGCGCCGATAGGGGGTATCAATGCGCCTAATTTAGCCCAGCCCTCTGCTGAAGAAGGTCAATTGCCTGAAGAAGGGCTTGAAGAATATTTGATGAATCAAGAACGAAAAGTCATTATCGCAGCGCTCAACTGCAGTGGCTGGAATCGCACCCAAGCCGCCAAATTATTAAATACAACGTTTCGCTCACTGCGCTACCGTATGAAAAAATTGGGCATTGATAGTGACATTGATATTCATAGTGATAGCGATGAGGATTAAAAACTTCGGATAAAGGACAAATCGATATTTTTTGATAAATCTACTATCCCTACTTGGTCATAACAAGCTAGTGGAAAACGCCGGCGGATGCCTAACCACTGGTTTGCTGATTTAGCAAATAGCACGAATCGATTGCCTTTTTCATCGAGGCTTTGGTCGATATTGTCAATTTGATGCAGGCATTTTACCGCAATGATATCGATGTCTAACGTAACAGCGGGTTTTTGGTACAGAAGTCTGTCTTGTTGCTGTTCAAACTGCTTGGTGAGTTGTAGCCATTGCCAATAATCGATTGGCTGCGCAAAGTCTAAATAAGCCACTTGGTTAAAATAAACCGGTGTATTGGATGTTTGCTTGTTTACATCGTCGTGTAAATTGTTATCACTACAAGTATCTTCATTACTATGAATCGCACTGAGAGTCAAAGTGCCAAATTTTTGCAGCCAGTCTTTGGCTTTTTGTAAATAATAAGGTTGTTTGACATTACTGGCTAATGACAAAACACAGGCTTCGATGACTATGACATCACGCGGTGGTACACTCATACTCAAATGCTCAAATAAACATATTTTTTGCTTAGGCTAATTAATTTTGCTGAAAACGGGTAATTTTAACCCCCACACTATCGGCTTGTTTGATGGCGGTGGGTTTGTGAATCGTCACTGTGACTTTTTCTGGGGTAAATTCTGCCAAAATCATCTCAGCGACCAATTGCGCTAACCGCTCTAACAGCGCCACTTTGTTGGCAATGCTCACTTCAGCCACGCGCTCACTGACACTTTTATAGTTGATGGCATCTTGAATATTATCAGTCTGCGATGCTTGGTATTGACAGCCCACCATTTCAATATCAAAAATCAACGGTTGGGTTATTTGCTGCTCCCACTCATACACGCCAATCACAGCGTCGACTTTGAGACCCCTCACAAACACCGTATCTGTTGAATTACCGGTCAGTTTGATTGGTTGACTATTGGACTTTTCGTTTGCAATCGCATGTAAGGCATCCGCCGCTGAATATAGCGATTCATGCATGGTTTTTTGTGTGGGGGCTTGCGTGGTGCTGTGGGGCGTTTCAAGCTTAGTTTGTTGGGTGGTTTCTGGTGTCGTCATTTTTACTCTCGTTAGGTATTTCGTTGTTTGATTAAATCATAACTAAAAAATACCAACCCTGTCCAAATAAAGGCAAAGGTAATCAATTTATAAATGTTAAAAGGCTCATGATACAAGAATATCGCCAATAAAAAAATCATGGACGGGGTCAAATAATTTAAAAAGCTTAATAAACTAAAGTTGACCATTTTGGTGGCTTTATTAAACATGAGCAAAGGTATCAAGGTCACTGGCCCTGCAATCATCAATAAAAAAATTGATGGCGACAGCCAAAAATCTAACTGACTACTAGCAACATCATGCACAGCAAACCAGCCAATAAAGATAGGTACCAATAGCGCCGTTTCGATAAACATCGCGGACAGCGCGTCAAGCGGGGTATGGCGATGCATCAAACCATACACAGAAAAGCTACTCGCCAACACTAACGATACCCACGGCAATTTACCCAGCACGACCAGCTGAATCGCCACGCCTATCGCTGCCAAAAACACTGCCATCCATTGCAAAGGACGCAGTTTTTCTTTGATGACCACAAGGGATAGTAAAATACCCATCAACGGACCAATATAATAGCCTAAACTGGCTTCCAAAATCTGATCATGATTGACCGCCCACACGTACACCAGCCAATTAACTGAGATAATCGTCCCCGAAACGGCAGTATAAAGTAGCCATTTTGGGTTGGCTTGAATCACTTTCACCCAGTGCCATTTTTTAGTCACTGTCATGATCAGTAAAATCGTGACAAACGTCCAAATAATTCGATGCCCAATGATTTCAATCGCATCATAATCTTTGAGTAGCTTAAAATACAGCGGGAAAAACCCCCAAATCAAAAAAGCCGCCAGTGCGGTCAATACCCCTTTGGGCGTGGTCACTACGGTTGGTTTTTCATGGTCAGTAATATCAACGGCACGGGTCGAAATGTCACTATTGATGATATCAATTGTTCGATTTTCGGGGATTTGACTCTTAAGGATTTGATTTTGGGGGATTTGATTTTTCATTAACACAACGATAAATTTTATTTTTTATAAAAAAGCGAAAACTAAGAAAGTCATAGTCTATCTTAGTTTTCATGTCATCCATGTAAAGACTTGCGAAAGTGATACAAGTTTAGCTCAACTAGGGTTTAGTCAGTCACTACTTTAACTTGTAATCCTGCACTATTGACCAGTTCAGCAAAGTTGGGGAAGCTGGTATTGACCGTCTCGGTACCATGAATGGTAATCGTATCACTCGCGCGCAAACTTGCCACAGTAAAACTCATGGCAATGCGATGGTCATGGTGACATTCAATCTCACCACCACCAAACACCTGTGCCACATCACCGCGACCTTCAATTTCAATGCCATCATCGAGTACGGTACAGGCAATTCCTAAGGTTTTTAGCCCATCTGCCATCACTTGAATACGGTCAGACTCTTTAACGCGTAATTCAGCTGCGCCATGCAACACGGTTTTACCCGTGGCACAACTTGCTGCCACAAACAGCACAGGGAATTCATCAATGGCGAGTGGCACCAAGTGCTCAGGAATCTCAATACCTTGCAATTTTGAAGATTTCACCACAATATCGGCAACTGGCTCACCGCCAACAGTGGTTTCATTGGTCAATGTCAAATCAGCGCCCATCAGCTTTAAGATATCAATCACGCCGGTGCGCGTGGGATTGATGCCCACTTTGTTGATGGTCACATTGCCTTGTTGGGCGATGGCGCCTGCGACCATAAAAAATGCCGCGGATGAGATATCAGCAGGCACTGCGATATCACATGCCGTTAATTCGCCGCCCCCTGTCACACTAATTTGATTGCCATTGTGCGCTTTTGTCACTGTTACAGGATAACCAAATGCCGTCAGCATGCGCTCGGTATGATCGCGCGTCACTTCTGGCTCAATCACCGTGGTGGTGCCTTGTGCCCATAGCCCTGCTAGCAGCAAACACGATTTCACCTGCGCTGATGCCATCGGCATTTCATAGCGGATACCTGTTAAAGTTTGATTACCGGTGATGCTAATCGGCGGTGTGCCTTTTTCGCCCGTGGTTTGGATTTTGGCACCCATATCGCGCAGAGGCTTGGCGACGCGTTCCATGGGACGTTTGGATAAACTCGGGTCGCCCGTCATCACCGAATCAAATTTTTGTGCTGATAAAATACCTGATAACAAGCGCATACTGGTGCCTGAATTACCCATGTATAATGGATCATGCGAGGGTTTTAACCCATGTAATCCAACCCCATGAATCACTACCCTGCCTTGGTTTGGACCTTCAATCACTACGCCCATATCGCGAAAGGCCTGCAAAGTAGCGAGTGCGTCTTCACCTTCCAAAAACCCTGTCACCGTGGTAGTCCCTTTGGCTAACGAACCAAACATAATCGAACGGTGGGAAATAGACTTGTCACCTGCGACGGTGTGACTGCCTTCAAATTGTTGCGCGGGGGCGATAACGTAAGTTTGCTTCATGGCTTGTTTTTCCAAATAAGGCGTTTTATTTAACATATGTCCAAAATGTTGTCGAGCGGCTTGGGCTTGGGTCAATATACCCAGCATCTGCTCAGAATCATTGGTTTCAATAATTGCTTTCAACTGGCTTAATTGCTCACTAAATTCATCAATGGCATCGAGTAGCGCGGTTTTATTGGCATAAAAAATATCATGCCACATGGTTGGGTCGCTGGCGGCGATACGGGTAAAATCCCGAAAGCCACCCGCCGCGAAACGAAAAATATCCATATTGTCGTTGTGCTTGGCTAGTTGCGCGACTAAATTGTAGGCGAGCAAGTGGGGCAAATGACTGGTACGCGCGAGCACCTTATCATGATAATCCGCTGGCATGGTCACCACTTCTGCGCCCGTCTGCGCCCATAGTGCAATGACTTTTTTAACCGCTTGTTTGCTAGTGGTATCTAGCGGCGTTAGGATGATTTTATGATTATCAAATAGTTTGGCATTACGCGCATCAATCCCTGATTTTTCTGCGCCTGCAATCGGATGGGCGGGCACAAAACCTTTGGGCATATCGTCACCAAACACCGCGCTGGCGTCTGCAATGATATTGCCCTTGGTACTGCCCACATCCATGATAATGGTTTTATCGGTAATGATGGGTTTGATTTGCTCAAAAATCTTTTTGACCGCCTGTACCGGCGTGGCTATTACCACCAAGTCCGCACCTTGCACGGCAAGGGCAGCATCATCAAACCCTGCATCAAGCAGTCCGTAGTTGATACCTTTGTCAATGGTTGATTGTGAACGGCTGACCGCCACAATTGATTTCGCTAATTTTTTATCACGCATGGCTTGTGCCAAACTTGCGCCGATGAGCCCTAGCCCAATAAAACACACTTTTTCAAACATTTAACTTACCGATTTTTTATAATTTGCTAAAAAGACTGCCAATGCAATCAAAATCCCACCCAACATAGTGCTGATGGTTATTGTTTCATCCAATAAAACCACACCCAACAATACCGCAATGAACGGAATAAAATAAATATACAGCGAGGTTTTCACCACGCCCAAATGCTTATTGGCATTGGTCCACAACACAAAACACAAAGCTGAAGCGATACCACCTAAAAACAGCAAATTTGCCAGATTGATGGGCGTAAACGCGTGAAGGTTGATAAAGGCTTCACCTGTCACAAGCATATACAGCGACGCGGTGATTATGCCATACAAAAACACTTTACGCATGCGTACCATCGGGTTCAGTTCATCTTTAATGGCACTGTTAGCAAACCCAAAGAACGACCACGCCAACCCACTTAATATTGCCAAAATATTACCTAGCATGCCATTGGTCAAATTCATCGGTTGATTCGCCAATACTAATGCTACACCAACCAACGCCATCACACAGGCAATCAACAGCAACTTGCTAAAGGCATGCGTTTTAATGATAAAACTGGCAATCAGCACCGTAAACAAGGGGGATGCTGTGACTAGCAGCGCCGCGTTACTGCTATAGGTATATAGCAATGCGGTATTTTCTAGCAAAAAATACAAGGTAATACCGCACAGCCCCGACAAAAAATACAACACTTCGTTTTTTACACTGCTAAAGGTTTGCAGTCTAGGTGACATGGCAAACAATAACCCATAGGCAAATAACGACCGATACAGCAAAATCTGAATGGGTGACATATCCGCCAGCAGCACCTTAGTGCTTGCTAATGTTGTTCCCCAAACAATGACCACAAATAACGCTAAAAAATGCCAAAATACTTCACCATTTTTTTCTAACTTTTTTTCTAACCTTTTTTCTAACATTGGCTTAGCTCAATACCTGCGCCAACGTATCTAAAAAACGGTTAATTTCTTCAGGCAAACCCACACTCACGCGTATCCAGGCTGGCAGACCATACCCAACCATCGGTCGCACTACCACACCTTGCTCAATCAAGGTTTGGTAGATGTCCATGCCATCGCCGACATTAACCATCACAAAGTTGGTAGCCGATTTGACATAGACGACACCTAAGCTGTCCAAGCCATCATACAAGGCTTGTTTTTGCTCATGGTTAAACGCCAAATATTGGTTAATAAAATGTTGGTCTTTAATCGCTGCTGTGGCGGCGGCATGCGCCAATGTACTGGTATTAAACGACTGGCGCGTATAATTTAAAATCTCGGCAATACTTGCGCTGCTTACTGCATAACCAATGCGCAAGGCTGCCAGTCCATAAGCTTTGGAAAAACTACGTAGCACAATGACATTGTCATACTCTTGGGTCAAATCTACACAGCTGAGCGTTGGCACAAATTCGATGTAAGCCTCATCAATCACCACCAACACCTCTGATGGCACTTTTTTGATGAATTTAATCAGGTCATCTTTGGCGAGCACGGTGCCTGTGGGGTTGTTGGGATTGGTGATAATCACCATTTTACAATTGGCAGTTTGATTGACGCTCTCAAGCATCGCAGGCAAATCATGCGCAAAATTTTTGGCAGCGACTTGTTGGGTTCGCTCACTAATACCCAAAGACGCCAATTCGTAATCCGAAAACGCGTATTGAGAGTACACAATCACATCATCGCCATCGGCAAAGCTTGCAGTAATGTTATTGAGTAATTCATTAGAGCCATTACCCAACACAATTTGTTTTGTTTCGCAGCCCAAAAAATCAGCTAATGCTTGTTTAAGCCCTTGCCCTGCACCATCGGGATAACGCGATAATTCCCCCAGTTTTGACGTGATTGCCAAGGTCACGTGTGGCGAGCAGCCGGTTGGGTTTTCATTGCTCGCCAATTTGACGATGTCACCCAAGCCATACTCACGGGTCAGCTCTTCATTGGATTTATCCATTTCATAAGCTTTTAACTGCTCAATACTGTGATTGACCGATTGGATCGTCATATCAAAACCTTTAGTTGATGATTAATACTAATAAAATTTTATTGCCAAAAACGGTTAAATCACCGCTTTTGGATAGGCGCCTAATACCCGTAAATCTTTGACTTGCGGGCGAATCTCAGCGAGGGCTGCCTGCATATTGGCATCGTCAATATGACCAAGCATATCAATAAAGAACACGTAAGCCCATTTGTTTGGACGCTCTGGGCGGGTTTCGATACTGGTCATCGACACCCCATGTTTTGCGAGTGGCTGCAATATTTGAATCAGCGCGCCCGCCTGATCTTTGGCTGCCACTAAAATCGAGGTTTTATCTTGACCTGACGGCGCTACTGCTTCGCGACCAATGATTAAAAAACGTGTGGTATTGGACGGGGTATCTTCGATGTTTTCAAATAGTTTGTGCAAATTATATTCGCTTGCTGCCACTTCCCCTGCAATGGCGGCTGAGTGCCACTCATTTTTGATACGCCGCGCCGCTTCACCATTGCTAGAGACTGCGACACGCTCGACATTAGGATAATGGGTATCTAACCATTGACGGCATTGGGCGAGCGCTTGGCTATGGGCATAAATTTTTGAAATTGCGCCCACTTTGGTATGCTCACCCACCAAAAACTGATGATGCACCGGTAATTCCACCTCGCCAATGATTTTCAGATCGGAGGATAAAAAACCATCAAGGGTGTGGTTGACCACGCCTTCTGAGGAATTTTCAACAGGGACGACGCCATACATGGCAGAACCGGCTTCGACTTCACGAAACACATCAGCAATGGTCGATAGCGGCACTGTCGTGGCGGCTTTACCAAAATGCTTCAGCGCTGCCATGTGAGTAAAGGTACCTGCAGGACCCAGATAAGCAATTTTTTGTGGGGCTTCTAAGTCTAAACACACTGACATAATTTCGCGGAATAAACGTGCCATTTTATCGGCAGGGAGTGGACCCTCATTACGCGCCATCACCTTTTTTAGTACCTGCGCTTCTCGCTCTGGGCGATAAAAAATCGGATTGTCCTCTTGCGTCTTTTTGGCTTTGGCTACTTGCACCGCATAGCCTGCTCGCTCGTTGATTAATCGCTGGATTTTTTCATCCACTTCATCAATTTTTTGGCGAAGTCCAACTAATTCATCATTGCTCATCGTTTGTTCATTCATAAAATTACAACTCAACAGTCAACACTGACCTGCGCGATAGGATTGAGGGTCATAAATCACAGGCAGCCTAGCTTGAAATATACCTTGAAATATACAAAGTTACCAAATGGCTTTATAGCAGAAATTGCCTAATACTAGCACAAATCACGCCTGTTAATCGAGTTTCGCTCGGCGCTTTTTCATCACAAATAGTGATATAGACACAATATTTTTGGCATACCCTAAAAAAAATTGGATTTTTCTGCTTGATGCTTAACAAATACTTGCAAAATAGAAAAAAAACTAGCGATTGTCACAATGTTTGTGATAGCTTTTGACATAGGTTAAACAACATTGAATGAAACCATACTATTTTGTCCGTGATAGCTTATCAGGGACATGCAGCAATTTGACATTTAGGAAAGTACATGACTAGCAGCTTAAACCAACTAAAAATGATGACAACCATTGTGGCAGATACTGGGGATTTGCAAGCGATTGCCCGCTTAAAACCAGTCGATGCGACCACCAACCCAAGCTTGATTACCAAGGCATTGTCAGCGCCACAAATGCAGCCTATTTTAATTGAGACATTAAAAAAACACCCCAATGATATCGATGCGGTGATTGATGAGCTCACCATTTATATCGGCACCGAAATTTTAAAACTGATTGATGGTCGTGTTTCGACCGAAGTGGATGCAAGGTTGTCTTATGATACCGATGGCACAATTGTCAAAGCGCAGCAATTTATCAAAGCGTATGAAGCCGCTGGGATTGATAAAAAACGCGTACTCATCAAAATCGCTGGCACCTGGGAAGGCATCCAAGCCGCCAAAGCGCTAGAGCAACAAGGCATCCATTGTAATGTGACGCTGCTATTTGGCTTGCACCAAGCCAAAGCCTGTGCCGATGCCGATGTTACCTTGATTTCGCCATTTGTCGGACGGATTTTGGATTGGCAGAAAAAAGATGAAGGACTCGATAGCATCGAAATCAGCCGCGATAAAGGCGTGAACTCAGTCAAAACTATCTATCATTACTTCAAACAGCATGGCTACACCACCCAAATCATGGGCGCGAGCTTTCGCAGTATTGAGCAAATATTGGCATTGGCAGGTTGTGATTTATTAACGATTGCGCCTGATTTGCTAGACCAACTTGCCACGATGGACGTCAAAGTCGAGCGTCAGCTATTCCCAGACATGAAATTTATTGACCTCAAAAAAGAAACCCTCGATGAGACCCAATTTGCCGAGCAACATGCGCTTGATCCTATCAGCCAAGAGCTATTATCTGCCGGTATTGAAGGCTTTATCCAAGCTAGAGAAGCGTTAGAGCAAACCTTGAGAGGCTTGATTAACTAAGCGTTGTTAATTAAAGCTTTATTCATTAAAACTTTGATGAATAAAGCTTAGTTCATTAAATTTTTGTTAGCGGCTAATCATGTCCTTTGATCATGATTAGCCCCATGCCACCCCATTAGCCTTTAGCTTGCAACACGGTATAAAGTGGTATAGCAAGCGGTTGATGCAAATCCACCAAATCAAGCAACACAAGCGCGCCTAACACCTGATGCCCTGCGGCTTCACAAAGCCCCACCGCAGCGCTCAAGGTACCCCCTGTCGCCAATATATCATCCACTAACAACACATTCGCGGGCGCAAGTCCCGCCTGCATCTCTAAAGTATCACTACCATACTCTAGCGCATAGCTTTTATTCGCCACAGGCGGTGGCAGCTTACCTTCTTTGCGTACCAATACCATGCCTTTGCCTGTTCGACCCGCCAACAGGCTAGCAAAAATAAAACCCCGCGCTTCAATGGCGCCAAAGCAATCGACCGCATCGAATACTGGCTGTGGTATCGCTGCCAGTAACGCATCAATTACCGCATTGATGTGAGCGCGCAATAATGGCGTGATATCATAAAACGCAATGCCTTGTTTGGGAAAATCAGGTACCACTCTGATGATTTGCCAAAATGGGTGTGGTGAATCAGGGGAGATAATCGATTGCATAGGATTGACCGAGTTCAGAAAAAATAAGTGTTAAGTAAAATTAAGTGTTAAGTAAAAATTAAGTAAAAATTGCTAAAGCGTGCCTCATTCTAGCAATTTTTTCCTGCTGAGCCAATCAAGGTCATAGATGACGTCAAGCCTTTACTTCAGTCATGATTAATAGGCTGGGCTTGGGCAAACTGATTTAAAGATTTGCGATATGGGATTGAATGTTGCCTGTCATTGGCTTGCTTGTTTCAGTGCATACTTGTAAACTATCGCAAGTTAAATTTTTAGGTGATTGCGCAAGTTTTGCATGGTTAACATACTGCTGGGCATTGTAATTGCAATTTTTATCCTTATCTTCAATAACAAAAGTTACCACTAACATAGGGAAATTTACCAATGAAAAAATATCAATGTATCGTGTGTGGTTGGGTGTATGATGAGGCATTGGGCTGCCCAGAAGAAGGCATCCTCCCAGGTACACGCTGGGAAGATATTCCTGAAGATTGGACTTGCCCTGAATGTGGGGTTAGCAAAGTGGACTTTGAAATGATTGAGCTATAATAAATATAATAGGGTTTTATTATGCAATCAACTAACAATGCCGATAGTGCGAGTTTAGACAGTATCAGTTCAAATGACGCGCCTATTGCGCAACTGCCAAATACAGAACCACAACCTGTAATCATTATTGGCTCAGGGATGGCGGGTTATACGCTAGCGCGTGAGCTCAGAAAGCTAACGACTAGCTTGCCTATCGTCATGGTATGTCAAGACAGTGGTGATAGCTACGCCAAGCCAACCTTGTCAAATGCCTATGCGCAAAACAAACTTGCCGATAGCATCGCCAATGCGAGCGCGGAAAAAATGGCAGAAACGTTAAACCTGACCCTATTAAATTTTCATCAAGTCACTGATATTGATGCCGATGAACAATTCATTGTAGTTCGCTCGTTAGTCAATGAAGCGTCTCAAACAACGCTTGCATATCGAGATTTGGTATTGGCGACAGGCGCGCATTCTAGACTGTTACCCAATCTAGCTGTCAATCACCAAACCATTTTTGCCGTCAATCATTTAGATGAGTACAAAAGCTTTCAGCAGCGCCTAAACACCCTGAAATCTCAAAAATCAGCGCCGGTTAGGGTAGCGATTATTGGTGCAGGGTTGATTGGTTGTGAATTTGCCAATGATTTGATTGGTCAAAATACAGATAACCAGACCGCTGACATCACAGTAGCTCTCTTTGATAAAGCGGCACGCCCACTGGCTCAGCAGCTCCCTAGCCAGGCAGGTATCATGCTACAAGACGCTTTGACTCAGTCAGGGGTGGATTTTTATCTAGGCACTGATATTACCAGTATCACGACAAACCTTAATAAAAATATTACTACAAATATTAATACAAGCGATAATGCAACCGTGACCATCTCGTTTGACAGGGATAAGCAATCACAAACCTTTGAGGCGGATATTGTTTTGATAGCGATTGGTTTGGTGGCTAATACTGACCTTGCCGCATCAGCGAACATTGCCATAGCATCATCACAGCACATCAATCCTGCAATAACCCATTTGCCAAGAACAGTGCAGCAAGGCATCAAAGTCGACGCCTACCTAGCCACATCGGCAAAGCATATTTATGCCATTGGCGATTGTGCCAACGTGATGGGTAGCTATATGCCCTATGTCATGCCATTGATGAACCAAGCCAAAGCGTTGGCAAAAACCCTGGCTGACCCTAACATGGCGCCGACCAAAGTGGCGTATCCTGCCATGCCAGTGGCCATCAAAACACCTAGTTTACCTTTGGTAGTATTACCGGTATCGGGGCAGTACAGTGACGATCAACTGTATTGGCAAATGACCCCAACGACTGACGGAATGGTCATGACCGCCCATCCAAAAGATGATCCTCATAGCATTTTAGGGTTTGTATTAGCCGGTAAAGAAGCAGCAAAACAGCGCTTAACGTTAACCAAGCAAGTGGCGGATTGGCTGTCTTAGTGGCTATCTTAGTAGCCATGCTCGTGCAACGGGTCATCTAATGCGGCAAGTTCATTCAACAACCTACTAGCAGATTGATATTTTTGGAATAAATTATGGATTTAGCCAAATTTAATTTTGAACCCTCAGTGATTACGGACTTTATGCAAAGTGCCATCATTGATATTGGTGATGAATTACAACTGTGTGTTGAAGTTGGTGGCAATCCTGATCATCCGCCCTTGCTGCTGATCATGGGCTTAGGCTCGCAGTTGGTGTTTTGGCCAGATAGTTTTGTCAAAGGCTTGATTGATGCAGGCTTTTTTGTGATTCGTTTTGACAATCGTGATATCGGGCTATCATCAAAAATCGCCCGACCCTTCCCCCGTTTTCCCATCAACAATGTCAAAATGATGCTGCGTATGCAAGTGGGTTTGACGAACCGTCATTTTCCTGTGGCGTACAACTTATTTGACATGGTGGAAGATACCCGCCGCTTGCTTGATAAGCTTGAGCTAAAAAATGTGTATGTGGTGGGGGCATCTATGGGCGGGATGATTGCGCAAATTTTGGCTGCCAAATACCCAAAACGCGTGTCGACACTGGGCCTCATGTTTACCAGTAATAATAAGCCATTTTTACCACCCACCAAGCCAAAGCAGCTGCAAACCCTACTCTCACATCCCAAAACTACCCAAATTGATGACGTGGTCGCATACGGCGTGTGGTGTATGCAGCGTATCGGCTCGCCCAATCATGTGGACGAAGAAGAAGTAGAACGACTCATTCGTTTGCGGTTTGAACGTAGTTATCACCCACGTGGCGCGCTTCAGCAGCTGCAAGCGATATTAGCCACTGGCTCTATTGTTAAATTCGACCAAAAAATCAAACAGCCAACTATTATCATTCATGGGGAAAAAGATGGGCTGGTGCCATCGGCGCATGGTCGGGCGATTGCCAAAGCGATTGCGCACAGTGAGTTTCATTTGATAAAGGATATGGGACATGATTTGGCAAAACCCTTTATCCCTGCGATTGTCAAACTGCTAGCCGATCATTATATGAAGCATGCTTAAGTCGCTAATTTAATAACCGCCACAATACAAACAGCACTGCAATCACATAAAAAATCGGCGCAAGCCAGCTACTCACCTGCCAGACGGCATGACTGGCAATCATTTGCGCGATAAACAACGACCCCACAAACCCAAGCAGCGCCAGCCAATCCTGTTGACGGTTTTTAAGCATATCTGAGCGAATTTGCTGTATTTCACGCAGCTGCTGATTTTGGTGCCCGCCCAGATTTGACAGAATTTGCAAACTATTATCCAGCAATTGTGGCATGTCATTGAGACTCAGTAACAGTTCAGGTAATTGCTTGCGTAGCTCGGTAATTTTTTGCATCGGGTCAAATTGCTGCTTCACCCAGCCTGTCAAAATCGGTTTGGCGAGCGACCAAATATCAAGCTCAGGGTATAAATCCCGTCCTAGACCCTCCACATGCACTAGCGTTTTAAGCAGTAGCATTAATTGCGGCGGTATATCCAAATGATAGCGACGCGCAATATCGAGCACCGACATGAGCACGCCTGCAAAATCAATGTCGTTGATTGGCTTACTAATCATCGGTGACACAGTGCGGCGCATATCGCGCATGAGGGCGTATTTATCGGTATTGGGTGGAATCCAGCCTGCCCGAGCAATGATATCCACTAGACCGGTAAAGTTATTGTTCATCACCGATAATAAAAGCCTTGCCACAATCATTTGGTCAGCTTTAGAAAGCTCGCCTACGATTGAGCAATCAAGGGCGATGTAGCGGGGATTGGGATTTGGGGTATCGGCTGGCAGCGTTTCAACAAACACATTGCCTGGGTGCATATCAGCATGGAAGAAATTATCCCGAAATACTTGGGTGAAAAAAATCGTTAATCCTTTTGCCGCAAGTGCCGCCCTATCATATCCAAGCGCATCAAATACTTGGGTTTGCGAAATCGGCACCCCAACAATGCGCTCCATAATCATGATGTTTTTGCTCGCTTGATACACTTCAGGCACATACATCATCGATGAACCCAAAAAGTTGTTACGCATTTGGGTGGTATTGGCAGCTTCAAGGGTTAAATCAAGCTCATTGAGCAAGACTTGCCGATAATCTTCAACGATATCGATAATATGTACGGCACGCGCCGCTTCAATCCGTGCTGACGCCCACCCTGCCAAATCGCGCAATAATTCAAAATCTTCAATAATCTGTTCACGAATGGTTGGGCGAACTATTTTTACTACCACTTCACGCCCATCATGCAGACGTGCAGTGTGTACTTGCGCGATGGATGCCGCCGCTAACGGTGTGCCATCAAATCTAGCAAATAGCTGATTGATAGGTTGCCCCAAACCGCCTTTTTTTGTCGATTGTTCAATTTGCTCGATAACCGTATCGACACTAAAGGGTTTTACCCTGTCTTGCAGATGCACCAACTGCTCAATAATCTCAGGGGTGACCAAATCACGACGCGTGGAAAGCAGCTGCCCTAATTTTAAAAACAGCGTGCCCATCTCTTCAAGCGCCAGCCTAACCCCGTCTGGATGCGGTTTTTGAAAATAGCTGGCAGGGTGCATACGGATAAGTTTGGCAATGGGCTCAAGCTGCGGCGTCTCTTCAATAGGCAGATGCGTATCAACACGATAATGAGCGGCAATGCGCCACAGTTGTAAAAGACGTTTGCGATGATTTAGTAACACGTTGGCAACTCGTTAGAAAGCTTATCAATGGTGGGAATTCTAGCATGATATAAGCAATTTTTTAATGGTTAAAAAAAGACGGGGATTTAACCCGTCATTTTGATTGTGCAAAAGCAACTTTTGCAATAAATCTACGCTTGTAATCTACTTTTCCAATTTATTGTTTCATTAAAGCCGCTTGCTGTTGCTTGATGGCATCGAGTCTGGCTTGTTCACGTTCAATATCCGCCCGCAGTTTTAGTAGCTGTTGTTTTAACTCATGGCTTACATTGTCATCAGTACTTGCACCGTTGGTTTTCCACTCTCTGATATTGGCAATATCGGCAAACATCTCTTTGGCAGGTACAGCGATTGTGCCTTTTAGGTTGGCTAATAGATTAGACAGTTGACTTGCCATCGCCAGACCAATCAGAGGTTGCAGTTTACCAATGATATCAGGGTCAAACCCAGCGACCAACTGTTTGACTTGCATCAGCACTTTATAATCGCCCTCAATCGGCAGATTGCCTTGTGGTTCACCCATCAAATTGAGCAAATGCACAGGATTGTCCACTTTGACAATACAATCAGGTTTGCTTACCACGGCGCTACCTTTAGGTTCAAAAACATCAACCGTCACAGGTTCAAAGCGAATGTGGTCATCATTAAAAATTGTATCAAATTCAATGGCTGGCTCTGCCATCACTAGGCGCAAAACTTTACCCGATAACGGTTGTAACCCTGCTTGGGTGATGGGGTCAGTGGCAATGGCTAGATTAACCACTTTTTCAATGCCTGCAAGCAATAAAACTGTAAACATTTTTTACCTTTTAAGTTAAGGGATAAATTCTGGGATAGTATAATTTTGAGCAGTTCTCTTTAGCAATTTTATCATGTCTAAATTAATTAAACTGTTATCTAATCTAATATATGTATCTGCTTGAATGAAATAATAGTTATTTATCGATGTACGAAAATACAGGTGGATTGCTTTTACATCTTGCCATTTTGCGTACTCAGTTTTATGACGGTTAAAAACTTTGATACCAAAGTCGTCTAGCACGATATAAGGTTGATTTTTATAAAGTTAGGACTTACGCAAAAAGCATAAAATTTTGCGAAAGCGGATAAAAATATAGTAGCATAAAGAGATGAAGAAAAAAGCTATCACCCGCTTAGACTACTGTCAATATTTACTGGTAAGCCAAACCAA
>BMPS01000002.1 GCA_014647715.1 Streptomyces cinereus
TGCCGTATTAAGCATTATCGGGGTATTGCGACAAGGTATGAGAAGCTTAAACGTAATTATGAGAATTTGGTCGCTCTAGCCTTTGCTTATCATTGGCTGAAGCTTTGAATGTTCAACAGAACCTAGTACATCTTATCTAGTTGTAATGATGACAAAAAACTAGGCGTACGAATAAAATTACTATAGACCCCTAATATAAAAGATTAAAAGGAATTTAATCATGGCTTATAAGCAAATCTCCGATCAAACCAGTGGCTTTTTTATTCCCTGCGTATCATTATTTGGACCTGGCTGTGTCAAAGAAGTGGGCTCAAAAGCCAAAGATCTAGGTGCTAAAAAAGCGCTTATTGTAACTGACCAAGGGCTGAACAAAGCAGGTGTTCCAGACATTATCATTAAACATTTAAGCGAACAAGGTATTGATAGCTACGTATTTGCAGGTGCAGAGCCAAATCCAACTGACAAAAATGTCCACGATGGCGTCACAGCGTATCAGGATAACGGCTGTGATTTTATCATCTCATTGGGTGGTGGTTCGTCACATGACTGTGCAAAAGGGATTGGTCTAGTAACGGCAGGCGGTGGTCATATCCGTGACTATGAAGGTATTGATAAAAGTAAAGTGCCAATGACGCCATTGATTGCTATCAATACCACGGCAGGTACAGCATCAGAGATGACACGTTTTTGTATTATCACCAATACCGATACCCACGTCAAAATGGCGATTGTAGATTGGCGTTGTACACCACTCATTGCTATTGATGACCCTCGACTGATGACTGCAAAACCTGCATCTTTAACTGCGGCAACAGGTATGGATGCGTTAACCCATGCGGTAGAGGCGTATGTATCGACTGCTGCAAATCCGATTACAGATGCTTGTGCTGAAAAAGCCATTCGAATGATTCAACAATGGCTGCGTCAAGCTGTAGCGAATGGCGAAAACATTGAAGCGCGTGAGGCTATGAGCTATGCCCAATACTTAGCAGGCATGGCGTTTAATAATGCCTCGCTAGGTTATGTACATGCAATGGCGCACCAGTTAGGTGGATTCTACAATCTGCCACATGGTGTCTGTAATGCGATTTTGTTACCGCACGTCTGTGAGTTTAACCTGATTTCAACACCTGAGCGTTATGCAGATATTGCACAATTTATGGGCATTGACATCAAAGGCATGACTCGGGCAGAAGCAGGTAAGGCAGGCATCAATGCAATTCGTGAGCTATCTCAATCGGTAGGTATTCCTACCGGACTCACTGAGCTTGGTGTCAAACAAGAAGACCTTGCCATCATGGCAACCAATGCCCAAAATGATGCTTGTATGCTCACCAACCCACGTAAGGCAAATCATGAACAGGTCGTAGCAATCTTCGCAGCTGCTATGTAATCATGTAACATCAAACTAAAACATACTCACAACAGTAAAAAAAAGGGGACTTTAATAGTCCTCTTTTACATTGAGCGCCGATACAAAGCGCATAAATTTTTGCGTCAATTGATTAAAATATAGTAGCATACAGGGATGAAACAAAAACTCATCATTCGCTTAGACCACTGCCAATACTTACGGGTAACCCAAGAAAGCTACACACCTAGCCACTACGCCAAGCCACATCTAGCACAAAATCTCGTAGTAAAAAATCTCCTAATAAAAAATCTAATAGCACAAATCAGCGATAACCGCATCTACAATCGAGCCACCGATGGTAAACGCACACTTGACCATGTTAACGCCATGCCCAGCCATACTATCGAACACAATCCTATCTTTGATAAAACCAGACCGGTTCAACTATCAACAAGTCAATATAATCGCCCATAAAACCTCATGACTCATTTAATCAATAAGGATATTTATCATGTTAAAACAGTATAAGCCGACACTCGATAAATTAACGAAAATCGTAGGGAAGTCTTATGTACTCATCGATGAACAAGATACCCGTCATTATCGACAAGTTATACGGTTTGGTGAGGGAAAAGTGTTAGCTGTGGTATGTCCAGGTACTTTACTTGAACAATGGCAGGCACTACAAACAATTATTGAGGCAGATTGTGTGGTAATTATGCAAGCTGCCAATACAGGATTGACAGGCGGCTCTACTCCTTATGGTGATGAATATGATCGTCCAGTCATCATTATGAGTACTCGGCGCCTACAAGGCATTCAAGTGATTTTAGATGGCAAACAAGTTGTGTGTTTACCAGGCGCAACTTTGGATAATCTTGAGCGTACTTTAAAGCCTTATAATCGTGAACCGCATTCTGTGATTGGGTCATCATGTATTGGGGCTTCAGTTTTAGGTGGGGTGTGTAACAACTCAGGTGGCGCACTGGTACGTCGTGGACCTGCTTATACTGAAATGGCGTTGTATGCCCGTGTCAATGAATCGGGTGAGTTAGAATTGATTAATCATCTAGGTATTGATTTAGGCAACACCGCCGAAGAAATACTCACCCGACTGCAAAAACAAGACTATGAAACCGGTCAGATAACCACGCAAACCACTCAGCTGGCATCAGACAATCGTTATGCCCATGACGTTAAACAAGTCGATGCAGACAGTCCTGCTAGATTCAATGCAGATCCGACACGATTATATGAAGCATCGGGTTCAGCGGGTAAAGTCTGTGTGTTTGCGGTGCGACTCGATACCTTTGAAAAAGTTGAAAGTAAGGTTTTTTATATCGGCTCAAATGACCATGATGACTTAACGGCAATACGTCGTTATTTGCTGACATCCCTACCCAGCTTGCCGATTGCTGGGGAATATATTCATCGTGATGCCTTTAGTATTGGTGCAAAGTATGGCAAAGATACTTTCTTGTTTATTGAGCGTTTTGGCACGGTGAATATACCCAGAGCATTAGCCCTCAAAGATCGTATTGATGGGTGGTTAGAGAAAATCAAGATACGGGGTTTGACTGATCAAATTTTACAAGCTACCACTTTTTTCTTACCCAGTCATTTACCGCAGCGCATGCTAACGTTTCATCAACGTTTTGAGCATCATTTGATTCTACGAGTAGATGAGCAAAGCGCAGAACAGACACAGCAGTTTTTAAATGAGTATTTTGCCGTTCATTCTACTGGCTCGTATTTTGCCTGTACGGAGGAAGAAGGTCGTAAAGCTTTCTTACACCGTTTTGCTGTTGCCGGGGCGGCGATACGATATCGTGATACCCATCGAGCGGAGGTGGAGGATATTGTGGCATTAGATATTGCGTTACGACGTAACGATAGAGAATGGGTAGAAAAAATCCCCGCAGATCTCGAACAACATATGTTACATAAATTATATTATGGGCACTTTTTTTGTCATGTATTTCACCAAGATTACATTGTCAAAAAAGGCACTAATCCACTGGATATTGAACATCAGATGTGGCAGCTGCTAGATGAGCGTAGAGCAGAATATCCCGCAGAACACAATGTGGGTCATTTATATGTTGCTAAGCCAGCATTAGCCAATTTTTATCAAAAGTTAGATCCTACCAACACCTTTAATGTGGGGATTGGTCACACTTCGAAGTTAAAATACTGGGGCAAACCTAACGTATGACGACATTTAACTAGGTCAGCATCCGACTATCAGGGCAATCGCACTATTGCACTATAAAATTTTAGCGAACAGTAACTGCTCAAGATAAACTGTTCCAGATAAATTGTTTAAGATAAGCGTTATCTTGCGATGCCCCAATTTTACGATGTTGAACAGACAATTTAACATCGCCATTATCATTTTTTGTTTACTGTCAGATATTGCGTAAGTTCTATAGGCAATTAAACCAATCCGAGCGCTTCAATCAGTTGTTTATTTGGGCTGACTTGGTTCATGCTGTAAAAATGCATTGACGGCACGCCTTCGGCAATCAAACGCTCACATAGATTGACCACCACTTCAAACCCAAATTGACGAATGGCTTTTTTGTCATCGCTATAGTCGGCAAGCTGTTTACGGATAAAACGTGGAATATCTGCCCCACAGCCATCGGCAAATCGAATCAAATTTGACGCATTGGTGATGGGCATAATGCCTGCGATAATCGGGAACTCATCTTGTGTCACCCCTTTTTTGGCAAGGGCATCACGCAGATATAGATAGCTGTCAGCGTTGTAGAAAAACTGGGTAATCGCTTCAGTCGCGCCGGCGTGGTATTTATTAAGCAAGTTTTGGATATCAGCATCAAAGCTTTTGGCTTGCGGGTGCATTTCTGGATAAGCAGCGACTTTGATACGAAAATAATCACCGCTATGCTCACGTATGTATTTAACCAAATCGACAGCAAACGGCAGCTCGCCAAGACCTACCATACCCGATGGCAAATCACCGCGCAGCGCCACCAAGCGATTAATGCCTAACGATTTATAATAATCCAATAACTCGCCAATTTTGGCTTTATCATCGCCAATACAGGATAAATGCGGGGTAATGGGCGTGTCACTTTTTTCACTCAGTGCCTTAACGATACCTAAGGTGCGCTCACGGGTTGACCCACCTGCGCCATACGTGACGCTAAAATATTGAGGTTTTAAAGCATTTAATTCATCAAAGGTTGTCAATAATTTGGTTTGACCGTCATCGGTCTTGGTGGGGAAAAACTCAAAAGAAAACGGCGTTGTCATAGTGGTCATGAAAGTATCCAAAATGCTAAAAAAATAGCACCATTATAACGGGTAAAACAGTAAAAAAATTGAATTTTTTGGCATAAATATTGAGGTAAACTGCATAAAAAAGTCATGCTCATTGGCATGACTTTGATTGAACCTTTAACAAATAGTATTTCTAGCTATTAGTATTTATAGCTATCAGGTTTGAACGGACCTTCAATTGGCACACCGATATAATCGGCTTGTTGCTGCGTCAATTTAGTCAGCACCCCGTTAAAGCCTGCGACCATGGCTGCTGCCACTTCTTCATCGAGTTTTTTCGGCAACACTTTGACATATAAATTGTCCGCTTTTTTATCCGCAGGCAAATCAGCAAATTTTTCTTTGAATAAGTGCATTTGCGCCAATACTTGGTTGGCAAAAGAACCATCCATAATACGTGATGGGTGACCTGTGGCATTGCCCAAATTGACCAAACGACCTTCCGACAATAAAAGCAAGTAATCGTTTTCATCTTCTGATCGATAGACTTGGTGTACTTGAGGCTTCACTTCCACCCATTTCCAGTTGTCACGCATAAACTGGGTATCAATCTCAGTATCAAAGTGACCAATATTACAAACCACTGCGGTGGCTTTTAAGGCTTTTAACATATCGCTATTACAGACATGGTAATTACCAGTAGTAGTGACCACCAAGTCAGTATCTTGCATGAGGGTTTTGTTGACGCCTTTGGCAGGGTCACCTTCCACAAATGGCGAGACCAATTCATAGCCATCCATACAAGCTTGCATACCACAAATCGGATCGGCTTCCGTCACTCGTACTATCATACCTTCTTGACGTAGGCTTTGAGCAGAACCTTTACCCACATCGCCATAACCGACAACAAGCGCACGACGACCCGCTAACAGCATATCGGTACCACGTTTGATGGCATCGTTTAGGCTATGACGACAGCCATATTTGTTATCATTTTTTGATTTGGTCACTGCGTCATTGACATTAATCGCGGGTACTTTTAAGGTGCCTGCATTGAGCATTTCAATTAGACGATGTACCCCTGTTGTTGTCTCTTCTGAGATACCGTGAATGTTGTCGAGCATTTGCGGGTAGTCGTTATGAATCAGCGCCGTCAAGTCACCGCCATCATCTAAAATAATATTGGCATCCCACAGCTTGCCCGTGGCTTCACCGCCTTCAAAAATCTGCTGGCGAAGACACCATTCGTATTCTTCCTCAGTTTCGCCTTTCCAAGCAAATACTGGAATACCGGCTGCAGCGATGGCGGCGGCGGCATGGTCTTGGGTTGAAAAAATATTACAAGAAGTCCAGCGCACTTCTGCACCCAGCGCCACGAGCGTTTCAATGAGGACAGCAGTTTGGATGGTCATGTGGATACAGCCCACAATCTTGGCGCCTTTTAAAGGCTGCTCGGCTTGGTAGCGTTGGCGTAAGCCCATCAAAGCAGGCATTTCAGTTTCAGCCAGTTTGATTTCTTTGCGACCGTAGTCGGCAAGGCTAATATCGGCAACTTTATAATCAGAAAAATTTGAATCAGTAGAATTGATAGACAGGGACACTGCGTCCACTCCTTAAAACCGGTAAAAAAAGTTAAAGTAAAAACGCAGATGCCGTTATTTATTTTGGATTTATTTGGGTTAAAACACAAAAAACGAGCCTAACACAGGCAAGCAAATATAAATTAAGCGAACCTTAAGCTGCAGCATCTCTCGATAGACGTATTGTAAAAAAAATTAACATAAAAGTCATGCGCTTAATTGCAACATCAACTTAAGTCTTTTAAAAAAGCAACATTTTTGATAAAATATTACACTTCATCCTATGTAATTACATAAACATATAGAAAAGTTATACAAAATTAAAAGACATTGCTGAAAAATTACGTTTTAATATACCTAAGAGAAACGTAACAAAATATGTCAACTAATTTACTTTTCTTTATATGTCATTTATCGCTTGAAAGTCGTTTAGATTTTTAAGAGAAATGGTAAATTTACCTTATCCTGTCCTTAGGAGATTTATATGAAAGTTTTAAAATTAGCTGCTATTCCTGCTGCTTTAATTGCAACTTCTGCTTTTGCTGAAACTGTAGTGGTTGATCAACAAGTTGTTGCACAGCCTGTTGCCGTATCTACTACCACCTATGATCCAAACGCAGGTGTGGTACAAAATACGACAACTCAATTGGTTACTGGTACTAGAACATTTTTTGATACCGTAACACATCCTGCCGCTATCAGTGCCGAAGTAGGTACTTTAGGTTATGGTGCCAATATTGGTTGGGCGCTAAACGATAAAACTGAACTTGTAGCTGGTTGGGCTGGCGGTGATATTGGCGATTTAAAAGACACCATCGAAATTGAAGATGTTGAATATGACTTAGAAACAGATTCAAGCAATCCGTATATTGGTGTGAATTTACGTCCAGCTGGAAATTGGTTTACTGTGGGTGTTGGTACCATTTTTGGTGACAATGAAATCACCTTGAAAAAACAAGCGACTGAAACCAAACCAGTTAACATCAATGGTAGACGTTACGCTAGTAACATTGAAGCGTCAGCCGAAAACAAAAACACCATGAACCCATACTTAACTATTGGTTTCCGTCCTAATATCACTAATAATTTTGGTGTATTTGGTGAAATCGGTGCAGCTTATACTGGTGGCTTAAAAGTTACTGACGCTAAAGAGGCTGGTGTGAAGAGTGGACGTTTGGCATCTGATCTTCAAGAAGATTTGGATGACTCAGATTATTCAGATTGGTACCCAATCGCTAAAATCGGTGCAACTTACCGTTTCTAATTTGTTAGCGTAAGCTGTAGAAAAACGACACTTTTGGTGTCGTTTTTTTTTGCTGAATCATTGCCAAAAGTTTGCTTTATTGATACTATCCGCTATCAATTTTTGAGGCGAGATTTATTGATGTATAACAAAGATTTAGCTTGCTTGGCGCAAGCAAGCGTGATGGATAGCATTCATTGTAGTGTCAATCTTATCAGTTCACCTATGTGGGATTGGTTGGTGTGGATTTTGATTTGTATTGGTGTGTTTTTCACCGTCATGACAGGGTTTGTTCAATTTCGTTTATTTGGACATAGTGTCAAGAATTTGCTGACTAGTCGAAGCACCGAACATCACGAGCATAGTGAGAGCATCTCATCGTTTCAAGCGTTTATGACAGGACTGGCGAGTCGTGTCGGCACAGGGAATATCGCAGGGGTTGCTATTGCCGTGAGTGTTGGCGGACCGGGTGCGGTATTTTGGATGTGGTTTATTGCCTTAATTGGAATGGCATCGGCGTTTGCTGAGTCGTCATTGGCACAATTATTTAAGGTGCGAGATGCCAATGGGCATTTTCGAGGTGGGCCTGCTTACTATATCCGTCAGGGTTTAGGGCAAGGTTGGCTAGGTGTGGCATTTGCCGTGAGTCTGATTTTGTGTTTTGGCTTGGTATATAATGCCATTCAAGCCAATACCATTGCCCAGGCCGTACAATCAGCGGTCGGTTGTACGGGCGATAATACCTGTGCTTCATGGGGGACTGGTAAGCATGTGGTGGCGCTATTGTTGGTTATTATTTCTGCACCGATTATTTTTGGTGGGATAAAACGGGTTGCCACCATTTCAGAAATGCTAGTACCTGTGATGGCAGGGGTGTATCTGCTGATGGCGTTGTATATTATTGTGACCAATATCACCATGATTCCGCAGGTATTTAATTTGATTTTGACCGATGCCTTTACTTTCAATGCGGCAGCGGGTGGGGCGTTAGGCGGTTTGGTATCGCAGTCGATGATGCTTGGGATTAAGCGGGGTTTGTACTCTAACGAAGCCGGTCAAGGCTCTGCCCCCAATGCCGCTGCTGCTGCGGATGTGCCTCATCCCGCCACACAAGGGCTTATTCAAAGTTTGGGCGTTTTTGTGGATACCATTATTGTCTGCTCTTGTACTGCGTTTATTATTTTATTATCAAAACTACCCACCGCTGATTTGACAGGGATTCAATTGACCCAAGCGGCGTTAGAAAGTCATGTGGGTTCATGGGCACAAATTTTCCTAGCGGTAGTGCTGTTCATGTTCGCTTTTTCGAGTATTATTGGCAACTACGCCTATGCCGAAACCAATGTGCAATATCTTAAGAATCATCCAATGATTTTAAATATATTTCGTATTTTAGTGCTTGCCTTTGTGTATTTTGGTTCTGTGGCTGAAGTGCCTATGGTGTGGGATATGGGGGATTTGATGATGGCGATTATGGCGTACATTAATCTTGTCAGTATCGTTCTGTTGTCAAAATATGTGTTTATTTTGGCAAAAGATTATTCTGCTCAAATCAAATCAGGTGTTAAGCATCCTGTTTTTAACATCAATAAATACCCCGCCATGAAAGCCAAAGTCACATCGGGAATTTGGGAAAAATAACGATTAGACAATAAAAAAAGCCGTTGGTTATCAATGGCTTTTTTATTGTTTGGCTGGGCATCATAAGCGAGACCGATACATAAAATAGTGCGTTTCTTTATAGGTTTTTAAAACAGGGTTTAAAACAGCCTTTAACACCCAATCAGATGATTGATTTTTCAAACACTTGCCGTAATTCAAAACTGGTATGCACTTGTGCGATACCTTCGATACGGTTTAGACGATGCAATAAAAATTCTTCATAATGCGCCATATCTTTGACCAAAGCTTTGATAAGATAGTCTTCGCTGCGCCCTGTCACAATACTACAGCTGACCACTTCAGGAAATTCTCGTAGTTTTTTTTCAAAATTGCTAAAGCGCTCTGCCGTATGTTTATCCATGCTAATGGCAATATAGACTGACAATTGATAACCTAATTTTCTAGGGTCGGTTGTGACACTATAACCGGTGATAATACCGGCATCTTCTAATTGTTTGACTCTGCGCGCACAGGGAGTAGGGCTTAAGTTTACGCTTTCTGCCAATTCAAGATTGCTCATGCGTGCATTTTCTCGTAATAGCGCTAATATTTGTCTGTCTATTTTATCTAATGAAGCCATGGTAAATTCTCAAAATTAGTGATTTTAACTACACAATATAATTTTATTAGTCATAAATATCAAATTCTCTGTATTTTATAGCAAAATTTGGTTACTTCAACTACAAAAAAATGGGTATAATTTCATCATAAAATTTTAAGCAAAATTAAATGTGGAGAATTAGCATGTCAATACAACCCAAAAACGCGGCTTTTAATCATAAAAAGTACCAACCCTTTGCATTTGCACCAAAGATGACCCAGCGTACTTGGCCCGATAAAACCATCACCAAAGCGCCTATATGGACGTCGGTGGATTTGCGAGATGGTAACCAAGCCTTGATTGAGCCGATGAGCATTGAACAAAAAATGCGCTTCTTTGATTTGTTGGTGCAAGTGGGTTTCAAAGAAATTGAGATTGGTTTTCCATCCGCGGCGCAGGTCGAGTATGACTTTACCCGTAAATTAATCGAAGGCGGACACGTACCCGACGATGTGACCTTGCAAGTATTGGTGCAGGCACGTGAACATTTGATTCGCCGTACTTTTGAGTCGCTAAAGGGAGCCAAACGTGCCATCGTCCACGTGTATAACTCAACCTCAAAAGTGCAGCGCGAAAAAGTGTATCAAAAAAATTATGATGACATCATTGCGATTGCGGTTGAAGGTGCGACATTATTACGTGAGTTGGCGAAAGAATACCCTGAAACTGAATGGATTTTTGAATATTCTCCTGAAAGTTTCTCACAAACCGAGGTCGATTTTTCGGTCAAAATCTGTGATGAGGTGTGTAAAGTTTGGCGCCCGGACTTAGGTCAGAAGGTAATCTTTAACTTGCCATCAACAGTAGAGAGCTCAACGCCCAATATTTATGCCGATCAGATTGAATATTTTTGCCAAAACTTACCCATGCGTGAGCATGTGATTGTGAGCCTTCACACCCACAATGACCGTGGCTGTGCCGTGGCTGCCAGTGAGTTGGGTTTGATGGCAGGGGCTGACCGTATCGAGGGCACACTTTTTGGCAATGGCGAGCGCACAGGCAACATGGATATTATGGTCATGGCGATGAATATGTACAGCCAAGGCGTAGACCCACAGCTTGATTTTAGTAACATGAGCGAAATCGCCCAAGTGGTAAGTGAGTGCAATCAGTTACCGATTCATCCACGCCATCCTTATGTGGGCGAATTGGTATTTACCGCTTTTAGTGGCTCGCACCAAGATGCCATTAAAAAATCGCTAGATTATAACGAGAAAAATGCCGAAGCTACCCAAGGCTTATGGGATGTGGCATACTTGCCGATTGACCCTGCTCATATCGGACGCGGCTATCAGGATGTTGTACGTATCAATAGCCAGTCAGGGAAAGGCGGTGTTGCTTATATCTTGCAACGTGACTTTGGTTTTCATTTGCCGCGCTGGACGCAAATTGACTTTAGCCGTGTCATTCAGCAAGAAGCCGAAAGCCGTCAGACAGAATTGACATCAGATGATGTTATTAGCGTGTTTGAAAACACTTATTTGAACCAATCTACTTTGGCGTTGCAAGATTATGAAATCAAAAACACCGCTGGCTCAGTGAGCTTTTCAGGCTCTGTACGCATGGGAGATGACATCATAGACGTTGTTGGTAATGGCAATGGTCCGTTGTCTGCCTTTATCAATGCCATCTCTGCCAAATTGAACAAAAATATTCACGTTATCAACTATGCAGAGCATGCATTAACGGTTGAAAGTCAAAGCCCGCTCACCCAAAACAACAGTGATGCCAATGCCGTTGCTTACTTACAGTTGAATATTGAAGGTGAGATTTATTCAGGTATCGGCACTTGCTCAAGCACCGTATCAGCGATGTTAAAAGCCGCCTTGTCTGCGTTGGCACAAGCGCAAATTGCCGATACTGAGCATCATTAATTAGCTTTTATAAAGCGCAAATTTATCAGTAGCTTTTATCACCAAAAGAGCAATTGCCCTAGTTGCTCTTTTTTTATGGGCTAACATGTAACATACCCAAGCTAATAGCAAAAGGCGCTAATAGCAAAAGGGGTGCAATTCCAGACATACTATTTTATGGTATGATAGAGGCACTTTAAATTTACAGTAATAATAGGGTTGTATGATGCATTGCGATATTTATAAATTTAGCAAAAAAGATGACCTGTATGTGTACATTGCTCGTCCAGATTATCCCAATGACACTGACGAGATTCGTGATTGGCTATCGGTGTTGCCCAAGGATTTTCGCCAAGCGATTGGACGCGAAACATTTGTGATGCATTTGGATTTGGCGAATACGCCAAAGCTTGCACGAGTCAATAAAGCAGAAGTGTTAGAAAAGTTGCAAAGCCAAGGGTATTTTGTGCAAATGCCGCCTGAAGATGTGTTGTTACGCCAAGCAAAATTGAATATGGCAGAAGCGCAGCAGAACAAGTGGCAGTAGCAAAATTTTAACCAAATGATTTGAATCATGCTAAAATAATCTATCTATTTTTGGCAAGGCAAAATTATGTTTGCATTTTTATCACTCGACCAAATCGGTAATGTGCTAGGCGAAATCATCATTTGGTGGGCGCAGTTGGTTCAAGGTGTGCCGCCAGACAAATTACCCCTATATGCCTATGTGGGATTTTCCATAGTCGTATTACTGCTTTGGATTTTAGTGGTACGGATTTTGCCAAAAACGCTTGCAGGTTTGAGTTGGATTATTCTATTTGCAATTTTGCTCACGCCCACCACTTCCCTTGGCACCCCGCCTGACATCGCACCAGCGAGTATTTCAGTGGTTTATGGGATTTTACTTAAAGATCCAGCAATTATCTTTAATGGGTTGCTACCAATTATGGTTGTGATTACAGTGGGCTGTATTTTGGGTTTTATTTGGCAAATTATTCGAATGGGTATCGATAAAACCAACAAAAAACATGCGTTAAATAACGCCAATATCAGCCAGCCTAGCCGCTAAGCTATGATGGTGATAAGCCAACAAGCGATGACGGTTTAATCTTTTACAGCTTAACCTTTTACTTATAGCTTAACTTTCCCTAAAACTTATGATAGTCTGAAACTCATTTTTGACGATTATCATAGGTTTTTTTATGTCTGAACATCAGCCAAATGCTGCCATCCAAAATAGCGTCAACCAAAGCAGTTTTAAAAGCACCGATAGTTATATCGCCACTGACAGCCTAAAGCTTGCCGTCAATGCTGCGATTCGATTGCAAAAACCGTTACTCATCAAAGGGGAACCTGGCACGGGTAAAACGCTATTGGCTGAAGAAGTGGCAAAAAGCTTAGGTATGCCACTGTTAACTTGGCACATCAAATCTACCACCAAAGCCGAACAGGGCTTGTATGAGTACGATGCGGTATCACGCCTGCGGGATAGCCAACTGGGCGATGACCGCGTGTATGATATTGCTAATTACATCAAGGCAGGCAAGTTATGGCAAGCATTTACCAGTCCTGAGCGTGTGGTACTGCTCATTGATGAGATTGATAAAGCAGATATTGAGTTCCCCAACGACTTACTGCATGAGCTCGATAAAATGTCGTTTTATGTGTATGAAACTGGCGAAACGATTACTGCCGATCATCGTCCCGTTGTCATTATCACGTCAAACAATGAAAAAGAATTGCCTGATGCCTTCTTGCGTCGTTGCTTTTTCCATTATATTGATTTTCCTGACCAAGCAACCATGCGTGAAATTGTGGATGTGCATTTCCCCAATCTACAAGCAGACTTGGTGGATGAAGCACTCAAGGTGTTCTACGGTCTGCGTGAAGTCAAAGGCTTAAAAAAACCGCCATCTACCTCTGAGTTGATAGATTGGATTAGTTTGCTCATGGCCGATGATTTGCAAGCGGGCAGTCAAAATGCGATTGAACGGTTGACAAATCCAAGCGATAACTTACCGCCTATGGCGGGAGCGTTGCTCAAAAATGAAAATGACTTGAGTTTACTTGAACGTATAGGCTTTATGCTGCGTCGTAGTCGATAGGGGATTGGTGTGTTTATCAATCTTTTTTACACCTTACGCACTTATGGCGTGCCAGTTTCCACCCGGGAATTGCTAGATCTTTATGCTTTGCTAGAAACAGGCATTGTGTTTGCCGACCGTGAACAATTCTACGAGCTGATTCGCCTATGTATGGTCAAAGACGAAAAATACTTTGATAAATTTGACCGTGCCATGGCAGATTATTTTGAAGGTATTGATACACTCGACATTGACGAGCTGATGGCAAAATTGGGTAATGTCCCCAAAGAATGGCTAGAACTTAAACTTGACCCCAACAATCTCACCGAAGCCCAGCGGCGCCTACTCAAAAAATATGGTTCGCTTGAAGCACTCATGAAAGCCCTAGAGGAACGCCTACAAGAACAAAAAGAGCGACACCAAGGCGGTAACAAATGGGTTGGTACAGGCGGCTCATCGCCATTTGGCGCGTATGGTGACCATCCTGAAGGCGTACGAGTAGGCGGCGAAAGCCGAAAACGTAGTGCCGTTAAAGTCTGGGAAGAACGGCGCTATCAAGATTTGGACACCGATAACCAGTTAGAAACCCGCTCCATGCAGATGGCACTGCGTAAACTGCGTAAATTCGCCCGTGATGGGGCGGCTGATGAGCTTGATATTGGCTCAACCATCAAGAAAACCGCGCAAACGGGGATGCTCGATGTGCAGCTGCGTCCCGAACGCCGCAATCGTGTCAAAGTGCTCATGCTATTTGATATCGGTGGTAGCATGGATAGCTATATCGAAGCCTGTGAGCGCTTATTTGCCGCCGCTAAAAACGAATTTAAGACGCTTGAATTTTTTTATTTTCATAACTGCGTGTATGAGTATGTTTGGACAGAAAATGCCCGCCGTAATGCCAGTGCCGTGCCCACATTGGATGTGCTACACAAATACGGCAGTGATTATCGGGTGATTTTTGTGGGGGATGCAGCAATGTCGCCTTATGAGTTATTATCTGTTGGCGGCAGCGTTGAGTATATGAGCCAAGATACGGGGCAGGCGTGGCTAAAACGTATCACTAACCATTTTGATAAAGTCGCATGGCTCAACCCTGAGACACAAAGCTACTGGCAATATACGCAAACCATCGGCTTAATCAAAGATATCATGCAAGGTCATATGTACCCGATGACCTTGCATGGTATTGAAGATATGACCAAGTATTTAGCGCGGTAGTATTGTTAAGGCAATTAAAAAAAGCATGAATCAATTTCATGCTTTTTTTGTGCTGATAGGCAGCTAGTTTACCTAAAATCTGCTAGTAACCTAGAAGCTGCTAGTTAGCTAAACATTAGTTTGGACCTGCCACACGCTCAATAATGACGTTGCCTGTACCCGTGCTTGCTAAGCCAATTTGTTTGGCGGCGGCATACGATAAATCTAAGACACGGTGGCTTGAGAATGGACCGCGGTCATTGACTTTTACCACAACGCTTTTGCCGTTTGATTTGTTGGTCACTTTGATATAACAGTTCATTGGCAATGAGCGATGGGCAGCCGTCAACGAATTGGAATCAAAAGTATCGCCGCTAGCAGTTTTACGACCTTGAAATTGACGACCATACCAAGAGGCGACACCCGTTTGGCTAAAACGATTGACCGTATTAGATGCAACGGCAGAAAGACGCTCTAACACGTCTGCATCTTTGCTAGCTTGTGAAGTGTCTTGGCTGATAAGTTGGCTTTCTAAGGCAAGGTTGCGAGGTTGACGCGCGGATTTGACTAAGTCTGATGCATTGTTGTGCTGGCGGGTTAACTCATTAAGTACGTGATCTAAATTGCTCGTGGCTGCTTGGGTAGTTGAGCTAAGCGCCGTCACGCCACAAAAGCAAAGTAACGTCGCTACGTTAGCTAAATTCGATTGACGTTTTGACATAATGTCCTCTGAACAATCGCTCTTTACGATGAGCGCCTAATGTTTGGGAGCCAATAAGCCTTTATATGTCATTCATACAAATTGCTTATAAGTCACCACGAAAATTTATTAGATTTAACAATTAGTTTACAAATTTTACTTTGTTTCGGTATGTAATTGTTCAATCTCGATGACCCACAATAAGCAATTACGCGGTTAAAATCACGATTTATTTAGATAAAAGGTATAAAAAAACAGATAAACGGTAAAACTATTAAGTTTTACCATCGCAATTGTTTAAAAATACTCATAAAAAAGATATCTTTTATGCTAACCATTTTACGTTTTTTACATTTAAAAATACCCAGTTACATAAAGAATTTTTTATAAATAGCCTATTTACAAACGAAAAATTTTTGAAAATAGTCTAAGAGTTATTTAACATTATGCGAGGCAATTGACATCACCAAACCAAATCCTGCCATTAAAGTAATTAACGCGGTACCGCCGTAGCTGATAAATGGTAGAGGAACGCCGACAACTGGTAAAATACCTGCCACCATGCCGGCATTCACAAACACATAGACAAAAAATGACATGGCAATCGCGCCAGAAAGTAATTTGCTATAGACAGCCGTATTGGAGTAAGCGATAAATAAGGCGCGGCATAGAATACAAAAATACAAAAACATCAGTAAACTGACACCGATTAAGCCAAACTCCTCAGAAAAAGCCGCAATAATAAAATCGGTGTGACCTTCTGGTAAAAAGTGTAGATGAGATTGTGTGCCTTGCAAGTAGCCTTTACCTGTGAGTCCCCCTGAGCCAATCGCGGTTTTTGACTGCATGATATTCCATCCAGCCCCCAAGGCATCGCTTTCAGGGTCTAGCAAAGTCAGGACGCGTCTGCGCTGGTAGTCGTGTAGCAGGTATTCCCAAGCCACAAAAACAAAGGGAATAAACAGCGCCACCGCAGAGCCAATTATCCACCAAGGTAAACCCGATAAAAACAGCACAAATAAGCCACTAGACGCCACCAATAAAGAGGTGCCCAAATCGGGCTGTTCAGCAATTAGCAGCACCGGAATACCAATCGCCACCAGCGTAATAAGCACTGTCGATAAACTCGGCGGCAAGTCGCGTTTGGATAAAAACCAAGCAGTGAGCATCGGCATGCCAAGCTTCATAAACTCTGACGGCTGCACACTACCAAACCCAGGAATATCAATCCAGCGCTGCGCACCCAGACGCACCTCACCAATAATTTTGACCAGTATCAGTAATCCCACGCCACCCACATAAAAAAACGGGGTAAAATCACGGTAAAGACTGGGCGGGATTTGCGCCATGACAATCATCACCACAAACGCGATGGTAAAACTAATGGTTTGACGGATGACCATTCCCATGTCTTGAGTAGAGGCACTATATAAAATGGCTAAACCGAATAAAGCCGTGACAAACAATAGCATCAATAACCAAGGGTCTAAATGCACGCGCTGCCAAAAGGAGGGTAGACTGTCATTACCAAAGTGATGAGCTTGCCTAGAAAAACGGTACTGTCCAATCTTATCTACCATACACACCAAACATCAAATTAACCCGGTGACAATAAGTCTGTAAAAAGACACAAAAATAGGCTCAATAGTTTATATGGCTTAATGTGATTTTGGTAGTCTTAATAATGTAATAGTTTATAACACTTGTTTCATAGAAATAAGTCACTATATTAAGTGAGCTATTAATTAAGCTTAATTATGAAGTGAACATAACTATTAAGTGAAAATTATCAAGTGGGCATGGTTACCTAAGCATATCAAGCCCACTTTTTCGACAATTGCTCATAAGTCCGTGGTGTTTTTCCATTTTGACGAAACGTGAATAGGCAGTCCATGAAACATCAAAACAAGACCAAAAATAAACCAATTATTATCGAAGACAACGCGCAAACAGCCTCCTATAGCAAAACCAACGATTTCAAAACCAACATTAACAAGACCAAGAATACCAAAACCAAAATTGTTGCAGGCAGTGTTGGCTCCGGGGTGATAATGACATTGCTTATCGCCTGTAATCATCCTGTCACACCCGTCGATAACCGAAAGCCTACTACGCCCATCGTTCGTCAAACGCAGCCAAACCCTAAAAATACCACTGTCACGCAGACTGACAATATGCGCGGTCTTATTCTCAATCGTCAAAACACAACCCGACCTACAACAGATTATGGCGCACTCAAAAATAGCACACGATACAATAGTAACGTTGTGTATACGAATGATGCAGATTTTAAGGATTGGCTGGCTAGCCACAGCTACCAACAATCAGAAGTGTTGGCTTATCAAAATTACTTGCAAAGCCAATTAGGCACCATTCCGCCGATGGATCAGTTAATCACGAGTGCCAGAGATGCGCGCCGCTGCGGTTTTGAGCCGTATGAAGTACCGCCTGCATCGCTATGGCAAAATATCGTGCCCACCCTGCAAATGCTGCAGCAACTGCAAAAACAAGGTTACTTGCCGTATTCGACAGTGATACGCTCCGTGTATCGAAACCCTGCATTGAATGATTGTGCGGGCGGTGCAGGTGAGAGTAAGCACATGACCAATGGCGCAATTGATATTTGGATACCTGAAAACGAAGCCAACAAATGGGCGATAGAAAGCACCTTTGATGGGCTTTGCCAGTTTTGGCAGTCCAACGGGCAAGCCTATAGTTTTGGACTTGGCTTGTATCCGACAGGCTCGGTGCATCTCGATACGCAAGGCTTTCGAAAATGGGGCGCAAGCCATAGCTCAAGCTCATCGCCCTGTCGTTCTTGACCCTGTCGCAACCGTTAAGCTGTTTACATTAGCTATTTAGCGGTTTTTGTTGTGTCTGGCGTGGCGTTACCAACTGTCACAATCAAAAACTTGTTAGGATCAATGAGGTCTTTAAAGCTTTGATTGACCGCGTTAAGGTCGGCGCGCTGCACGCGCGTCACGTACTCGGTCAAGTAACTATCTGGCAGCTGATAAAACCCCATCATACCAATCGTGGCATTCATGGCGGCATTGCTAGCAAAGCTAGTTGGGAAACTGTTAATTAGACTGTCTTTGGTTAAAGCCAATTCGTTTGGCGTTACCCCTTTTTCTAGCGTATTTTTGATGACTTGCTTGGTCGCCTCAATCGCTTCTTGCGACTTTTGGTTACGGGTAGAAAAACTAATGGTATAGCTACCTTGGGCAAGCATCGGCGTGGTGCTGCTATAAATGCCATAGGTGAGCCCGCGTTTTTTACGGATGTCTTCCATCAATCTGGCTTGAAAGTTGCCGCCCCCGACGATTTCATCGGCAATGGCAAAGTTGGTTTGATGCTGCAAGCCTAAGCTATCCACCACGCGTTTTTGACCCAATTGCCCCATCAATACGGTGGTTTGGGTGCTGTCAAATGGGATATGAATCGTTTTAGCCGCGTTCAAAGGCTTGGCATCGGCAAGCTTTGGGGCAGCTGTGCCAACAGGCATTTGAGCGGTTAGCTGATTGGCAAGCGCCCGCGCGCGCGCCATACTGATATCGCCTGTAATGGCAATATTCGCGTTCTTCGCCACCAAAAACTGCTGGCTAAAAGCTTTAAGATCGGTGGCATCAATTTTGGCAATACTCTCTTCTGTGCCTTGGGTGGGGTGGGCGTAGGGATGATTGCCATAAAGCGCCGCAGCAAAGGCTTTGCTTGCGATGCTATCTGGGTCTTCTTTGGCTTGTTGCAGGCTGATTAGATACTGGGCTTTGGTACGTTCAAAATTTTTGTTTGGAAACGTAGGTTGGGTCATCATATCCCTCATTAAACCAAGCGCAGGGGATAAACGCGCTTCATCGGATAGACTGCGTAAACTCACAATAAACATATCTTTATAAGCACGGGCAGATAAATCAATCCCAAGCTGCTCACTGGTCTCGGCAATCTCATCTTCGCTTTTATGGCGTGTGCCCTGATCCAGCATACTCGCGGTCAGACTGGCAATCCCAAAACCGCTTTTTTTAATGGCTTCATCGCGAGCTGAGCCTGCATTAAAATACACACTGACATCCACAATCGGTAAATTGTGGGTTTGTACCAAAGCGACTGGGGTACCCGAATCCGTCGTAAAGTGGATGATATCAGGTAATGTCACTTTTAACGGCGCTGTGGTTTTTAGGCTGGTTAATTTGTCTAAAGCGGCGATGGGTGCACTGGGGTCAATATTGCCACTACTGTGAGCATCGCTATGTGTGGTAGGTTCAGCATGGCTCCCTTGCGTGGCAATGGTGGTCATTATTAATAAGATTTTAGCTAAGCGTGGTTTCATTTTTTTTCTCAACATTCTAAGGATGGTCTGACAAGCAATGTGGGCAATTTAAGTCAGGATAAGTTAAGTTACTGGTTTTATAGTTATTTATTGGGTTTATTTTCTTTTACCACATTGAGCACGGTTAGATTGTCGTTAATCAAATATTTGCTAGCGGCAGCGTGTAAGTCACTTTCTGTGATGCCATCTAAGGTTTTGGGTAGGTTAAACACCATCCGATCATCAAGCCCAATGCTGTTTAGACTGCCAATCATCTGCGCTTGTCCGCTGATACTATCTTGGCTATAAATCAAGCTGGTCATGGTATTGGTTTTGGCACGGGTCAGTTCACTTTGTGCAATCGGTTGGGTTTTAAGCGCGTCAATCTCAGCAATGATTGCTTGTTTGGCTTGGGCAAGCGTAATGCCATCTCGCGGGGTGGCTTGGATTAAAAATAGCCCATCGCCCCGACTAAAGGCACTGTAACCACTGCCGACTGAGGCTAGTAGCTGTTTTTCCCGTACTAGGCGTTTTTCTAGGCGCGCAGATAGACCGCCATCGAGCACATCGGCTAGTAGCGATAGACTATAGGCGGTTTTGGGGTCTTTTGCTGTGGTAAGCGTAGGCACGTTAAACGCCATCATGACCATAGGCACTTGCACCGGCAATTGGGTGGTTTTTTCTTGATAACCACGAAAGCCTGGCTGTATCACACTGGGGCGCGTTGGCAGGGTTTGCGGTTTTTTATTGGCAAAGTATTTTTTGACTTCATTGATGGCGTCTGTCGGATTGACATCGCCCACGATTACTAAGGTCGCATTGTTGGGTGCATACCATGTTTTATACCAATCGGTTAGGTCTTTTAAGCCAATGGATTCGATTTCTGCCATGGGACCAATGACCGATTCCCCTTTGGGACTATTGGGGTAAGCCATTTTGCTAAACTGCTCATAGGCGCGGGCGTTTGGGTTGTCATCGGTCCGCTGGCGGCGCTCTTCCATCACCACTTGGCGCTCAGCGGTAAAGTCGCTGTCCTTTAGCTGTAAATGGGTCATGCGATCGGCTTCAAGCTCTAGGGCGAGCGCTAAGCGATTGGCAGGGAAAATTTCATAATATGCGGTGTAGTCATAGCTGGTAAAGGCATTATTGCTACCGCCGAATTTGGCTATGAGGCGTTCAAAATCTACTGAGGACACGTTTTTTGTCCCCTTAAACATCATATGCTCAAGCAAATGTGACATACCGCCTAAGTGAGTGGGTTCATCCGCAGCACCCACGCGATACCATACTTGGCTTATCACCACAGGGGAGCGGTGATCTTCTTTGATTATCACCTTTAAGCCATTAGCCAGCGTATATTCATGGCGCGTTGCTGCCCTATCGCTGTCAAAATCTGTGGTGCTTGGCGTTTGCTGGGTTGTATCAGTTACCGCGTTAGCAGTTGGGTGCGCGTTAACAGGCGTATTCGCTACAGTCGGGGTAGTTTTGGTCGGCATGGTTTTGGCTGCGATGGGCTGCGCAGTGCTGCAACCTGATACACTGAGCGTATAGGTCAGGGCGGCAGCAAGGATGGTAAGGTTAAAAAATGTAGGCTTTGACACAGGGTTTCGGTTTAACATAGTTTCTCTTTAACTTTTAATCTTTAATCTGGTTTTTTTGATTGTGGGGCAATGGGGTTTGCAGGCATTATAAAAGATAAACCATGATAACGGATGTTGGCATTGATTGCTATTTGAAAGCCCATTGCACGATTAAATCTGAATAAATACCACCTGCAAATTTTTAGCGCAACAAGCTGTGAACGGATAGTTTTTTGCAAGACCATGATTAATCTGAGTGTAAGGGATTGACAGCATGTTTATTTCAAACTGCGAACAAACACTGTTATAATTTTATACATCTCAATATTTTAATGACAAATTTAACCATAGGCGATGATATGAGTAGCAACCAATTTAATAACAATGCTTCTAATAAGGTGGTAATTAATTTTAATAACCAACCGACTAATTTTGATGATGCTACGATGCCCAATCTGCCTGTGCAAGATGTGCCAATTATTGAAACGCCGCGTATCGCTGAAGCCGCCCAAACGTCAACGCTGCAAACACCCGTCGTGACCCCTCAATCTGTGTCACCAATGCCGCAAAGCCAATATCAAGGGCAGCCTGCAACCACACAACAGCCATCTGCCAATACGGCTGAGCCAATCGCAGAACCTGAAAAAAAAGGGGGCTGGTTTAGCCGCATGAAGCAAGGCTTGTCAAAAAGTCGTAAAAATTTGACCGAAGGCTTAACCAATATTTTGATTGGTGGTAAAGAAATTGATGATGAACTACTAGAAGAAGTCGAAGACCAACTGTTGGTCGCCGACATTGGGGTGAATGCCACCAATCGCATTATCAAAAACTTGACCGAAGCCACGGCCCGCGGTGATTTGATTTATTCGCATTCACTGTATAAAGCGCTACAAAAAGAACTAACCGATATCTTGACACCCAAAGTTGCGCCACTGGTGGTGGATGCTAGCACAAAACCGTTTGTTATCTTGGTCGTTGGGGTCAATGGCGTGGGTAAAACCACCACCATCGGTAAACTTGCCAAACGTCTGCAAGGCGAAGGCAAATCAGTGATGTTAGCAGCGGGCGATACGTTCCGTGCGGCAGCCACCGAGCAATTGCAAGTTTGGGGGGAGCGCAATAATATCCCTGTTGTCGCTCAAGGTCATGGCTCAGACAGTGCCTCGGTGATTTTTGATGCCATTCAATCTGCCAAAGCCCGTGGCATTGACGTACTGATTGCCGATACTGCAGGTCGTCTACAAAATAAAACCAATTTGATGGAAGAGCTGAAAAAAGTGATTCGCGTCATGCAAAAAGCCGATCCGACAGCGCCGCATGAATCCATGATTGTGCTCGACGCGGGTACAGGACAAAATGCCCTAAATCAAGTGGAAATCTTCAATGAAGCAGTGCCACTGACAGGCGTGACCGTCACCAAATTAGATGGCACGGCAAAAGGCGGCGTGGTATTTAATATCGCTGAAAATACCAACGTGCCGATTCGTTTTATTGGCGTGGGTGAAAAAATTGATGATTTGCGCCCATTTCAAGCCGATGATTTTGTCAAAGCCCTGTTTGAAAAAGATGAGTAACTCATGTATCACTTAAATATTGCTAATAGGCAGATGACTAATATTGATAAAATTCAATTTAGTGAAGTGGGTTTTAGAGAGCGCCAAGATTTGCAAGAATGGATTGTGAGCAATCCAGAATGTCTTGGCGAGCCATTATTAATTATTCAAAAAGAATTTAACGGGTTTGACAATACGTCTGAAAGATTAGATTTATTGGCGTTAGATAAAAGTGGTAATTTAGTCATTATTGAAAATAAAACGGATAGTTCTGGTAAAGATGTTGTATGGCAGTCTGTGAAATATGCATCTTATTGCTCTCGACTTACAGATGAGAAAATCATAAATATTTTTGCTGACTATCTTAGAAAATATGATAGCCAAAACTCTGATGATTATATTGCAAGCGCTAAACAAAAAATAAATGAATTTCTTAGCGATAGCACAGAAGATGATATTGGATTAAATCCCAATGAAACTTCGCAACGAATCATTTTAGTCGCTGCTGAATTCCGTCAAGAAGTAACATCAGCTGTATTATGGCTGATGAATTTTGGTATTAATATCCGTTGTATAAAATGCCAACTTTTTAAATTTAATAATGACTTTTTCTTTGATACTCAGCAAATTATTCCTGTACCCGAAGTTGAAAGCTTTATGATAGATATTGCGGAGAAAAAACAAGAAGACATTCAAATCAAAAATAATAAACAAAGCGTACTAATAAGTTTTTGGTCGCAATTTATCAATGCGACTTTATCAAATGCTGAAAATTTATATGCTAATAGGACACCAAGTAAAGATAATTGGTTAGGTACTAAATTAGGAAATGGTGTCGGAATAAGTGTTGTAATTACAAAGGAATCTGTAAAAATTAGAGTTGAAATAAAAGGTAATAATAAAGAAGACACTTTAAAAATATTCGACTATTTATATCAGCATAAAGAAGAAATCGAGTCAAAATTTCAATATCCTGTTAATTGGGAGCGTTGTCCTGCAACTGTATATAGTTTTATAATTATCACAAACGAAGCAGTTGGATATTCAGACAAGTCTGAATGGCGGGGTGCAAATGAATTTTTGATTGAAGAAAGTTATAAAATGCAGAAAATTCTTAAATCACTTCTAGATAAATTTGTCTTATAAAATGCTTACCACAAACTACCAACTATCAATCAAATTACCAACAATTACCCTTGTCGCACATAAGGGTTGTCTTATCGCGCTTGATTGGCAAACCCAAAAAATCCTACAACAATTAACTGCACAAGCGCACTATATACAAAGCAAAGATTTGGCTGACTCAGTAGATGACGATGCCAAAGTCTTAGGAAATACCATCAGTCAACTTGACGAATATATTAATGGACAGCGACAAGTGTTTGATATGCCCATCGCCCTCTACACAGGCACGCCGTTTCAGCAAACGGTATGGGAAGCGTTACTAAAAATACCTTATGGGAAAACCATCAGCTATGCCCAACTTGCCAACCACATTGGTCAACCTACCGCATGTCGCGCGGTCGCCAATGCCAATGGCAAAAATCCCATCAGCCTTATTATTCCTTGCCATCGCGTGATTGCCAGCGATGGCAAATTGGGCGGTTACACCGGTGGGGTTGAGATTAAGCAAACATTGCTTGATATAGAGCAAGCAAGTTATCAGCGATAAACAATAACCCAATGAGGCGTTATTCTTTGTCATCTGCGTCTTTTTCTTCCCAAGTTTCTAAGCGTTCATAAATACGACTATAAACGGTATTTTTACGATATTTGCCTTTTTTGGTCATCTCATCCGGCGCCAGACCCGTCAATAGATACATGGCTTCATTGACATGCTCTACAGCATAGATGGTAAATTTACCTGCCGTTACGCTATCGATGATATCTTGACGTAGCATCAATTGCGCCAAATTGGCTTTGGGCACAATCACCCCTTGTTTACCCGTCAAGCCTTGCTCGACACACGCATCATAAAACCCGGCGATTTTGGCATTGACGCCGCCGACCGCTTGGACTTGACCAAATTGGTTCATCGAGCCAGTCACCGCAAAGCTTTGATTAATCGGGGTTTGCGATAAGGCAGACAGCAGCGCGCAGGTTTCGGCTACTGTCGCGCTATCGCCATCGATACCGCCATAACTTTGTTCAAAAGCCAGCGATGCGGTAAAGTTGAGCGTGTGGTCTTCTGCAAACAGCGCTTTTAAATAACTGCTCATAATCAGCACGCCTTTGGCATGGATAGAGCCGCCTAAATCCACATCGCGCTCGATATCAACAATATCGGCATGCGCGGCACTGTGATGCACTGACGCTGTCAATCGCGCAGGCATGCCAAATTCACTATCTGCGTAGCTGATGACTGTCAGTGCATTGATTTGACCAATCGCTTTGCCTTGGGTGCTAATCAGCTGTTGCCCTTTTTCTAGTTCTTGCCAGAACAATTGTCGTAAATAGCCCGAGCGATGGCGAATATCCTCAATCGCTTGACGGACATGGCTAGCGGTTACTGTGTTTGCAGGGCTAAGCTCTGATTGATTGATGACCGCATGACGATTGGCTTCGAGTAATAGCTGCGCCAATCTATCCCCATGTAAGCTTAACTCATGCTGGTCTTCCGCTTGCTCGCTGAGATAATCCAATAAACAAGCCAACGCGGTGTTATCAAACGTTAGCAATTGGTATTTGCTTATCATATCAGCAATTTTGGCGGTCATCGCTTGTTCATTGGCGTGACTGCGTACCACGCGATCATGAAAATCTGCACGGATTTTGAATACGGCATTAAATTCAGGCTCAAAATCTAGCAGGTCATAATACAAGTCTGGCTCACCGAGTAAAATGACTTTGACATCAAGTTTAATCGGTTGTGGCTCAAGGCTGATACTGCCGGTCAATGTCAGCATTTGCTCAAGGCTCGACATCTTGATTTGACGGCTTTGCAGCGCGCGTTTGAGACCTTGCCACGCATACGGATATTCAAGCAAATTAGTTGCTTCAAGCACCAAATAACCGCCATTCGCACGGTGCAGTGAACCGGCGCGAATCAGACTGACATCTGTTGACACAGTACCCAAATGGGTAATTTGCTCGACATGACCGAGTAAATTTAAATGGGTGGGTAAGTCTTCAAACACAATCGGTGCGCCTTGATCGGGCGCATGGCTTGCAATCACATTGACAAAATAGCGCGCAGGCAATGGCGAAAAATGGCTGGGCAAAAACTCTTCATCATCTTCATTGATAATTCGTTCTACATGATTGACGATATCGTCATGCACGTCTTGCAAATACTTACGAACCTTTGGTAAGTCTTGATACTTGTCAAATAACGGCTCCATCAATGGTTTTAAGGTACGCCGAGTCAATGAGTGGTGTAGCGCTTGTAGGGTCTGATTGGCTTCATCTTCAATTTGCTCAAGCTCAACGGTCAATTGGCTCAAGCGTTTTTGCATGTGGTTTTTATCTTGATAATTGGCAACATACGGCGATTTTGGGGTTAAGCCAAAGCTGGCTTGATTGGTTGCGCTCGAGGTATTATTAGAGGCGCTAGTTGTGGTGCTAGAGGTTTGATTGGCTTTAACTGGTAAAACTGGTGCTTTGCCACTGGATTTTTGGCGACCCAATTTATTAGCAGGTTTGATTGATAAATAACCACCGCTTGGCTCAATATCATTGTAACTGTCATTGTCATTGTCATTGCCATCGGCTCGGTTGTCACTAAAATCCGATTTGATAAAAATCGGTTTATTGTCCGAAGGTCGCAGCGCTAACGCAAGTGAATATTGTTTGCCTTCTTCATGCAGCGCATGATAGACCTGTTCTTCACGAAGGCTAATTTCATTCTTTATGGCTTCTACCTTACTTTGGTAGTGCTCACTGCGAAAACGCTGATTGAGCTGACGCTTGGTGGTTAGCCAAAAGGTTTTGACATCTTCCGCTAATTGCTTGCCCATGCCAGCAGGCAGGTCAAGCGCAATCGGGGTGCGCGCATCAACAAAATTATGCACATACACCCAGTCATTGGGCGTGGGTTTTTGTTTGGCGTGAGCTTGTAGCAGGCGAGTGATTAAGGTGCGTTTGCCCAGTCCGTTTTCACCTGCAGCAAAGATATGATAACCATTGGCGTTGATATCAAGCGCAGTGGCAATCGCTTTACAGGCTCGCTCTTGCCCAAAGCCAATTTCAAGCGTTTTGGTATGCTGGCTATCTTTTGGCAAGGTCGCTGGGTCGGTATAACGGCGCAAGTGCGAGATTGCAACAGGCTGTAAATTGTCAGATTTGATGGTGTCGGTAATGATAGAGGCGGATTTTGAAGTCACAGGGGCAGTACGAACAGATTTTGCAAGGGTATTTTTCATAAAACAAGTTTCATCAACGCATTAAAAAGCGGTAGTGGGAAAGATAAACAATGACAGTGACAGTTAGAGTGACAGTGCTTAGGGGCTAAGGTCTAAGATATAGGGTCACTTATAGTTAACAGATAGGTTTTGGTAAGTGGTAATAAAGTATCAGTATGATGTGGTTTTTTGTTGATAAAATCAATGGCTATTTTTTCGCGAATCGTTGCCTTAAGGTTTCAGCCGCAGTAATATAAAAGTTGATGGGTAAGTATTTGCTAAGATAACATATGGACGCTTAACACAATCGTTTGAGACAACAACATGGCTAAAACAGAAAACGGATTTATTTTAGCGCTGGATCAGGGCACTACCTCAAGCCGCAGTATCATCTTTGATAACCAATTAACACCCATCGCCATCGCCCAAAAGCCGCTTAATATCATCACCCCAAAAGCCGGGTTTATCGAGCAAAATGCCAATGACATCTGGCAAACCCAAATTAGTACCGCCCAAGAAGTGATTGCCAAAGCAGGATTGTTGGCGACAGATATCTCAGCCATCGGTATCACTAACCAACGTGAGACCACCATAATTTGGCATAAAAAGACGGGTAAGCCTGTCGCACCCGCCATTGTCTGGCAAGATAGACGTACCCATCAGTGGTGCAGAGACTGGCGTGATAAAGGCTTTGATGCCAAAATCCAACAAATTACCGGACTACGTATAGATCCGTATTTTAGTGCCAGCAAAATCGTATGGCTGTTAAACCAAAACCCTAAGCTTCGCCAACAAGCGCTAGCAGGTGAGTTGGCTTTTGGTACCGTGGATAGTTGGCTACTGTTTAACATGACAGGCGAGCATAGCATTGATATCACCAATGCCTCACGCACCATGCTGATGGCGCTGCAAACAGGTGACTGGTCTGAGGAGTTATTGGATTTATTTGATATTCCCAAAACCATGTTACCTACCATCAAGCCATCAGATGGCGATTTTGGGGTCACCAAACAAGGGATGTTTGGCAAACAAATCCCAGTCACGGCAGTGCTCGGCGATCAGCAAGCGGCATTGTATGGGCAAGGCTGTAACCGGGCAGGCATGGCAAAATCCACCTATGGCACCGGCTGTTTTTTATTAATGAATACCGGCGATAAGCCCTGTGTCAGTCATCAGCAATTACTCACCACCGTTGCTTGGCAAACCACAGCGGCGAATCATACTCGTCAACCTAACCGGCATGAACCCTCAGGTAAATTGCCCAACTTGTTAAAACCTTTACAAAATTTACAACGAAATAAAAAAACAAGCCTCACGCAAACACAATATGCGCTTGAAGGCAGTGTATTTATGGCGGGTGCCATCGTGCAGTGGCTACGCGATAACTTAGGTATGATAGCGCGCAGTGAGGACGTTGAAACCTTGGCGGCGCAAGTACCAGATAGCCAAGGAGTGACCCTGATTCCTGCTTTTACGGGGCTTGGCGCACCTTACTGGCGAGCAGATGCCACCGCAAGGCTTATCGGGCTGACACGCGGCACTACCAAAGCGCATATCGCTAGAGCCGCCTTAGAAGCGATTGCGCTGCAAGCCTATGATGTGTTAATCGCCATGCAAAAAGACAGCCCGGTACCATTGCATGAACTGCGCGTGGATGGGGGCGCTGCCAATAACAGTATCTTAATGCAATTTCAAGCCGATATACTCAATGTCCCTGTGCTGCGACCAACGACCACAGAGAGTACCGCAAAAGGGGTGGCATTATTGGCAGGGCAAGCGGTGGGGCTATATGATGACACTAGCATTGGTGAAAGTTGGCAGCTAGACCGTATCTTTGAGCCTAAGATGGCCTTATCTGAGCGCCAAGCCATCGTGGAGCGTTGGCAGTTTTATATTAATCAACTATTAAACGAACAAGATTAAAGCAAGAAAATTATTAATATAGCCTTAAAAAACTAAAAATAATGTAAAAACAAATAGTTAACCATATGAAAAATTTTTTTAAAGACTCGACACGAGAGTGATTTTCGTTAGCAATTAAGTGTATTGAGTAAAAAAAAGCACATTATGTACCCAATTTTTAAACCCTGCTTAAAAATATCAGCAAATTTTGGCTAAAAAAAGTGATTTTTTGTGTAGAAATTGAATAAAAAAATGTATAATGCTTCAAAATTCGACACTGTGTTGACAGTGATTAAAGTTATTATGATAAAAGTTACGAAGATGAAAGTCAGGAAATTTTTTTGGACAATGTTGGTATAAGCAAGCAGGGATAACTGGTAACTCAACATTAAGGATAAGACAGTGAACAATCAATTTGTTATCGCTACGGCAAATTTACTGAACTTTGCACTGCCCAATCGGGTTTTTTATCGAAACCAAGACGTGTATACGCCGCAGCAATATCAACAAAAAATCAATGCACTCGCCCCCATCTTTCGGCAATTGCAAGCTGATATCATTGGTTGCCAAGAAATTTGGGATGAGCAAGCACTCATTGACTTATGTCGTGCGGCCGGTCTCAATGACTATCATGTCACTGTACCATTAGCCAGTAATCAGCCAGACAGTCCATTAACCCAAGGGCGAGGCGCAGTTGGCACCCCGAGCGTAGGTTTGGTATCACGTTTTGAAATTATTAACACCCAATTGCTCACGCAGATGCCTGCGATTGCGTTGTTAGAGGTACCTGATGTTGGGCTTTATCAACAATTTAATCGTCCCCCGCTGATTGCTGACATTAGATTGCCAAATGGCATGGTGGTCACCGTAATTGTGGCGCATCTAAAAAGCAAACGCCCTGAGTTTTTAGAAAACGCGCAAGGCGAGCCGTTAGAAGATCGCAATGATCCGCTAATTCGAGTCCGCGCCAAGCTGCGCAGTCTTTGTATGCGGGCAGCGGAAGCGGCAGGCATTCGCCAAGTGGTCATCGAAAAACTGTCACACAACAACCATCCGCTGATTTTGTTAGGGGATATGAATGATGTGATGCAAAGTGTGACTTGTCAGCTTTTAAGCGAATCGGGCGAAGTATTTTATGATAAGTCGATGCGGGATATCGTGCTATATGATGCCTCTACGGTACAAAGCCGTATGCACTGGCTTAAAGATGTGGCGTACACCCATATCCACCAAGGTATGCCAGAAGTGCTTGACCAAATTTTGGTATCTGAACAGTTTTTAGCTGATAGTAAATTTAATATCGGTGAAGTATTACAAGTTGATTATTTTAACGATCATCTCAAATTTATTGTAGAACAACGCCCAACCGATCATGGATTGGTACGGGCACAAATTAAACTTTATTCATAATCAGTCGATAGAGAGGAAATATGTCAAGCGCTTATGATGAAAAAATTGAGGATGTGTTGGTGGACTCTGAGCTCGCTCGCCGCTTAGTCCCTAACAAATTCAAGTTCACTAGCCAGCAAGGTCGTCTGCGTCGCCAACAATTATTAGCCGCTGCCAAAGAATTGAGCGCGACCCGACCTGTCAGTGAGATTAGTTTGGCGGATGTGTGTGAACGAGCGGACATTCCTAGAGCCTCAGCATATCACTTCTTCCCAAACGTTGAAGCGATTTTTTTGGCATTGCGTTTTTTAAATGCGATAGAAATCTTTAACAAGCTTGAAAAAGTCGATGCCAAACAATTTAGTCGCTGGCAGGCTTATATCACCACAGTCATTGAGACAGGCGTTGATATTATTCAATCTGATTTAACGGTTGCCCGTTTGATTTATGAGACCAATACCCCAGATTTTGAGGGCAATGCCTTTGGTAGTGAAATCGAAAAAAGCCTTGCCCAAATGGTGTATGATAAGCTGTCTGAGCATTATAAAATGCCTGCTTTAGAAACCATTCATCAGCAATTGTTAGTCGCGTACGGTATTATCAATGGTATTTTTATTTTAGCTTATCGCTCAGAAAAAGAAATTACCGATGCCTATCGCCAAGAAGCGATTACAGCGGTGATTGCTTATCTACGCTGTTATCTACCTGAAAATTTGCCAAAAAACAGCTAATTTTATAACCTACTAGGGTTATAACCGATAGCCAATAAAATAGGCAATAAAAAACCCATCAGCGAGATGGGTTTTTTTACTTAAACAGAAAATCTACGATTAGATTTTGTTTTCAGTTTTTTGTGCGGTAGTGGTTACGGCGTCACCTGTTTTTGATACGTCTTTACCAAAACCTTTGACTGTATTACAACCCGTGACAGCAAACATAACAGCGATTGATGCAGCGATTAATTTTTTCATTTTAAATTTCCTCAGATATATCCATTATTTTTTAACAGTTTTTAGCTACCAGATTAAATCATGCGACTTTATTGATTCATAGAAGTTAAAATAAAGTAAAACATGCTTGGTAGAGTCATGGTAATGCAGGTTAGTCTAACGTCGCTATAGCGTTAATGTAACCAAAACTATCAAGTTGTAAAAAAAACTTAAATTTACGCAATAAGTATAGGTTTTTTGTAAATTAATCTTCGCATTTAGCGCTTTTTTATTTCAATCTGTTTTATTTTAATCTAGTTAAGGATGTCGACATGATTCATGTGGTATTAGTTGAACCCAAAATGCCAAGCAACACAGGCAATATTATTCGGTTATGCGCCAATACGGGCGCAACCCTACATTTGGTTGAGCCACTAGGGTTTGAGTTAGAAGATAAAAAATTACGCCGAGCAGGGCTAGACTATCATGAATGGGCAAATGTCAAAGTACATGCCAATTGGCAGGATGCACAGGACAGTCTAAGCCAAAGTGGCGTACAAAGAATCGTTGCCTTGACCACCAAGCTTAGCAAGCCTTTATATGATGAAGATTTTACGCAAGTGGCAAATATCGCTTTGGTATTTGGGTCAGAGACAGCCGGATTACCCGAGCCAATTCGCGCGGCAATTGGGCAAGACAACTGGTTGCGTTTACCTATGTTGCCGACCTCTCGCAGTTTGAATTTATCTAACAGCGTGGCAATTACATTATTTGAAGTTTGGCGCCAGCAGGGGTTTGACGGTGATAACGGTCACAGTGTCGGTTATGACAATCTCATCCCTTATGACCCAAAATAATCTCAAAATTTATAAACAATTTGCAGGTTTGGGCAACCCTGCAATGCGGTTGACATGACGCGCGACAAGACCCGTGTTAAACATGGCTTGCAGTTTAGCGTTATCAACCGCCAATGAGGGCAATTGCTTGGATAAAAACTTGATTAAAGGACGGGTCGTCGGTGGATGGCTATACAAGTCATAATATTGACGCACCGCGTCTATAATTTGATAGTGCTCAGGGGTTAACGTGACATCCAGCGTGTTCGCCAATTGTTGCGCGATATCTGGTGTCCAGGTTTGATGAGCTATCAAATGACCATCTTGGTCAAGTTCGGGAAGTTGGGTCATAGTATTTATAAGTCAAAAGTGGTATCAAAATTAGGTGGTGTGGTGGGCTGTAGCGTGATTTGAGCACACCAATCGAAGGTTGTTGATAGCTTCGTTTGCCACTCTTTGAATCTATCAAAATCTGCTAGCGCTAGCCAAGCGGGCGGCATATCATACATATCAAGCGATGCTAGCATATGGGCAAGCTTGCCCGTCGGCGCATCAAATAGTAAGTTTAGCATGCCATCACAGATAGTCAGCTGAATTTGGTGATCAAACGCCGCCAGCGCAAACGCCATTGATAAGGCTTCATGACAAAGCAAAAACGTGTCAGCGTGGATATTAATGATAATTTTCATAGTAAATCGCTATCGCTAAACCCATCCCAATTAAAACTGATAAACCGTTTTTGCACTGTGCAGATGCATGGCTAATTCACCCAAACCGACCAATTCAAAGCCATCTGCCAAATTGTCACCTTGTAGCTGATGTCTAGTCGCATTGTCAGCATCTGTCACCCCGCGAGCCAACGCGGCACTCACACACACTTGAATGGTTAAATCATGACTCATAGCAAAGTGTTGCCAATTTTTTGCCATATTTTCGATATCATCTGGCAGCCAAATTAATCGGTTGGCCAACATCACCGCATCACTATATAAGAAAATTTTAAAATCGGTATTAGTTAACGGGTTTTGCTCAATGGTTGTTTTACTATCGTTTGCACATAGCGATTGGGCGCATTCAAGCGCTCGTTTGGTGAGCGGATGACTAGGCGCATGTGTCATTAGCATCACAATCGGTGTATCCAACGTCGAAGTATTTGGCATGGCGGTATTATTCGATGTAGTTATCAAATCAGTCATTTAACCATCTATAAATTAATCTATAAAGTGCAATATGCCCGCTATTTTAGCAAAATCGACCCCTATTTGCGATGCAATTGTCATCAAACTGTTATCAAATTGACATGAGGTTGTCAATGGCGACTTATAAGCTTAACCCATACAAAGGATTGATTTAATTTACCGAAACGGCTTTTTTAGTGAAATAAAGCAGTCGGTTGTAATGGTTGATAACATACTATGAGTGACAACACTGTAAACACTAATTTGTACCAGGCTTCGTCTGACACTCAGACGACGTCAGCAAATCACATGAATCCCTCAACTCAAGTTGCAGGCACGCCTTTTCATGACAATAGGCCATCACTGCATATCGCTTTGGTGACTGAAACTTGGCTGCCAGATATCAATGGGGTAGCCTCGAGCGTTTATCAAATCATGCGCGAACTCAAATCGATGGGGCATCGCATTACGTTGATTCGCCCCAAACAAAGCGATGAAGTCGAACAACATACCCTAACGACAGGGCTTAACACTGCGGCTGTTACCACTGATTTGCAAGTGCCAAGTTTGCCCATTCCTTATTACCCGCATCTGCGCATGGGGCTACCGTGTTACCGATTTTTAACGAAGCAGCTGCGCAAGCTTCGTCCTGATATCGTACATATCGTGACGGAAGGTCCTTTGGGGCTTGCGGCGTTGATTGCTGGCAAACAGCAAAGCATTAAAGTCTCTTCAGGTTATCACACCGCGTTTCATGATTTTAGCCGATATTTTGGCTGGAAAATTGTCTCAGTGCCTTTGCTTGCGTATATGAAGCGTTTTCATAACCAGTGCAATGCTACGTGTATTCCAAGCCAGACCACCCAACATCAGCTCGCTGAATTTGGTTTCAAGCATTTGTACCAAGTCGGTCGTGGCGTTGATACAGCGCGCTATGCACCGAGCAAACGTAGCCAAGTATTACGGCAAAGCTGGGGCGTGGGCGAGGGTACCACAGTGTTAATGTGTGTGAGCCGTGTTTCCCCTGAAAAAGGTATGGATACCGTCATTAAAAGCTTCAAAGCGCTACAATTACAGCAGCTGCATCGTCATGTTAAATTAGTGATTGTCGGTGATGGACCATACAAAGAAGCGCTCGTTAAAAGGCATGCCAATGATACAAGCATTATTTTTGCAGGCTTTAAAACAGGTGAGGCGCTGGCAAGTTATTATGCCAGTGCCGATGCTTTTGTATTTGCTAGTCAAGTAGAAACTTTCGGTAATGTCGTCACCGAAGCGATGGCATCGGGTTTGCCAATTTTTGCCTATCATGACGCGGCTGCGGCGCTGTTGGTGGATGATAGTTGTGGTAAAACCGTACCGCTTGGGCAAGAACAACGCTTTGTAGCGATGATTAGTGAATTACCCAAACAACAACAGCTTGATCAGATGCGACTAGCTGCGCGGCAAAAGGTAGCCGCTTTTTCTTGGCAAAAACCTGCCCAAGAAATGTTGACCATGTTTTATGAAGTGCTATCAATCCAGACCAATACCCTAACAGCCAGCACAGTGACGCCCGCCATTTTGTCTTCTCAAGCGCCAGCTCAACATCCGCTAGCGGATTCGACAATCGCACCAACACTTGAGCCAGTTCACCCGACTGTCGGGGCAAAAAACCACCCACGATATAGTCATTCACCCCAAAATAGCTACTCAAACCAAAATAGTCACTCAACCCAAAATAGTCACCTAACCCAAAGACCCGCTGAATCTGCCGCGTTTTTTTTCAAAACGTGATGTTCAAATAGGCAAAAAAAAGGATGGCGCCATGAATCAATCAATGAATCAACCCATAAAAAAATCCAAACTGTCACTTGCCAATTCAGAATTCACCTGTACCTCTGTTAGCTCTGTCGAAAACTTACCCAATTTAATGCGCAATTATTATCAGTTTTTGCACAGTAAACCTAAACTATATCATTTGCAAAAACGCGTGCTGCAATGGGATACTCGCTTATGTTTACGGGTAAATTTGCTGTCACAATTGAAGTTTTTTGCGCAGTTTTTCAAAACCATCAGCCGCTTAGGGGATGGTTGGTTTTGGGCGCTATCGACGGTAGTGATGTTAGTAGCGTTACTATCACAAGGACTGGTCGCTAGTATTGTTGCTATGAAAGTGTGTGCGGTGTTACTCAGCAGTTTTTGTGGTTATTTGCTGTATAAGTATTTAAAAGTGCATACAGTACGTCCACGCCCTTACCAAGTACACCAGACCATTACTTTAGGTGAACGGCCTTTAGATGTATTTAGTTTTCCATCAGGGCATACACTGCAAGCGGTATTGTTTACCACCATGATAGGTCATCAAGTGCCGATGATGTTATGGGTATTGCTGCCATTTACGATGCTGGTGGCATTATCGCGCTTGGTGCTTGGGTTACATTATCCCACCGATGTGTTGGTCGGGGCAGGCATTGGTGCAACATTTGCGACCATCGGTAGTAAAGTGAGTGATTACTTGGTTGCGTAAAGGATGTCGCCAAATAATGAAATCGCTAACTATCAAGACAAATGAAAGCCAAACTGTGCACACATCGTTAACCAATCTGTATCCACAGGCGCAGTGATATCAACACGCCGATTGTCGGTCAGTTTATTGAAGCCCAAGGTATGCGCATGTAACATTAATCGATGCACGCCGATATGTTGACGGATGGCGCGATTTTGGTGATGATCGCCATAGCTGGTATCGCCAATAATCGGATGAAACACATGCTTCATGTGGCGACGTAGTTGGTGTTTTCGTCCGGTAATGGGCGTCAATCTAGCCAGACTAAAGCGTGAAGTGGGATAGCGTGCGCGCGCTTGAAACGGCTGCTCAGTTGTTGCCAAGCATTGCCAATGCGTTTGCGCAGGTTGCAGTAAGGTTAATTCAGCAGGGCTGCTAAAGGCTTCATCAAACATTTCTGTCGAATTAACCTTTCTTTGTTGCAGTGCCTGCAAACTTGGTTTATCGCCAATTTTATCCAAAATTTGTGCGAGTGGGTAATCAATCAGCCCAGATGTCCGCGCGTTAACTGTCAAATATCCGCGCACGATGGCTAAGTAAGATTTTTGCACTTGCCTGTTTTCAAATTGCTCACACAGTTGCCGCGCTGATTCGCTCGATAAAGCAAACAGTAACACCCCCGATGTCGGTCGGTCTAAGCGATGAATCGGATAAACATATTGAGCCAATTGATCGCGTAGGGTCTGCATCACAAACTCGGTTTCATGACGGTCAAGCCAGCTTCGATGGACAAGCATACCCGCAGGCTTATTGACGGCCACACAGTGTTCATCTTGATATAAAATTTCTAACATAGGGTTTTCCCAAAAACCACAGACATAAAAAAGGTCAGAATCGTATCTGACCTTTTCACCACGTTAACCATTATTCATGTTCGTTGTGCATCGGTGGGTGACGCTTAAAACCACCGGTTTTAAATGCCAAGTAAATTATACCGATTACTGCCCAGCCTAAGCCCATTTTGATGGCGATAGGCTCACTTTCTTTCCACATCAGTGCAACACTGATAAAGCCAAGCAGCGGCACAATCAAATACATCAACAAATCATAGGCACTGTGGTAGCGTTTTTCACGGATAATATAGGTCGCAATCACAGATAAATTAACAAAACTAAACGCCGTCAATGCCCCAAAACTAATCAAATGCGCGATGACATCAAACTCAATAAAACCCGCGGTTAATGCAATCACACCCGCGATATAAATATTGTAGGTTGGGGTCAAGTATTTTGGATGAATATGACCAAAAATACGTTTATTAATGACCCCATCACGCCCCATCACATACATCAAACGAGAGACACCCGCATGCGCAGAAATACCTGACGCCATCACCGTGACAATTGCAAAGCCCAATACAGCGGCTTGAAATGCAGAGCCACCGACTAACATCAAAATATCTGGCTGGGTAGCAGCCACATCTGGGAAATATTTGTCAGGGGTTTGTGGGAAATAAATCTGCATAAAGTAAGTGCTAATGATAAAAACAATACCGGCAATCAATGCGGTCAAGAAAATTGCTTTTGGTAGGGTTTTTTGCACATCTTTGGTCTCTTCTGCCAATGAGCTTAGTGAGTCAAAGCCTGTGAAAGAGAAACATAAAATCGTTGCACCACTGATAAGTGCCGTCATATTGGCAATATCACTCCAAAACGGCTTTAAGCTCCATAATTGGTAAGCTGCGGCATTGATAGTGCCGTCCGCATTGGTGCCCGCCATCAATTTGCTATACACCAACCACGTAAATACACCGATAATCAATAGCTGAATAAACACAATCCAACTATTAAAATAAGCCACGACTTTGGAGCCATGCACGTTAATCCAGGTCATAAATCCCGTCAGAATAAATACCCAAATCCATTTGTTGACATCCGGGAACAGCGCTTCAAGATAAATCACCGCTAGGATAATATTGACCAAAGGTGCCAATAAATAATCCAACCAAGAAGACCAACCCACCATAAACCCGACATTGGGATGAATCGATTTTTGCGCATAGGTATATGCCGAACCTGCCGAAGGATAACGACGAATCATGCTACCGTAACTTAGCGAGGTAAGCAAAATAGCAATCAAAGCAATAATATAAGATGTTGGAACGTGCTGATGACTGGCTTCAGAAACCAAGCCGAAGGTATCAAATACAGTCATGGGCTGAATATACGCCAAACCAATAATGATAATGTGCCAGAGTGTCAATTGACGTTGCAATTTAGCGGGCGAATTAATCGCAGTGGTGGTATTGTTCAAAGTTACCTTTCTCCTATACCCAGCGGTGTTAAAAACAGTCAGCTGTGAAAAGTCAAATGGGCGCTGTTTTTAGCCAGTTGAGAGTAGATTAATGCAGAGCATTTAATCCATGAAAAAAAAGAGCCTATTATAAACAAAAACTAAGAATAAACTATTAACAATTAAAAAATCTCGTTAAAAAAATCATGCATCGTTTGTTCTATGCATGATTTTGTAAAATTTAACCTATAGTCAAAATAGCAGTACAATGGTTATTGATCGCGATTGGCTTTTTCACGTTTTTTGAGTAACACCAACACTGCACCGTTGCCACCTTGTGCCGCAGGTGCTGAGCAAAAAGCAAGCACTTCAGGAATCTGACGCAACCAGCCATTGACGCAAGTTTTTAAGATACTATCAATGCCTTTGCCATGAATGATTTTCACGCAATTTTCATTGTTTTTTTGAGCCTGCAAAATCAACTGACTCATGGCTTCACGGGCCTCTTCAATGGTAGCACCGTGTAAATCTACGGCATCATACCAGCGAATCTTGCCTTGTTTGAGGTCATTAAACACTTTATTTTGTAGCGTTGCGGTTTTATAACTTAAATAAGCATCGCCAGAGACGGGGTTGAGCAGCGCTTGCATATCAGACAATACATGTCCGCTATCATCGTCACCACCGACCGCCGCCGCGCGTTTGGCTAGCGTCGTCGCATCAAGCTTATTGCCAGCGTTGTTTTTATCCGCCAAGTTTTTATCTTTGATTGGCTGCACGCCTGACATGGCTTGCATAAATAGCAATTTATCGTCATCAAGATGTTCGCTATTATATTTTTTAACTTGTTTGGCGACTTGTTGCTTGCTCAATAAACCCACGGTTTCAGTCGGTTTGCCGTTTTCATCGGTCTCTTTGGTTTGGCTGCGACCTTTACCCAGTTCGGTTTTAAGCTGCTTTAACTGGTCTTGCATTTCTTTAGAAAATAAATTTGCCATACAATAACTCTATAAATCGCTATAAAAAATAGGGCGTTTATCGATGAAACGCCCTAACATCAATCATTTAACTTGACTATTTTACGCATTTTGTTGCGATTGTGCCAATAACTTTGCTAATGCCGCGCCCGCATCACCCGTTTTCATAAACTGCTCGCCAATCAAAAACGCATGGATGTCATGGCCCAGCATCAATTTTACATCCTCTGCCGAATGAATCCCGCTTTCTGTCACTAATAAGCTATCTTGTGGAAACAGTGTTTTTAGGCGTAGGGTAGTGTCCAAACTCACATCAAAGTTATGTAGATTGCGATTATTAACCCCATACACGTTTTGGCGATGGGCGGGCAAGCGTAACGCGCGTTCCACTTCTATCTCGTCATGACATTCAATGAGCACACTCATGCCAAGTTTTAACGCCAATTCATGCAGCTCAGCGACTTGGGTATCTGATAAACACGCCATAATCAGCAAAATACAATCTGCCCCAAGCGCACGTGATTGCAAAATATGATACGGCTCAATCATAAAATCTTTGCGTAGCACAGGTAGGCTTACCGCTTGGCGCACTTGTAATAAATACGCATCCGAGCCTTGGAAGTAGTCGGTATCCGTCAATACCGATAAACAAGCAGCATCCGCTTGTTCATAGCCGACTGCGGTGGCAACAGCATCGAAATTAGGGGCAATGATGCCTTTGGATGGCGAGGCTTTTTTGATTTCCGCAATGACACGGATACCCGCTTTGCGCAAACTGCCGGCAAAATCACGGATGTCATCACTGTTCGTTGCGGCAATTTGCTCAAGGTCATGCCAAGATTGTTGTTGTTTGGCTCTGGTTAGTTCTTGACGTTTGGTGTCGATAATTTTTTGTAATACCGAGGGGACTGCTTGATGAGGCATGGTTTTTCCAAAAATTTAATGAGAGGTGAATTGCTGAGTAAAGCTTGCTAATGCTGCCATTTTTTGCAAGGCTTTGCCACTGCTGATGATATCTTGTGCCATGGCTACGCCTTGTTTTATGGTATCTGCTTTACCTGCTACATAGATGGTCGCACCGGCGTTTAAGGCAATCATATCCGCTGCTTTTTTGGCGATGGGGGTTTTATTGGGATTGTTGTCGAGTGCTTCGCGGATGAGGGCTAGGCTTTGGCTTGGACTGTCAATGATTAAGCCTTTGAGCGTTTGCGATTCGATACCAACATCTTCAGGTTCGATATCATATACGCTGACTTTGCCGTCTTTAAGTTCAGCCACGTGGGTATAAGTCGCTAGTGAGATTTCATCAAGGTTATCCACTGAGCCGACGACTAGCACATGCTCTGCGCCAAGGTTTTTGAACACATTGGCAAGCGGTTCGCACAGCGAAGGATTAAATACCCCAATCATGGCATTTTTGACGCCCGCCGGGTTGGTCAAAGGTCCTAAAATATTAAACACCGTACGCGTTTTTAGGGTGCGGCGAATGGGCATCGCATGTTTCATTGCTACATGGTGATTGGGCGCAAACAAAAAACCGATGCCATGGGTCTTAATCGACTGGGTAATCTGCTCAGTATTTAACGCCAAATTAATACCCGCTTGCTGAAGCAAATCGGAACTGCCAGATTTGCCGGAAACGCCGCCATTACCATGCTTGGCGACATGGCAGCCGGCAACCGCTGCGACCATAGTAGCGGCGGTAGAGACATTAAATAAATTCGCGCCATCGCCCCCTGTACCCACAATATCGACGACGTTGGGCACATCCGATAAATCCACTTTAATCGCAAGCTCCCGCATCACTTGGGCGGCGGCAGTGATTTCTTCGATGCTTTCACCTTTCATACGCAGCGCGGTGAGCAGCGCGCCCATCATGGCATCGGGGCATTGACCTTGCATGATGGCTAGCATGACGCCGCGCATTTCTGTATAAGTTAGGTCAATGGTATTGATGGCGCGATCCAGCGCGGTAGTAAGTAGTAGTTGGGTTTGCTCTGGGGTTAATGGTTGGTTGTTTTCAATAGCCGTGGTAATGTCACCAAGATAGGGCGTTACAGTATGGGTCATGTCAGTCTCGTATGAGTTTTATGGCTTACACTTGATATATCATTGTACTAGTATACTATAACAAAGCCGAACTTTAAAGCCAAACTTTAACCCGCAAAACTCAATTACCCCAGTCTAAGGGTTAGCATTTTGATAGTTTTCATAGTCTTCATAATTAACTAAAAAATTTTTCAAAATCGTATACCCATGCTCACTCAAAATAGATTCTGGATGAAACTGCACCCCTTCAATCGGCAATGTTTGATGCTTAATGCCCATCACAGTAGCGGATGGCAGAGAATTATTTGGGTGAATATCATCACACCATGCGGTAACCTCTAGGCAAGCAGGCAAACTGTCTGCCGCAATCGCTAAAGAATGATAGCGAGTGGCGTTAAAAGGGGAGGGAAGCCCGGCAAATATCCCTTGATGATGATGAAAAACTTGCGACACCCGCCCATGCATAATCGTTGGGCAACGAATGATATTGGCGCCAAATGCTTGCCCAATCGCTTGATGACCCAAGCAAACGCCTAATATAGGAATAATGCCGGCAAAGTCTTTGATAAAACTCAACGTATTGCCTGCATCGCTTGGCGTACAAGGTCCAGGGCCAATGACCAAATAATCAGGATTTAAACGAATGATGTCTTCACTGCTGCAAGCATCATTGCGCCAGACTTCAACAGGTTGTCCCAATTGCTCAAAATACTGCACCAAGTTGTAGGTAAAACTGTCGTAGTTATCAATAAAAAGTAGCAATCCAGAAACCCTATGCTGTAATTGTTGGACGATGGTTAACCGATGAAAAAACTTCACCGTTATTTTAGTTAATTATTTTATCACAACCATTCTACAAGTGACTGATAGCAAGTGAATGAAACCGAATAAATGAAGCCGAGTCGCAGGCGGTAATGTTAATGGTTTTCACTAAAATAGTTAAGAACATATTTTATGCACCATAAAAGTGAATATTGATAAAATTTTCATTAAAATGGTGCGATTGTTACAGCCGCATGGCGATTTGAAGGTTATCTAGGCAGATAGTCATATCAGCCAACTTCATCAGTAAATCCAATCTCAAATAACTAATTGAATTATATATAAAAATTTAATTTTTATTATGACATGCAAAAAGTTGGCACATAACTTGAAAGTTTAAGCTCAACAAGCACTACTTTGTTTATCTCTTGTCACAGCACCGAAAAGAGTATAAAGTGGCGTAACGTTTTTTTAATCATTTTTTGCGTAAGTAAAAGGAAACGAGCAATGTCGAATAAATTTTTAGATTTAATCAAATCTAGCGAAGCAAAGTGGGTAGATTTTCGCTTTACTGACACTAAAGGTAAAGAGCAACATGTAAGCTATCCAGCTGACAGCATGGACGAAGACATTTTTGAAGAAGGTAAAATGTTTGATGGTTCATCAATCGCTGGTTGGAAAGGCATTGAAGCGTCAGATATGATTTTGATGCCAGATGCTGATACCGCATTCGTCGATCCTTTCTTTCGTGAAACGACCGTTGTTGTGACCTGTGACGTTATCGAGCCATCAACCATGCAAGGTTATGACCGTGACCCACGTTCAATCGCGCGACGTGCTGAAGAATACCTAAAATCAACGGGTATCGGTGATACCGCATTCTTTGGTCCAGAGCCAGAATTCTTCGTATTTGATGATGTAAAATGGTCAATCGACATGTCAGGTGCGCGTCACACCATCTCAGCTGATGAAGCCGCTTGGTCAACCGATAAAGACATAGAAGGCGGTAACTATGCGCACCGTCCACGCGTCAAAGGCGGTTACTTCCCAGTACCACCCGTTGATAGCTCACAAGATATGCGTGCTGATATGTGTGCCGCGGTAGAAGCGATTATGGGTGAAGGCCGTGTTGAAGTCCATCACCATGAAGTTGCCTCTTGCCAGCTAGAAATCGGTGTATCATTTAATACCCTAGTTCGTAAAGCGGACGAAGTACAACAGTTCAAATATGCGGTACACAACGTTGCCCACGAATATGGTAAGACTGCGACCTTTATGCCAAAACCGATGGTTGGTGATAATGGTTCAGGTATGCACGTTCACTTGTCAATCCAAAAAGATGGCAAAAACACCTTTGCCGGTGATGAATACGCAGGGCTGTCAGAAACTGCTTTATACGCAATCGGTGGTATCATCAAACATGCTCGTGCATTAAATGCCATCACCAACCCATCAACCAACAGCTACAAACGCCTAGTACCGCATTATGAAGCGCCTATTAAACTGGCTTATTCAGCGCGTAACCGCTCAGCATCAATTCGTATTCCATACGTGGCAAGCCCGAAAGGCAAACGTATCGAGGCACGTTTCCCAGACCCAGCAGCCAACCCTTATCTTTGCTTTGCCGCATTGTTGATGGCAGCGCTTGATGGTATCCAAAACAAAATCCATCCAGGTGAAGCCGCAGACAAAAACTTATACGACCTTCCACCAGAAGAAGAAGCATTGATCCCAACGGTGGCGGAGAACTTGGAAGTTGCGCTTAAAGCGTTAGAAGACGACCATGAATTCTTAACCAAAGGTGGCGTATTTACCAAAGAAATGCTTGACGCTTACATTGCCTTGAAAAAAGAAGAAGTAGAGCGTTACAACGTATCAGTTCATCCAATCGAATTTGATATGTACTACAGCTGCTAATAAGTTCGCTTTTCAAAAAACCCAACTTCACATTAAGTTGGGTTTTTTTATGTGAAATTTTTAGGCTAATAGGCAAAATTATTTAGGGATTGATTATCAAGCTTGCTAAAATATGCACAATAATGGGTTTTGAGGGGAAGGCGTATATGATTTTGACAAAATACAGTACCGATAATAAATATAGTACCGGTAATAATAGTAGTTTGCGCTATAGTTATAACTTTGCACTCATGGCTTTAATGTTATTGCTGTCACAGTTAAGTCATGCTGAAGTGTATAAGACGACAACCTCAGAGGGTCAAGTGGTATATACTGATAATATTAATACCGCTTATCAATACAATAAAAACAGCAAAAATATCAGCGTATTAGATAAATTGCCCACCCAATCACAAGTATCATCGACGACCAATCAATCAACAACGACATCTAATAACTTGAACAATGAAGTTGATAATGCAGCGAGTACGGCTACTGACAATCGCTTGCCTGATAGATTAGGTGATAGCTTAACTGTTCGCTTATCGACCCAATCCATCTCAGCGAGCCAGCAGGGCGATTATGTCATAAAAATTGTATCGCCTGAAGCCGGGCAAACGCTGCGACGGGGAAGTCAACCAATTGAGGTTAGCGTTGCGTTGACGCCGAGTTTAAAAACAGGGGATAGAATCGTCTATCAACTCAATAACCAAACCTTAGCGACCATAAAAGACACTAGCTATACTATCGCAACTACCACGCTCGATCCTAACCCGTATACCATTACCGTAAGTGTTGAAAACATCTTAGGGGAAGTCATCGCGCAAGACACTCGCGCTATCACTCTCATCAGTAATAATGTACTGTACCAAAAAAAACGTAAAGCGATTGCGGAAGCACAAAAGAAGAAAGCCAATCAACCTTGGTATAAAAAAATACTTTAATACTTTAATACTTTAAGCTATCGTTAAATTTGCTTATACCATAAGGCACTACCATAACCGATGCAGTTTTATCCAATCGAGGACCATAGCTGGGTGGCTATTGATATTCACCATAATTTGGGTGAACAGACTACCTTATTAACCCATAAAGCAGGGTCGATGTCTTGTCGTCAATTGCTAAAAAACCTACAGCAAGCGCTCAATGTGACAGGCGAGTTAATCGAGGCAAACTTTCCTTATTATTTTATAACCGCTGATGGTTATACTTGGTATGTCAGTTTTAGCCATAGCCGCCAACATGCGGCAGTGTTGATTTCACCCTATACAAATATCGGTATTGATGTTGAAGACAGCGCAATTAGTCATCACGTTGCTTCACGCTTTTTTTCATTCCATGAATATCAATGGTTGAATCAAAAGCCTGCAGTCAATCAAGCAGTTTTACGAAACCTACTATGGCGACTTAAAGAATGTGCCATCAAAACCCATCAGAATGCCGATAAGCAATTAATAAAAGAATTAAAGCATGATGTGCTAGATGAATTGGGTGAGGAAGTTATCAGGCAACTTATTGGCGCCGATGAGATAAATGATAAAGATAAGCCGATACAATGTGTGCAAACCGACGCTAAAATAGTTGGCAATTTTAGTAGCAAACCCTGCAGTTTTATTATCGTAAACCGTTAAATAAGGCTAAAAAATCGCTGTTTAAAAAAATAACCAATTCTTACGAAATTACTTTTTTTTGTAAAACACCCATGCTATGATTGCTATAAGAACAATTTACTATGTAAGCGACATTGTAGAGAAATGTTTTAACAAACTATTACAAACGCTTAACTAGTACATAATTTAGCAGGTGTAGGTAGTGAGTAGTTAAACTTAACTAGGCTTAACTAGTCTTGGTTAAAAAACTACTTTAAAAACCTACCATTAATAGTGTTAAAGGAAGTTATAATATGTCAGTTCGTGAACAAGGCATTGTAAAATGGTTTAATGATTCAAAAGGTTTTGGATTTATTCAACGTAGCAGCGGTGAAGATATTTTCGTTCATTTCCGCGCGATTCAAGGTGACGGCTACCGTTCACTTCAAGATGGTCAAAAAGTTGAATTCATCGTGGTTGAAGGTCAAAAAGGTCTTCAAGCTGAAGAAGTTACCAAAGTCGAATAAGTTGAGCCAAAAAGGGGTTGAAGTATTATTTTTGACCTTTTTGCAAACCAAGTTGATGTCATTAACTTGGTTTTTGTTGTTTCTCATAGCCAATGATTGATTGGTCAAAATAGGTTAAATCTCTGTGTTTCAAACTTTCTCACAATTACCCCTTCATCCAGCGCTCAAACAAGCGATTGACCAACTAGGCTATCAAACGCTGACCCCTATTCAGGCACAAATATTGCCCAATACACTCGCTGGGCAAGATGCCATTGGGCAGGCACAAACAGGTACAGGTAAAACAGCAACGTTTTTACTCACCATCATCAATGAATTGCTTAATAATCCTTTAAGCCCTGAGGTTGATGGCGATCGTTTTTTGGGTGAAACCCGTGCGCTGGTGCTGGCGCCGACTCGAGAACTGGCTCAACAAATTTATCAAGATTGCCTTGAGCTCACCAAGTTTACCAAACTTCATACCGTTTGTTTGCTCGGTGGTACAGACTATGAAACGCAGTCAAAGCAGCTGCATCAAAAGTTTGTCGATATCATCATCGCCACCCCAGGTCGTTTGATTGATTTTTGCTTTCAGCACCATGTGTATCTCGATCGTCTTGAAATTTTGGTATTGGATGAAGCAGATAGAATGCTGGATATGGGGTTTATACCTGATATCAAACGGTTGATTCGTATGATGCCTGCCAATACGCATCGGCAAACCCTGCTGTTTTCCGCTACCTTTAACCAAGATGTGATGAATTTGGCTTATCGCTGGTTATATCAGCCGATTTTTGTAGAAATTGCGCCTGAGCAAAAAACCAGTCAAAACATCGAGCAGCTTTTTTTTACCTTGATGGAATCGGATAAACTGGCGGCGTTACAGCAAATTATTGAAAAAATTTCTCCCAAGAAAATCATTGTGTTTGCCAATCGTAAAGACCAAGTCAAGCGCCTGTATGACAAACTTAGTCGTCAATATAAAGTAGTGATATTGTCTGGGGATGTCATACAAGCTAAACGCGAGAAGTATTTGGCACAATTTCGCCAAGGCGATGCCAATATTTTAGTGGCTACGGATGTCGCAGGGCGAGGTATTCATGTGGATGATGTGGCTTGTGTGGTCAATTATACCTTGCCAGACAGTCCTGATGATTACGTTCATCGTATCGGTCGCACGGGTAGGGCAGGCAATAAAGGTATGAGTATTAGCTTTATCAGTGAAAATGACGGGTTTAACTTGCCGGCTATCGAGCAATATTTGGATGAAACTATCAAAATGCAGCAATGGTCGAATGATACCCGTTTTTTAGAGGATTAAACTTCTTGAGTGATAAAACATTAAGGGCGCTATCAATCAATAGCGCCCTTTTTACGTTAAAACATAGTGAAAATAAATTTATAATCTAACGATATCGACTTTAGCAAGGCCGTTTGAAAGATTAGCAATTCTACTAAAAGCACCTTTTGACAAATCTAGGGTACGGCCATATTTGCCAAATCCCCCTGTGTCAGTCACGCGTACCACTACACTTTTGCCGTTGGCTTTGTTGGTAACTTTGAGCCGGCTACCTAATTTGTGCACATTGCTGGCGGCAGTCAGTGCATGTTGATTGAATTTCTCGCCAGATGCCGTGGTGCGACCATGATGCTTACCACCATACCATGAAACAACATCAGCATTGGCTTGCTGGGTGGCTAAAGTAGTAACAATCAAACTGGCAATGATATATTTCATCGGATGTTCCTTTTATCAATTAAAGCGGTCAATAATCTGACTGCTTAAAGGTATCAAGGGGCATTTCCCGTGATTTACATAGTAAAAACAAAGTAATATTGTTTAATATCACTTAAGCGGTGTGTATTCTAATTACAAAGTTATGTTATTGCAAAGACTTTATTGTAAACAAAATCTTCAATATTGGATGTATTTTGCTAAACATATAAATTATGTAACTATATCAGCTAGTTTTTCTAACCTGTTGATTTTGTGTAAAAATGCTATCTTAAGTAGCTAATCAGCTATAAAAAATGCAAAAAAAAGAGAATGCAAGTTATTGCATTCTCTTTTTTATATATGGTGGAGATGGCGGGAGTTGAACCCGCGTCCGCCAGCACTACGCCCATGACTCTACATGTTTAGATTCTGTCTATGGCTTTAATGGTAGGCGAACCGACAGTCAGGATGCCAACCACGAGCCTCTTAAGTTTTGCTCAAATTGGCGAGACAACAATTTAAGCTATCCATCGTGCGTTCGCTTCAAGGAGAGCAACCAGACCAATGGCAATCTGTGCCGTCCCAAGCAGCCCTTAGGCTGCTAGAGCGTAAGTTTCGTCGTTTGCGACTAGTTTAAAATGTATATTTTATTTACGAGTGGACATACTCACTCGACATGCATCATTGAGTTTCATTACCAGCGTCGAAGCCAGAACATCCCCAAATGAACTGTGAATTATATAAGGTTAGTAGCTTAAAATACAAGGATAAACGTCATAATAGTCAGATAAATTACTAAAAACACACAGACCCCAAAACCGTTCAGGTTATTGTCATAAATTTGACGTATTGAGCTGATAAGTTAGCGTGTTAAAGTGGTTAAAATTATTTTGATAAAATTTTATTCAAAAAACAATAGGCTGGGTAAATTGAACAAGCTACAGGTAATTAATGGATGACAGGGAATAAAAAAAATTCGCCAAGCATTGTGCGGATGTCACAAAATCAGCTCAAACGCCAGCGTGAATGGGTGTATTTGGCGCATTTTTTAGCCATGCTGCATTTACATCCTGCCAAAACCATCTCAGGTACGGATGATGGTAATGAGCCAGATTTTACCTGTATTTTTTATTGTGACAAAGGTGAATATGCAATTGGCATCGAATTGACCACTTTGCCAAGACTACGCGATAGACTCGGTAATGATAATTTAATGTTAAAACGTTGGTACTGGCAGTCGCTGCTACAGTTGTCAACCAAATTGACACCAACACAGTTTAATGGTGCGGGCGAGATAGTAGGTGCCAAGGCTAATTGGGCCAATTGGGCCAATTGGGCCAATTGGCAAAACATTGATAACCGAAAGATTGTCAATGTGTCGCAGCAATTTATCGAGCCATCGAGTGATTTGCCACATCCTACGCTCAGTAGTAAATTACAAAACGGTATTGCCAAAACCATGCGTTGGTTACCCAGTGCGTTTTTTACTGATATGGCAGATGAAAACGAAGATTTACCGATTGATTCCTACATCAATCAAAGTGATATTGATGCGGTGATGGGCAAAAAAGCGCATAAAGTCCAAGCGTACCGCAAAAAAAGAGCGTTGGATGAAGTGTGGTTATTGATTCATACCAATGAACAGCAGGAAAAGGGCTTATTAACTTTTGACACAAGTGAAGTATTGCATCACGGTAGTGAGTTTAATCGAGTGTTTTTAACCTTATATCCCACCACAACACTGCTACAAGTTGCTAAATAAAAAAGGCTAAATCTATCTTTAGCCTTTTTTATGCTGAAAAATTTCATTTAATCATCGAGTTGTTCCATGACATCATCAGTAAAGTTGACGTTGGTATAGACTTCTTGTACATCGTCCAAATCTTCTAGCATATCAATCATTTTCATGATTTTTTTAGCATCTTCGACATCAGTGACATCCGCCATGGTTGAAGGGGACATGGTCACTTCTGCGTTGTCGGATTTTAAACCGGCTTTTTCTAAGGCATCCATCACGTCACCGAAGTTCTCTGGCTCAGTGACCACGGTAATACTATCACCGTTATTTTCAATATCGGTTGCCCCTGCTTCAAGCGCGACTTCCATGATGGTGTCTTCTAGCGACACATCGTCAAAGGTAATTTCACCGCGTTTGCTAAACATATAGGCCACTGAGCCTGATGTACCCAAGTTGCCACCATTTTTGCTAAAAGCATGACGCACTTCGCCAACGGTACGGTTGAGGTTATCCGTCATGGTCTCGACAATCACCGCAACACCGCCCAAGCCATAGCCTTCATAGGTGATTTCTTGCATATTGTCATTATCACCGCCGCCTGCACCACGTTCAATCGCCCGTTTTACAGTATCTTTGGTCATATTAACTGAGTTGGCTTTTTCCACCGCCGCACGCAAACGCGGGTTACTTGCTGGGTCTGGGTCGCCTTGTTTGGCAGCAGAGACCAGCTCACGAATGATTTTGGTAAAGACTTTACCTTTTGCCGCATCTTGTTTGGCTTTACGGTGTTTGATGTTTGCCCACTTGGAATGTCCGGCCATGAGTGTATCCTTTATCTAACTAACGTAACAATCTGATTTTCAAAATTTTGCGTGCGCTATTATAAACGAGCAACCCCGATTTTTGATAGGGGGTTGCGCCTATGTCATCGCAGGAAATGTTATTGAAAGTTAAAATCAAACCTAAGGGCGAGGCGAATCATCAGGTCGTGGCAATGTCGGCAAATCAATATAGCGGTGTATCAACTCACTTAAATCAATGGTTACTTTTAAATTCACCAAGTTCCAGTACTGTCCAGAAATGGTTCGATCAAGCATCATGGTAAGTGGGGCAGGTTGAAAGCTTTGCCAGTATTTAAGCGACTCTTTTGCTTTGGCAATTGCTTGAAAATGGGTTTGGCTGGTGGCAAAGTCATAAGGCGCATGTTTGGATAAATCAAACAACTGGGTAAAACCATACGGGGTCAAACCAATCTGCAACCAATCGTTATAAAAGTCCGTGGGCAGTGGTTCATCATTGTCTTTTTTGATGCCAATGCTGACCAAATCTTGCTCAAGCGCTGTGACATCACCGCTCAGGCAATGGATGGCAAAGCGTTTAAATAACGCAACTTCGTCATGACTGTAAGATTTGATACCACCAAAGTCATAGGCGATGACCGAGCCATCAGGGCGAAACGCAAAGTTACCTGGGTGTGGGTCACAATGCAGACGATACAGTTTGAACAATTGACCGGCACTAAAATCAAATAGGCGAGTGGCGATTTTTTGTTTGGTGTCATTGTCCCAAGTGGCAGCCACTTCGAGCTTTTCACCCAGTTCTTGTGATAAGGTTAAAATCCGTTTGGTCGAAAGGCTATGAAACACTTGAGGGATAATCAGCCCATCATCATCGCTGTGGAAACTGCCAAAAATTGCTAAATTATGGGCTTCTTTGGTGTAGTCAAGCTCGTCATACAGGCTATCACGGATTTCTGCAAAAATTTTATCTTGCAAGGTTTTATCCATATTGAGTACGCCAGTTATCTTAAGCGCCAAGCGAACGTGTTTTAAGTCACTATCGATACTGGTATCAACATCGGGGTATTGCACTTTGACTACGACCGCTTCACCGGTTGGCAACACCGCTTTATGGACTTGACCGATAGAGGCTGCCGCAAAGGGTGATTGATCAAACTGGGTAAACAACGCCTCAATCGGTTGCCCCAATTCTTTTTCAAGCTGCTGTTTGATGACGGCAAACGGCATGGGCGGTGCGTCTTTTTGTAATTTCTCCAGCGCTTTTGAGACTTCAGGGGGGAACACATCTTTATACTGCGAGGCAATTTGACCCACTTTCATTACCGCGCCTTTCATTTCGCCTAAGGTGTCGGCGATTTGTAGCCCTACGGTTTGCAGCATTTCGCTACGGGCTGTGAGTTTATCTTCTTCAGAGCCTGCAAAAGACTTAATAGAATTTTTAGCTGCTTTTCCTGCGATACTGGCAGTCATACCGGCAAGTTTTAAAAAACGTTTTTTTGATGACATAGTGGTTGTCTTATAGCAGAATTTTTTAATTAATTTATCAGTGAAACTATCAGGTAAATTATCAATTTTTAAGTATTGAGATTAGCAGAAAATGGCTATTTTTGCTATGTACCGTGCTGAAATTTAGCGAATTTTGTGCATAGCTTGGCATAAAAAACTTGGCACAAAAAAAGGCGCCACGATGACACCTTTTTTATCCAAACCGTTAAAAATTATTGTAAAAATAAGCGATAGCCCAAGTTATCGGTGAGGTTTTCGCACTCATAGCCAATGTCTTGCAGTTTGGCAAGTAATTGCTCGGCGGTTTGCTCACCCATTTGGATACCCGCTAAGATACGCCCTTCAGCCGCCCCATGATTGCGATAATGGAATAGAGAAATATTAAACTGTGAGCCCAATTTTTCAAGGAAGTTGAGCAGCGCGCCAGGACGCTCGGGAAATTCGATGCGAAATAGTTGCTCGTCTTTTAATCCCGCGTGCCCGCCGATTAAATAGCGAATATGGGTCTTGGCGACTTCATCATCGGTCAAATCAATCGCGGCATCATCGGCTTCATTGAGTAGCTGGTGGATTGCTTTGCGCTCTTTTTCCCCTTCTTTGAGGGCGATACCGACAAAAATATTGGCAGCGTGATGGGGGTAGTTGGGGTTGGTGTTGATGCGGTAGTTAAATTCGGTGATGTTGCGACCTTTGAGTGAGCGGCAAAAATCCAAGAAGGCGCCTGTGCGCTCAGGAATGGTCACCCCAAAAATCGCTTCTTTTTTCTCACCAATTTCGGTACGTTCAGCGATATAGCGTAAGCGGTCAAAATTCATGTTGGCACCACATAAAATCGCCACGCAGTTTTTGCCTTGCAGATTATGATCTTCGATGTATTTTTTCATACCCGCGACAGCGAGCGCCCCTGCAGGCTCGACGATGGTGCGGGTTTCATCATACACATCTTTAATTGCCGCACATACTTCATCATTGCTACAAGTAACCACATCAGGCTCGACCACGGGACCTGAGTTATCGCTTTTTGGCATACGGCAAACGTCAAACGGTATTTCACCCAGTTGGGCGACTGCTACCCCATCGACAAACAACCCCACTTGGGGTAAGCGCTTGCGTTCACCGGTATCAAGCGCGATTTTGAGACACGCTGCTTCTTCTGGCTCGACCGCCACGACTTTGACATGCGGTGCGACTTCCCCCAAAAACGCCGCGACGCCTGAAATTAAGCCACCGCCACCAACCGCAACAAACACATATTCCATTTTACGCCATTGTTGTACTAGTTCCATGGCAATGGTACCTTGACCTGCGATGACCAATTCATCGTCATACGGCGGAATAAAGGTCAAGCCATCGGTTTGGGCGCGTTTAATGGCATAGCGGTTAGATTCATCAAAACTATCGCCATATAGCACCACATTACCGCCCAAGGACTTGACGGCACTGACTTTGATATCGGGGGTGGTGGTCGGCATCACGATAATGTTATTGAGTCCCAAGCGGCTAGCAGAGAAGGCGACGCCTTGCGCGTGGTTGCCGGCAGAGGCACAAATTACGCCTTTAGCTTTGTCTACTTCGCTTAACTGGCTAATTCGATTGTAGGCGCCCCGCAGCTTGAAAGAAAACACTGGCTGAAAATCTTCACGTTTAAAACGAATATCGTTGTTAAACCGTTCACTGAGTTTTTTGGCGGGTTCAAGCGGCGTTTGAATAGCAGCATCATACACGGTCGCTTGAAGGATAAGGCGTACCCAATCTGATAACATAATAATGACCTAAGTTTGAAAAATACGTTTGAAGATTTATTTTTACCCTCTATGTGCTTTCATCACCAAAACACAGCAAATCGTTAGAGAAGTAAAAAATAAGTGATTAGATTAGGACTTTAGGGTTTAGCTTGCAAGTGCTTTTACGGTAAAATAAGTTGGGTAATTGATAGCATTAAGTTTTCTATCTGTTTTTTTGATAAATTCCTAACAAGGCTGGGTCTATGAGTACGATGAATGCAAGCACGCAACAACAACAAAAACAAGCCGTGGCAGCAGACGCGTTAAAATATATCGAATCAGGCATGATTTTGGGCGTGGGGACGGGCAGTACCGTCAACTGCCTCATTGAATTATTGCCAAAAGTTAACCTAAAGGGCGCTGTGGCAAGCTCAAAGATCACCGAAGATAAGCTCAAAGCGCTCGGTATTGAGGTGATGGATTTAAATTTCACGGGTGAGTTAGACTTATATATTGATGGTGCCGATGAAGTAAACGAGCACTTACAGCTAGTCAAAGGCGGTGGTGGCGCTTTAACCCGTGAAAAAATTGTTGCCGCCGCATCTAAGCAGTTTATTTGCATGGTGGATGAAAGCAAATGGGTGCAGCAATTAGGCGTTGGCTTTCCACTACCGATTGAAGTATTACCGCAAGCGCGCTCGTATGTGGCGCGTGAGTTGGTGCAGCTTGGCGGTGAGCCGGTCTACCGTGAAGGATTTGTCACCGATTATGGCAATTTGATTTTGGATGTTTATGGCTTAAATATCGGCTTGGACATTGAGAAGGTAGCAGCATTTGAAGCAAAGCTAAACAATATCGTAGGAGTGGTGTGTAATGGGTTATTTACTGCACAGCACGCTGATATCTTGCTGATGGCAACGGCAGATGGCGTAAAAAAATTGACAGCCAAGTAAGTTGCCAGTAAGTTAACGGTCGTTAGTAATGTTGTCATCCAACAAAAAAGACCAAGTCACGATGACGGGTCTTTTTTAATTTATAACCGATTTAGTTTATAAACGGTAATGGCAAGCTTGATGGCAGGCTCATTAGTGCATGTATTGACCGCCGTTTATGTTGATGGTCTCACCCGTGATATAAGCAGCGCCATCGCTGACCAAATACACCACGGCAGCGGCAATCTCTTCAGGTTGGGCGATGCGACCCATTGGGATGCCTGCTTTGATGCTTTCCATCACTTTTTCAGGCACTGCCATCACCATTTTAGTACCCGTATAACCCGGTGCAACCACGTTAACGGTCACCCCAGATTTAGCGCCTTCTTGTGCCAACGCTTTACTAAAGCCGATGATACCTGCCTTGGTGGCTGAGTAGTTGGTTTGACCAAACTGACCTTTTAAGCCATTAATTGAGCTGATACTCACAATACGCCCAGATTTTTGCTCAAGCATTTTGTTAAAGACGGGTTGGGTGACCGTGAATAGTGATTTTAAGTTAGTATCAATCACCTCTGACCATTGCTCATAAGTCATTTTTTTGAAAGTCGTATCACGGGTGATACCTGCGTTATTTACCAACACATCAATGTGACCTGCTTTTTCAATTGCATCAAGGATGGCTTTAGTGGCTGCTTCATGGTCAGTGAGATTGGTCTCAACAAAGGTGAAATCGCTAGCATTCATGCCTTCTTCTTTCAACCAAGCTTCGCCGCGGTTGACCGTGCTATCAGCTTTGTGGGTGTAGGTTGCAATGATGTGATAGCCAGCTTGGATTAGCGCATGACAAATAGCAGTGCCAATACCACCTAGCGCACCTGTTACGAGGGCAATTTTTTTGTTTGCAGTTGAGTTGTCCGTTGTCATCACAGTACGCTCCTTGTTTGTTGTGATTGTTGGTTGTAATAAAAAATTCAATGATTAGGATAGCTTATAAGATAAATATGTTGGTTTTTTTACAATTAAACATACGCCTAAAAAATCAGTCACACGCGATTGATATCAGGGTCAAAAAAAACTATAGACCGAATATTCACATAAAGTTATTGACTTTTACTTCCTTGTTTTTTTCATCATATATGAAAACTTGATAACTACCAATATTTTTTACGTTTTTATTTCCATGACAAACATTTTGCTACGCGCAAACGAGTATTTATAGGTTTGTGTGCTAAAAAAATTTGCAACAATAGCGGTTTGTGCTAGGCTATAAGGATAACTTTAAGCAATGTAAGGTTGAGCAAAATACCCTGTATCAACTGCCCTTAATCCATGCTATTTGCTAAATTTCTTGCTTGATGGTACAAAGTTGGCTTGGTTGTACAAACTTGATTGGACAAGATTGATTGTACAAGATTGATTATATCAACACGCAAGCGTGAACGCTTAGTGCTTATATATACCACGATGAGGTGGGTCTGTTTATTTAGTCTGTTTATTTATCTGACACACGGAAATTAGAATGCCGCAACTCTTACCGACGATAGAACAAATCGCTGTATTACAGCAAGCTAGTAATTTTGGCTATCAGTATTGGCAGACTAAAACAAACGTTGTACAAAGCTTTTTAAAAAGCTATCCGCTTACCCAAACGCTCGATGTCCAACATATCAAAGATTTAATACGCGATTATACGCTGGATGAAGATTACCAATTGGCGGATGAAGCAAGCGTTATGCGCGGGCTGCGTCATCTACGCAATTTGTTGATGGTGCGCTGGATTTGGCAAGATGCATTAAATCTGATTAGCCTAGAGCAGCTGACATGGGAGCTATCAAAATTTGCCGATTATTGTCTCATCTTTGCCAAAGACTATGTGTATCAAGATTTAATTAGTCGCTATGGCGAGCCGTATTTTTTTGATGAAAAAAATAAACCACATAAAGATGATTTAGCCATCATCGCCATGGGTAAGATGGGGGCAGAAGAGCTCAACTTATCCAGCGATATCGATTTGATTTTTGTTCATCAGGGGCAAGGGGAGACGGTGGTTGACCCGTTAAAACAACCAGGGTCAAAAGCTGCTAAATCCATCGACAACAAGAAATTTTTTACCAAATGGGGTCAAGGCATCATCAATCTGCTTGATAAAAACACCCAAGATGGTTTTGTATTTCGCATTGATATGCGCCTGCGTCCTTGGGGCGATGGCAGTGACTTGGCAATTCATTTATCGGCACTAGAAAAATATTTTGCCCAACATGGACGGGCATGGGAGCGATTTGCTTGGCTAAAAGCCAGAATCGTCAACCCTGTCACCTTTAGCGATAGCTTAAAAGCCCTTATCAAGCCGTTTGTATTTCGTTATTATGTCGATTATAGTGCCTTTGCCGCCCTGCGTGAGATGAAATCGCTGATTCAAAACCAAGTCGAACAACGTCAAGATACGGACAATGTCAAGCTTGGGGCAGGTGGTATTCGTGATATTGAATTTATCGTGCAGTCGTTTCAGTTGATTTATGGCGGGCGTGTCAGTGATATCAAGGTAAAAAACTGCCTACAAGCGATGAGCCAATTAGAAAAACATGGCTTTATTGATGCTGTGACCCATGAGCAATTGGCACAAGCCTATCGTTTTTTACGCAGATTAGAGCATGGTATCCAAGCCATCAATGATGAACAAACCCAGCGACTACCACAAGATGCCATGCAGCGACATCAGCTTGCCCAAGTGTTGGGGTTTGCCGATTGGGCGGCATTGTTAGCCAAACTCAATGAATACCGCCAAACGGTAAAAATACCTTTTGACGAGCTGGTCAGTGATCGTCAGCAGTCTGATGAGCAGCTACAAGTGGATCATCAGCACAATTTATCTGAGCTTGAGCAAAAATTAAGCGCTGACAACAAAGATAAATTAAGCCAGTTTTGGCAAAGTAAGCTCATCACAGGACTCAGTGAAGAAGCCAAAACTCGCCTAAATGCCGCTTATCCGATTCTAATCAATGGGTTGTTACATTCTGATTTAAGCGAAGATGCAATCAACGTGGCGTTACCTAGAATGTTGACATTGCTAGAGGCGGTAAGTCGTCGGTCAATTTATTTGGTCATGTTTGTCGAAAACCCAACGGCAGCCGCCAAATTGATTCCCATGCTGGCAGCAAGCCCTTGGATTGCGAGCGAATTGGTAAGTTATCCTGTTTTGCTAGATTCATTTATCCGTGAAAAATACCGTCATTTACCTGATAAGGCAGAACTTAGTGACATCTTGCGTCAGCAGTTGTTGCGGGTAGAACCTAATGATGAGGAAGGGCTACTCAACGCCTTTCGTTTTTTCAAAAAAACCCAAGTCTTGGCAGTGGCGGCGAGTGATGTGTTGGCGGATAGACCGTTGATGAAAGTTTCTGATTCACTCACCTTTATCGCTGAAGTGGTGCTTGAAAAAGCGTTGCAACGGGTATTTGGTGAATTGGTAAAAAAACATGGCTATCCTGTCAATGCCCAAGGCGAGCCTGTGAGTGAAGCGCATAATGGCTTTGCGATTATCGGTTATGGTAAGCTTGGCGGGCTTGAGATGAGTTATAGCTCAGATCTTGATCTTGTGTTTATTCATGACATTGATGAAGAAGCACAGACGCTCGGTGAAAAACCCATCAGCGGTATGAAGTTTGCCGCCCGCCTTGCCCAAAAACTGATGAATTATTTGACCACCCAAACGCGCGATGGCCGTGTCTATGAGATTGACATGCGCCTGCGTCCTTCGGGTCAAGCAGGTATGATGGTGGTATCTACCCATGCGTTTGAACTTTACCAAATGCACAAAGCTTGGGCATGGGAACACCAAGCGTTGGTTCGCGCACGTGCCATTTGCGGGGATAACCGGGTGATGACGCGATTTGACCAAATTCGTAAAGAAGTATTGTGTCTGCCGCGCGATAAAGACAGTGTCCGTATCGAAGTATCCACCATGCGGCATAAGATGCAAGACCATTTGGGCAGCAAACCGCATACCAAACAGCAAGGGTTATTTCATCTGAAACAAGATGCAGGCGGATTGGTTGATATTGAGTTCATTGCCCAGTTTGCTGTCTTGGCGTATGCCAATAGTTATCCTGCGTTGGCAGTTTGGAGTGACAATGTGCGTATCTTTGAAGCGCTTGCCAAAACAGGTATTATCGAAACCGAAATATGCCAACAGCTAACGCACGCTTATCTTCGCATCCGCAGTATGACGCATCGGTTGGCTTTGGCAGAGCAGCCGATACTGGTAGATGAAGCCCAGTGGCATGAACTACGCAGTTTTGTTGATGCGCAATGGCATCGCTTAATCGGGCAGCGTCCAGAATAGATGTAACATCAATTTTTATTTAAACAAAGCACTTTTTATTTCAAACAAAACACTAGGAGTAATCAATGGCAACAATTCCCAGCATGGCAGACCGTGATGGTTTTATCTGGATGGATGGCAACATGGTAGACTGGCGTGATGCCAAAATCCACGTATTAACCCACACACTGCACTACGGGATGGGCGTATTTGAAGGGGTGCGAGCCTACAAAACCCATGATGGACGCACGGCGATTTTTCGTCTGGAAGATCATACCCAGCGCCTGCTAAATTCCGCTAAAATTTTCCAGCTTGCTGTACCCTATTCGTATGAAGAAGTATTACAAGCACAAAAAGCTGTGGTACGTGAAAATAACCTTGAATCGGCATACCTTCGCCCATTGATTTGGGTCGGTTCTGAAAAATTGGGTATCGCTGCCAAAGATAATAGCATCCACACTATCGTTGCCGCTTGGGTTTGGGGCGCTTATCTGGGTGAAGAAGGCATGGCAAAAGGCATCCGTGTAAAAACCTCAAGTTTTACCCATCACCATCCAAACGTCACCATGTGTAAAGCCAAAGCCGTCAGCAACTACCCAGTATCTATCATGTCAAACCAAGAAGTCACCCGTCATGGCTATGATGAAGCGGTATTGATGGATACCCAAGGCTATGTTTGTCAAGGCTCAGGGGAAAACTTATTTTTGGTCAAAGATGGTGAACTGCATACTCCAGATTTGTCAGGGGGTGCATTGGATGGCATTACCCGTCGCACGGTGATACAGTTTGCACAGGACTTGGGCATCAAAGTGCATGAGCGTAGAATCACCCGTGATGAATTTTATATCGCGGATGAAATCTTTATGACAGGTACTGCTGCTGAGATTACCCCAATTCGTGAATATGATGACCACGTCATTGGCTGCGGCGCGCGTGGTGAAATCACCGAAAAACTGCAAAGTCTATTTTTTGACGTGGTGCAAGGCAAAAATGATAAATACGCCCATTGGCTCAGCTACGTGGATGAATAATCGGTAAAATTGTAGAGAAGTGAAAATAAGTAGATAAGTGAACATAAAAGGATAGTTATGTTAAAATGACTATCCTTATTTTTTGAAGAATTATCGGTACTTTGGAAGTGACATGACAACATCGAGTGCAACCACCCCACTTAAACAAATTATTTGTATCAAATGGGGCACCAAATATGGCGCAGATTACGTTAATAAACTCTATGGAATGGTAAGCCGTAATATCACCCCGCCGTTTCGCTTTGTTTGCTTTACCGACAATACCGATGGCATTCGTCCTGAAGTAGAATGTCAAGATCTGCCGCCCAGCGATATTGTGATGCCTACCAATACCCTTGGTAAATGGCCTAAGTCACGGCTTTGGAATGCACAGCTTGGGAATGTCACAGGAACGGTATTATTTTTAGATCTTGATGTAGTCGTAGTGGGTAGCCTTGATGATTTTTTTAGTTTTGGCGATGACGATCAGACGGTTTTATCTTATAACCCAAGTAATCCCTTAGAGAAGCTAGGTCAAACTTCGTGTTTTCGCTTCAAAGTCGGTAGTTTGGTTAGTTTGCTAGAAAAATTCCGTGCCGATCCACAAGGCGTGGCGGATAAATATCGCTTTGAGCAGCGTTTTGTCACTCGCAATGCCCCAGGTGGGGTTAAGCTTTTTCCCAAAGAGTGGGTGGTGCATTTTCGCCGCAAATGCCGTCAGCCATTTCCGTTAAATTATTTTATCCCACCAAAACTGCCTCATGATGCACGCATTATTATTTTCCCGGGGGATTTGTATCCGCAAAATGCGATTGCGGGACAATACAATAAAAATTCTGCCGATAATGCCAAAGACCATTTGGCGCAATTATTCACCGCTGAAAAAATCAAAAAACCGATTTCGCATTTACGCCATTTTATTTTGCCGACTGATTGGGTGGCAACGCATTGGCGAGAATAGAGGATAAACTATGGCGAACTTAAACCAACCTATCAAAATCTTTATCGGCTGTGACCCTAATAACAGCGACCTTGAGCAGATGATGGTGCTAGATTATAGCTTGCACAAACATACAAGCGAGCCTGTCGAGATTATCTGGATGCAGTTAAGCCGTGACCCAAGCAGCGTATGGTATTCTAATCCGCAAACAGGCGAGGGCTGGCATACCGAAAAATGGGCGACCCCGTTTTCGGGCTTTCGTTGGGCAATCCCTGAATATTGTAGCTTTAGCGGACGGGCAATCTATATGGATGCCGATATGGTGGTGTTGGACGATATCGCTAAATTGTGGCAGCACCCGATATCCGATGAGGCGATTCTTGCGGCTAAAGGCGATGGCGATTTGATGCGACTGTGCACCTGCGTATGGGATTGCCAAAAAGCCAAGGATTATCTTGAGCCTATAGTCCAGCTACAAGCCGATCCTGAGAGCCATAGCAAAATGATGGCAAAATTTAAAGCCAATCCGCAACTCATACAACTCTACCAAGACAGCTTTAATTGTGTGGATGGCGAAGATTTAGCGATTGAGGATATTCGGATTTTGCATTATTCGGACATGGGAACGCAGTTTAGCCATAAATATTCCTTACCGCGCTTACAAGCCGAGGGCAAAACGCATTGGTTTGATGGGCAGATTTTGCCGCACCCTCGTCAAGATTTGGTTGAGCTTTTCGATACCTACTATCAAGAGGCGATACAAGCGGGCTATAGTATTGAAAACTATCGCACTACGCCGTTTGGCGAGTTTCCAAAAAGAACTTACAAAAAAGGTTACAGGGGTAATGCGGTCACCCGTCCTGCGAAAAAACCTTCTTTATTTAGTCGTTGGTTTAAATAGTTTATAGAGTATTAAATGGCATTGGTTCAGTCACAAAAAATCGTATTAGTGATTAATTCACTGCAAGGCGGTGGGGCAGAAAAATTTGTTTTGACCTTGGGGGAAGCCTTTTACCAGATGGGTTTTGATGTGCATATTATCCGATTTGACCCGATTGTCGAACATACATTAAGCGAAAATTTAATCTATCATCTTATCCCTTTTCGCAATTATCGACGCTTTCCGAAAGGTAAAATTCGGTATTTCTTTTTTGCTCGGGCGGTTGATGGCTATATCAATAAACATATTGGTCAGCCTGTGGCAATATTCGTGAACTTGTACCGTGAACATGAGGTATTTTATTATTCAAGGCAAAAAAAGGTGGCGTATGTCATCCATAATCAACTGAGTGAAAAATTAAAACTTGCTACCTTGCCGCCCAAGCAACTTTCTTACTTTCAACGAATTTATACCAAATACCCTGCTATTTGTGTGAGCGGCGGAGTAGAGCAAGATTTTGTTCATCAATTTGGCGAACCTACCAAAACCACCACGATTTATAACCCCATCGACCGTGATAACATCCGTGTATTAGCTGAGGCAGCTAGCCCAGATTTACCCGCCATTACCCAACAGGGCTATCTTATCCATGTGGGCAGTTTTAAAGCCCAAAAAGGGCATGAAATTTTATTGCAAGCTTATGCCAATTCGGCACAGACTTTGCCCTTGGTATTGGTGGGTAAGGGCAGTCTGCAAGCGCAAATTGAACAAAAAATTATCGCGTTAAACTTGCAAGATAAAGTGATTTTAACTGGGTTTCAAAAGAATCCTTACCCATTGCTAAAGCATGCCACAGGGTTTGTGTTATCCTCGCATTTTGAGGGCTTTGCATTGGTATTGGCAGAGTCATTGGCATTGGGCGTGCCTGCGATTAGCACCGATTGTCCCTCAGGACCTAGTGAGATTTTGCCGCCGCAGAATTTGGTGGCAGTGGCAGATATCCCTGCTTTAACTGAAAAAATTAACCAATTAATGAGCCATCCTAGCCAGTTTAACGTGCCATTTAACGAAGCTTTTTTGCCGCAAAATGTTGCCCGTCAGTATTTGGCATTTATGGGGGTTGGCTTTGAATAAATCCAAGCGAGAAAAGTGATGCTAAAAAATTATGTGATTAGTCTCGCTCATCATAGCAAGCGGCAAAGCCATATCCAACAACAGTTTGCTAAGCAGCGCATACCTTTTACTTTTTTTTCGGCAGTCACCCCGGATAAAAATACCCAAGTCGCTCAGCGACTGGCGATTGATATCACAAAGTCGGTATCTAGTGACACCGAAATTGCCTGTTTTTTAAGTCATGCTAGCCTGTGGCAACGCTGTGTGGATGAAAATCTTGATTATATCGGTATTTATGAGGATGATGTTTTTTTAGGTCAGCAGTTCGAGCAGTTGATCCATCAAACTGATGTTTTTCAAAGCCAAACTATCGATATTTTAAAATTAGAAAAGGTAAGCCCAAGGGTGCATTTGGCTCATCCGATAGTCTTACCTCAGAGTAAACGGACGATTTATGAATTAAAGTCTCGCCATTTAGGTGGGGCAGGTTATCTGCTATCCCATCGCGCTTGTCAGTATCTATTACAATATATCAGAAACCTACCCCAGCTTGAGGCAGTAGATGTGATGCTATTTGATGTGGGGAAATACCCCAAAGCCCTGCCTGTATATCAGCTTGTACCTGCGATTGTGATTCAGGAGCATCATCTATTACCGCAAGTTGCTTTGGCAAGTAGCCTACAGGCAACCAGAAGCCGAGAAATTAAACGACCTTTAACAGGGCTACAAAAAATCAAACGTGAAGTCCTGCGTGCGACACGCCCGCTATATATGACCAACCTCACCTTTGAATAAACCTAAGGAGCCACTTGTGAGCTGCAACCCCTCAAATATCATTGTGTTGGTTATCAACTGCTTGCAGGGGGGCGGCGCGGAAAAGTCAGTATTGACGCTCGCGGAAGGCTTTTATCAACTGGGCTATAAAGTCCATGTCATCCGATTTAAAGCCACGACAGAATATGAGCTTAGCCCCCATATTGATTTTCATATTGTTAACTTTAAGTGGTTTAAATTAATCCCCAGTGATAAGCTACGTTACCAACAATTTGCCAAACATTTAGATAACTATATTTTAACGCATATTGGTCAGCCATGTTTGACGATTGCAAATTTGGAACGGGCGGACAAGGTATTAAGCTATAGCCAGTTACCCAATGTTATTCATGTGATTCGTAATACACTTTCTCAAGAACTGAAATTAGCCCAAGCTTGCAACAAGCCTATGGATATAGCGCAGCTAAAAATGACTTATCATGCGCAGCCTTGTGTGGCGATTAGTGAAGGAGTGGCGGTGGATTTTAAGGCGACCTTAGGGCTGACGAATATTACCACGATTTATAACCCGATTGATAACAAGCTTATTGAGGCGATGGCAGAAACATACCCGCTAGAGATTGCGGAGTTTATTGTGCATGTGGGCAGCTTTAAATACCAAAAAGCCCATGATATTCTGCTAAAAGCCTATGCCAAAACCTCGCAACGCTATCCGCTGTATTTGGTGGGTCAAGGCAAACTGATGGCAGAAACCAAACAGCTTGCGGTTGATTTAGGGATTAGCGACAAGGTGGTATTTACTGGCTTTAAATCCAACCCCTATCCGTATATCAAACACGCTAAATGCTTAGTGTTAAGTTCCCGATTTGAGGGCTTTGGGCGAGTGATTGCCGAAGCCTTAGCCGTGGATACGCCTGTGATAAGCACTGACTGTCCGTATGGTCCTAGTGAGTTATTGCCAAGGCAAAATCTTGTCCCTGTCGATGATATTGACGCCTTAGCCCAATTATTAGAACAAGCAATGGCAAATCCATCGGCGTTTGCCGTACCGTTTGATGAGCGATTTTTACCCAAAAATATTGCTAACCAATACATTGAGCAATTCGTGACCTCTAATCTGCCCGATACGGAATAAATCTAAACAAATCCTTAGAAATGGGCGAGTGGTTATAAATTTGCACGCCTTTTTGCTGATAGTTGTGGGCTACCCAATCAAACGAGGGTACGATACGGTGGGTGATAGCCTTATCAAGTTTGGTCGGGGCAGCATTGTCTTGGTTTTCATAAAACCGTGGCTGCTGGCTATTGATTAAATCAATACCATACAGATGTATCATTTGAAATCCTAGGGAATAAGCAAGCTGTAGCGCCACCAACGCTACCGTTCCCCCTTCAACAAAGCCGTAACGAATATCCCAAGACACCCCAATTTTTTTGTTAATAGTATGATAAGGGCTATGTTTTAGGTGTTTTAGTCGGGTACGTTTATTGAGTGTGACAGCTATTTTGCCTAGAAGGCTAGTTCGCTGAAGGGCAATCAAACTATCATCAATCGGCCTATCGACTGGATAGATGATATAGATATGGTCAGCATATTGAACTAAAAAATCGGGCGCATCTTGCCATAGTTGTTCTGCCACTAAAGCACTGATATACAGCGGATAACCCCCCTGATAATACTGCAGCGGAATACTACAGTTATGTTTAATAAAGCGTGGGTCCGTGATGACATAAGCCACAATCTTATCAAATTTATAGTGTTCGGTCAGGCTAATACTGCCATTTACAAATATAACCGACTCACCACCAAGCAGGTCAATGGCATTGGTTTGGATGCTCGGTCCTGACGCCAAAATATGTACCGTCGTATCAGATACTTTTGGTAGCACAAATGCAGGATTGACAATACGTAGGGCGATTGTCTGAGTAGATTGGGTAAATATCAAAGAATGATTGGCTACCACCATGCTGATTTTTCATCCTTATGTAGTTGTTTTAATGTGGTGAATGCGCTAGGTTGGTCATGCAATCTAGCAAACACCTTGAGTAAGAGTGTGGTAGAAAAAGGGTCTTCAGCGTAAAAATGCTGATACCGCTCACGCATATGTTTTAGTGTATCGTCCTTACCTAGCCTAAAATAGGTCAAACCAGCATACAGCGGTTTATGATGGGCGTATAAAATAGCGGATTTTTCCTCATCTAGGCTCGCAGATGAACGATAGAGATATTGCTGGGTTTCGTAGACTTTTACCGTATTAATCAAAGTAATAATATTGAGTAATATTGCCTTTCTAGTCGGCGTTGGATCAAAATCAATAAAGGTATCGCAGGCGGAGGCAATCCACCGTAAACTTAAATTATCCATCAAATAGTCAGTCTGCGTTTGCCAAAGATGGGTAAAAGTTTGAAAAGTTTTTTCAGGTTGAAATCGACGGCGTAATAATACAATCAGTATCGCATGGTAAAAACTAAGTTCAGATTGTCCTATAAACTCGCGTTGCAACGTGGTTAAATGCGTGTATAAATTGCGAATACGCCGTGGCTCATAGTCCTTAAGCGGGTCTATCGGCTCAACCACTTGGTTATCATCTAATAAATAGGGGTGAGCTTGAATAATGGTATCAATGATAGAACAAGTATCACTATCAATCATACGACTTTTCATCGCCTCAATATTTTGCCCGGCATAGTAGTCAATAATTTGATTCGCCCCAAGGCGTTTTTCACTTTTAAATAATAAAATAAACTTACGATACCAGTTTGCCATTTTTTATTATTCCTAAGACCGCAAGCTTATGTGAAATTTCTTTTAAGTTTAATTATCCGATGCTTAACTATCCATTAACTATCTAAGGCTTAACTATCAAAGGTTGAGTTATCGCCAATAATCCCTAATCCAGTCAGTGGGTAATACCTTACGATACCACTTACCGCTTTTGCCCATGATGGCATCGGGTGGATTTACTTCACCATGAAAAATCACCATTTTTGCCCCTTTAGGCAAAATCGGCGGTTTGACAAAACTTAAGGGAAACGGCTGCACACATTGGTATTTAAAGCTCACACACCAAGACGCATCCCAATATTCAAGGTGATGATGTTCACGCAAATAATTGGATAGGTAAGCTTGCTCATGGCGTACTTGGCTACGAATCGTGTCAAAATTTTGCTCAAAGTTAGACAATAAATTTGGGTAGGTGTTTTGTCCAACCTTGAAACGATACACCGATGAATTACCCACCATGCGCCACGGTTTTTTCCAATCACGGATAATCACCACACTGTCATCGTGCTGCGCTTGATACGTAAAAAAGCAATCAATATTATCGACAATCACAATATCAATGTCCAAAAATAACGCCGTGCCTTTTAAATCATATAATTCAGGGCTAAAGGTGGTCAGTTTTTTCCAGCCGCGTTCAGGAATATTACTGGGTAAATTGAGCTCAGGAATTGGATAGCATTTGACGTTGGCATCTATCCCTGTGGTATCATCGGTCAAACATACCATTTGAAAGGGCAGTGTTAAATGCCTGTTAACCATATTGTACAGGCGATTAACGTACTCAGCACCGTATTTGGTGCCCCATTTCATACAAATAATATAACGGTTTTCATCAGGCAAAGCAGGCGCTGAAGTATAATTTGGTAAAGTCATAGGTAACTTATTATCATATTAAGTGAATGAATTGATAATATCATGATTTGCTAAGTTTTGGATAACGCTGGCGAACCGCTACTGCGATGGCTGGCTCGGCATTATAAATAACTGGAAATCCTGGCACACGTTTAAAGCGCTTATAACCCCACATATATTGACTGGGGAAACGGTCAATCATCCGCTCAATGGCGTGGTTCATCGCGGTTGTCGCTGTCACCATGTTTTTGTCATACAAGGCGGGGTCAGTTAGCTCATCACAATAAATATCAAAACCTTGACCATCGTCACGGCGTACACAGGTCAAACCTACCAAGCTACACTTTGTTTTACTGGCTAATTTGCTAGCAAGGGTACTGGTCAATGTCGGAATGCCAAAAAACGGCACCACTTCACCGCCAGATGGGTCGGGAACATGGTCAGGCAATATGATACTAAAACCGCCTGCTTTTAGGGTTTTAAAAATCGCTTTGACCCCAGTTGCATCGGTTGGTACCAAAGTTGCATTGAGCCGCTGACGCCCTTGCAGCACAAACTGATTAGTTTGTTCACCTTTGACGGGTTTATACATGATGGTGGGTGCGCCAAACTGGTTGAGCCACGCATTCATGATTTCCCATGTTCCCAAATGCGGCACAATTGCTAGCATCCCGTTGGGGTTTTGTAAGCCTTGCATCAAAACTTGTTGATGATGTACGGTATGGATTTGTTTGACCGACCACGCAGGTGGCATCGCCCAGCTTTTAGCCGATTCCACCATGTTTTTGCTTTGATTGGCAATACAGGCTCTGGCAAGCTGGTCACGCTGGGATTCGGCGAGTTCAGGATAGACAAGTCGTAAGTTAGTATCCATGGTTTTCATGATACTTTTGTCACGACGAAGTGAAATGATAAAGCTTGCGATATGTGCCAATAGATATAGCATCCACATTGGCACATATTTTAGAAGAGTAAAGGCATTCATCTAATTAAAGGTGTGACCTTGATTAAGATTGTGGCGCTTTACTGTCTTTTTCGCGTATACGGATGCCCAATTCACGCAGTTGTTTGCCATCCACAGGCGCAGGGGCATCAGTCAGCGGACATTCAGCCGTTTTGGTTTTTGGGAAGGCGATGACGTCTCGAATCGATTGTGAGCCTGTCATTAGCATAATTAACCGGTCAAGACCGAATGCCAAACCACCGTGGGGTGGCGCACCGTATTTTAGCGCGTTAAGTAAGAATGAGAATTTCTCTTCGGCTTCGGCTTCAGAAATACCCAATGCTTCAAATACCGCTTTTTGCATATCCAAAGTATTGATACGCAGTGAACCACCACCGATTTCAGTACCGTTTAATACCATGTCATAAGCGATAGACAGCGCGGTTTCTGGATTGTTTTTCATCGCTTCAACCGTGCCTTTTGGCTTGGTGAAGGGGTGGTGAACCGACGTCCATTTGCCGTCATCGGTTTCTTCAAACATTGGAAAATCCACTACCCAAAGCGGCGCCCACTCACAGGTTAGCATATTTAGGTCTAGACCCAATTTGACACGCAGCGCACCCATGGCATCATTGACGACCTTGGCTTTATCCGCACCAAAGAAGATGATATCACCGGTTTGCGCCTCTGTACGTTTAATCAGCTCGACCAATACTTCATCGGTCATGTTTTTGATAATCGGTGATTGCAGACCTGATTCTTTATCGACACCGTTGTTGATGTTGCTCACATCGTTGACTTTGATATAAGCCAGACCTTTTGCGCCATAGATGCCGACAAATTTAGTATATTCGTCGATTTGTTTACGGGTGAGGTCACTACCGTTTGGCACACGAAGGGCGGCAACACGACCTTTTGGGTCTTGAGCAGGGCCTGAAAATACTTTAAATTCCACAGACTGCATGATATCAGCCACGTCAATTAACTTCATAGGAATGCGCAAGTCTGGTTTGTCAGACGCATAATCACGCATTGCTTCAGCGTAGGTCATACGCGGGAAGGTATCAAATTCAATGTTCATCATGGTTTTGAACAAGTCTTTTGTTAATCCTTCGGCAATGTTCATGATATCTTCATCACTTAAGAATGAGGTTTCGATATCAATTTGGGTAAATTCTGGCTGGCGGTCAGCACGTAAGTCTTCATCACGAAAACACTTAGCAATTTGATAATAACGGTCAAAACCTGCCACCATCAATAGCTGTTTAAATAGCTGAGGCGACTGTGGTAGGGCATAAAATTCACCGTTTGACACGCGGCTAGGTACCAAATAATCACGCGCGCCCTCTGGGGTGGCACGGGTCAAGATGGGGGTTTCTACATCCAAGAAACCTTGGTCATCTAGGTACCGGCGAATGGTCGATGTCGCTTTGGCGCGAAACTTCATACGCTCTTGCATCTCTGGACGGCGCATGTCTAAAAAGCGATATTTTAGGCGCAGTTCTTCAGAAACGTTGGTGAACTCATCATTGAGGGGGAATGGCGGCGTCTCAGAAGTGGCGATTGTTTCGATGTCTTTGGCCAATAACTCCACTTGACCGCTGGTCATGTTTTTGTTTTCAGTACCGGCATAACGCTGACGCACACGACCGGTGATTTTGAGCACATATTCAGAACGCGCGCTATCTGCTGTAGCGAATGCTTCTGGGGTATCTGGGTCGATGACCACTTGCAGTAGGCCTTCACGGTCACGCATATCCAAGAAAATAACCCCACCGTGGTCACGGCGACGATGCACCCAACCGCAAATAGTGATGGTTTGATCGTTTAAGTTTTCGGTGACAAGCCCGCAATAGTGTGTACGCATCATAATGAAGCAATCCCAATATTTTTCGTAATGTAAGAAGTAGCAAAAATTTTTATAAACGAATATTATGCCTTGTTTACTCAAATTTCACAATATGAAACACGGTTTATCACGCATATCTACCAGCCATGCCTGTCACAGACATTTCGCGAATATTGTATGAATAAGCGATTGAAAACAGCAAAATAAACGCTATATAAAACCCATTGTGTGAATTTTTTCCTTAATTAGAGAGTTATTATGCTATTTCAAAATGCCAAACATCCGGTTGAAATGAAAGTTACCCATTTAAATAAAGTCAAAGCCCAGCGCAAACAACAATTACAATTGCAAATGGTGAATGATAAAGGGTTAACCTCACTCATCAGCCGCGCATTTACCGACTTGACGAAAAAAGAAACTACCAAAAAAACCCCCTCAAAATTTGGTCTGTTTAAAAATAAAACCGCCAACAAAAATTGTTTTGTGCTGGATTTTCATGGGGATATCAAAGCCACTGAAGTACAGCAATTGCGTGAAGAAATCAGCACGCTATTGACGGTCGCGCAAGCTGAAGATGAAGTCATTGTGCGTCTTGAATCCTCAGGTGGCATGGTACACGCATATGGCCTCGCTGCTGCCCAGTTGGCACGTATAAAAGAAGCAGGGCTACACTTAACGGTCTGTATTGATAAAGTTGCTGCCAGTGGTGGCTATATGATGGCGTGTGTGGCTGATAAAATTTTGGCGGCGCCGTTTGCGGTGGTTGGCTCGATTGGTGTGGTGGCACAAGTGCCCAATTTTCATGATTTATTAGAAAAACATGACATCGATGTCGAAGTATTTACTGCAGGTAAATACAAACGCACAGTAACCGTTTTTGGTGAAAATACCGAAGAAGACAAACAAAAATTCCAACAAGAGCTGGAAGAAACGCACAAACTATTTAAAGACTTTGTGCGTAAATACCGTCCAAGTTTAGATGTTGAACAAGTGGCAACCGGTGAGCATTGGTACGGTGAAGATGCGATAACGCGCAATTTGGTCGATGCCCTGCAAACATCGGACAGTTATATCTTAGAAAAAATGACAGATAGCGAATTGTATGCCATTCAATCTCGCCAAAAACCGACCATCGCGCAAAAGCTAGGCATCTCGCAAGCGGCACAAGCGGTGGTAGCGACAGCGATTGATAAACTACCAGATGCCTTGGCAAAGTTAGAAAGCGCCAAAATGCCGATGGTTAAAAAATAACCGTAAGATTAGATGATAAAAACCTGTGACAAAAATCTGTGATAAAAACCTGTGAGGCTTGGCAGGTTTTTAACTTTTTAATTAGTGGCGACACATTTGGGCGTATAACTATGAAACTATTTATGTTAAAAATCGGGGCGCGTCCCCAAGGACGACTGATTGAACAGCATGATGTGATGTTTGTGATTGCAAATAGCCTAAGTGAAACAATTGAGACTGTCAATCAGCACTGGCCGGCTGTCAAAAACAACTGGCACTTGGACGCATGGCGAGAAGTGAAGCGTGTAGGTGATTATCAAATTTTGTTGTCGAAAGACAGCTTGTCAAAAGATGGATGGTCAAAAGATGGATTATCAAAAGAAAAAGCGCTTGCAGATAACAGGTTGGCAGATAACATATTTGCAGATGATAGGGTAGATAACAAATTAGATAGTCAGGGCAAACAACTTTATTTTGTCAATTTAGGCGGTTATCTGCCGGGTCAATTTGAAGAATTCCATTATAAAACACTTGTGGTAGCCGAGACGCTAGGTAAAGCAACGGCGCAAGTTAAAAAAACGGCATTTTATCAAGACTATACGTTTGATAATGTCGATACCGCCAAAAGCGGCGTGGCAACCAGTCATGTGGATGATAAGCATCAACTGGACTTGGACGATATTCACTGTGTGGCTGATTTACTGCCAAAAGACGTGGCATTAACCATTCAGCCATTAACCGAGCCTGAAAAAAATCAGCTACCTGACGATGCGCTGCATATTGGTTATTTAAGTCTCAAGCAAATCAAAACCATGATTGACTAACCCATAAAGCGTCTGATGGCGTATTTTGGTGCTGTCAATCATTGCCTTTACTCGGCTTTGCCTTTATAGTAGGCTCATTTTTAACTCGCTTTTTTAATCCCTTCTTTTTATCTACAAAAGCTCTTTATAACCAATGAAACAAGCCACCGCCCTTGATATCCTTAAAACTGGTAAAAATGTGTTTTTAACAGGCTCAGCAGGGGCGGGCAAGACCTATACCATCAATCAGTATTTGCATTATCTGCGCGCAAGGGATGTGGCGGTCGCGGTGACGGCAAGCACAGGTATTGCTGCCACCCACATGAACGGCATGACCATTCACAGCTGGGCAGGCATCGGCATCAGTAACGAGCTAACCGCCAAAGACATCGCTCGCATCAAAAAACGCACGGTGGTTGTGGAGCGCATTGAGCGCACCAAGGTATTGGTGATTGATGAAATCTCAATGCTGCATCGACAGCAATTTGAGCTGATTAACCAAGTGCTACAAGCCATCAAAGAAAACACCTTGCCATTTGGTGGGATACAGCTATTGGTTGCCGGGGATTTTTTTCAGTTGCCGCCGATTGGTGAGCCCCATGAGAGCAACCGTGATAAATTTGCCTTTATGGCGCAAGCTTGGCTGGATGCAGATTTTCAAATTTGCTATTTATCTGAGCAGCACCGTCAGAAAACTGACAAAACAGCGGTGGCAGGCAACACCTATTATGGCTTGGATTTGACTGCAATTTTAAATCAAATTCGTAGCCAGCAGTTTACCCCCCATATCATGCCTGCTTTGACCGCCACCGCTGAGCATGTGCTGGCCGACAACCGTACCCGACTGTTTACCCACAATGTCAACGTGCAAGCCATCAATGAGCAGGAACTTGGTAAACTTACCACAGCGGCGCATACTTTTCGCGCTTGGGGAGAAGGCGATGAAAAGCTGGTCGAGACGCTAAAAAAATCCGTACGCAATACCCCAGAACTGGTGCTCAAACTTGGCGCAAAAGTGATGTTTATCAAAAACAACACCGAGCTTAATGTCTCAAATGGCACCATGGGCAAAGTAGTTGATTTTGTTGCCACTACTCTTAAACAACCAAATAAAAAAACAGACGATAGCCCATCAAAAAATAGCCCGTCAAACAATCACCCATCTGAGCCGCTCGATGAACAAGCGCTGGCAGCAGATGCAACTGCCTTGCTAGATGCCATTGAACAAGAACAACAAGCCGATATGGCAGACTTGCTCGATGAAGTCAATGGCGGTCAATCACAACAAACTCACCACAGGGATGAGGATAGGGATGAGGATGACACCGCCGCGACAGACACGGCTGATGACAAATTATCGGAGTTACTTTATCCCTTGGTTGAGCTCAATGACGGCCGCAAAGTCATTGCTGAATATGATTCATGGCGTATTGATGATGAAGACGGCGAAATACTGGCTGCCTATTACCACATCCCCTTGACGCTGGCGTGGGCGATTACCATTCACAAAAGTCAAGGCATGACGCTAGATGCGGCAGAAGTAGATTTGTCCAAAACCTTTGAAAAAGGGCAGGGCTATGTGGCTTTATCACGGTTAAAGCAGCTATCTGGACTACAATTACTGGGCGTCAATGAATTAAGCTTACAGCTTGATCCCCTAGCGCGTGGCGCCGATCAGCGATTTCAGGCGATCAGTGCGGAGCAAGAACGTGAATTTTTGACACGCAGTAAAAAACAGCTCAATGACCTTCATCGTGAATTTATCATTCAATGTCGGGGTACGCTGGATAAAGAAAAAATCGCTGCGTATGAAAATCGCGCCAAACAACAGCAAAAACTGATTGAAAAACGTCGTCATGCTGTACAGCAGCTGCAATCTTTGGCAGATGATGCGGCGGGCGTCATCACCCCCACGGTGCTGGAAACCAAAGCCTTGTTGGATGAAAGTTTGACCATCGCAGAAATTGCGCAAGCCCGTAATCTCGCCCAATCAACCGTAATGGGGCATATCGAGAAAATTGCTGAGCATTTTCCCCGCGCCAACATAGCGCATTTACGACCTGAGGACGAATGGCTTCAGCCGATTGATAAGGCGTATCAAAAAATAGCTAAACGTGATGACAAACGCGATAAAGATAACGATGGCAAAATCAAAATTCGCGCGATTGTCGAAGAGTTAAGAAACGCCTATTCTTATAATGATGTGAAACTTGCCTTGTTGTTTTTAAAACCGCATGGCAATTGAGCGCTTGTTTAGTAAGGAATATCCCTGATTGAATGCTTCTACCATCAAACCTTTTAACATCGCTATTAATGGCTTTGGTCGTATTGGGCGCAACGTGCTACGTGCTTATATCGAACGGTTTTGTCAAAATCCTTTACAATTGCAGCCGTTAAATATCGTCGCCATCAATGATATTGCTGAGCCAGCAACCCTGCTACATTTACTCAAATATGACAGTACCCACGGTCGATTATCGGCGGTCAGTGATATCCATATTGAATTAAAGACGCTGGATTTGGGTGAAAAACAACAGCATTTTTTGCTATTAAGCCAAGGAGAATTTCGGCAAAAAATTGCATTGATACAGCAGCCCATTGCCACCAAATTACCTTGGGAAAAACTGGGCATCGACATGGTACTTGAGAGCACGGGTCATTTTCGCAGCTATGAACAGGCGTCACAGCATATTATAGCGGGCGCCAAACAGGTGATGATTGGGGCTGCCCCGTTTGATCATGTCGATGCCAGTATCGTAGTGGGCGTCAATGACCATGAGCTTAGCCGTGATAAAAAGATTTTATCCAGTGTGTCGTGTACCACCCAAGCGCTCGTGCCTTTACTGTATGTATTGCACCGTGCCTATGGCATCGAATCAGCAATGATGACTGAAATCCATGCAGTGACCGCTGACCAAACTGTGCTTGACCAAGTCCATCGTGATTTGCGCCGTGCACGGGCTTCTGGGCATAACATTATCCCAACCACATCAAGTAGTATCGCTGCGGTCAATCGGGTGATGCCACATATGGCAGGCAAGGTGAATGGGTATTCAATCCGCGTACCGACCATGGATGTCGCGGCAATTGATGTGACATTTACCTTTGACAAAGCCACGGATGTTACTGCTATCAATCAGCTGTTAAAACATGCCAGTGAACAAGATTTATTGGGTATCATGGATTATAGTGATGAGCCATTGGTGTCCAGTGACTTTATCCATGATGCGCATTCATTGGTAATTGATAGCTTACAGACCATGAGTGTGGGGCGGCAATTTAAAGTGTTTGCTTGGTATGATAATGAATGGGGCTACGCCAATCGCATGCTCGATATTTGCCAAACCTTAGCCAAACTATAAAAAAATTATCAATTAAAAAAGGCGAAACCTAATCAGTTTCGCCTTTTTTATGCCTAACAAAAATTAATGTCTAAAATGACGCATACCGGTGAACACCATCGCAATGCCATGTTCATCGGCTGCAGCGATGGTTTCGTCATCGCGCATGGAGCCACCTGGCTGGATAATCGCCTTAATCCCCACCGCTGCGGCATTGTCAATACCGTCACGGAATGGGAAGAAGGCATCTGATGCCATCACCGCACCCACAGGCGATAGACCAGCGTGCTCAGCTTTAATCGCGGCAATACGGGCTGAGTTGACACGGCTCATTTGCCCTGCACCTACCCCAATGGTACGCCCATCTTTGGCATACACAATCGCGTTGGATTTCACATATTTAGCGACTTGCCAAGTAAACAGCAAATCATCGAATTGTTGCTGAGTCGGCTGTACTTTTGTCACCACTTTTAAATCATCTAAAGTAATTAAGCCCAAATCTTGCGCTTGCACCAATAAACCACCGGTGACGCGTTTGAAATCAAACTGGGCTTGGCGCTCACTTGGGTTTGGTAATTCACCGCAGACTAACACGCGCACATTTTTCTTGGCAGATGTGACATCGAGTACACCATCGGCAATGCTTGGGGCGATGATGACTTCAACAAATTGCTGATCCACAATGGCTTTTGCTGTTTTGATATCCAGCTCACGGTTAAAGGCAATGATACCGCCAAACGCCGATTCTGGGTCAGTGGCAAAGGCTTTTTGATAGGCATGGGTTAAGTCGGCATCCACCGCCACACCACAAGGATTGGCGTGTTTAACAATGACACACGCAGGCATATCAAACGATTTCACGCATTCTAACGCTGCATCGGTATCTGCGATGTTGTTGTAAGATAGTTCTTTACCTTGTAATTGCTTGGCGGTGGCAATACTGGCTTCCTTTTGACCATTAACCTGTGCTTTTTCCACATAAAAAGCGGCTTGTTGATGCGGGTTTTCACCATAGCGTAAGTCTTGCGCTTTGTCCATTTGTACGTTAAAAGTACGCGGGAATTGGTCAGCCGATTCAAAGCTTTGCAGGCGGTTGCCTAAAAAGTTGGCAATCATACCATCATAATGTGCGGTATGCTCAAATGCTTTTACCGCTAAATCAAAACGGGTGGTATCACTGATGCGACCGTTTGCTGTTAGTTCGCCCAAGATGGCTGCATAATCGTTGGGGCTTGTCACGATGCTGACATGGTCATGGTTTTTTGCCGCGGCACGCACCATGGTAGGCCCACCAATATCAATGTTTTCGATGGCGTCTTCTTTGGTGACATTCGGGTTAGCAACGGTTTGGGCAAATGGATATAAATTGACAACCACCATATCAATGCGGTCGATGCCATGCTCTTGCATAATGGCATCATCCGTGCCGCGGCGACCTAAAATACCGCCATGAATTTTTGGATGCAGGGTTTTTACCCGACCATCCATCATCTCTGCAAAACCTGTGTATTCTGCGACCTCAGTCACTGCTAAGTCATGTTGTTTGAGTAGTTTGTAGGTGCCACCTGTTGACAGCAGACGAAAACCGTGGGTGATTAGACCTTTGGCAAAATCCACAATGCCCGATTTATCAGAAACAGAGAGCAATGCATAAGCTTGATTCATAATTGACTCGACTCGTTGACAAAAAAATACTGGGTGCAGAAAAAACAAAAAGTCAGTTATGAAGAACTGACTGATTGACTTTAATACCCCAACTCTATAAATCCCAAAATATAGGGATATCTTATCATAAAAAAGCGGGTATTTTTATCCATTATAATAATTGGTGGATTTTGAGTTTTTTACGCAATGTACCGCGATTAAGTCCCAAAATCTCGGCGGTTTTGGTTTGATTGCCGCGGGTATGTTCAAGCACGACACTGATTAGCGGTTTTTCAAATTGTGACAACATAAGCTCATACAGCTGGGTCGGTTGTTGTTCTTTTAAATTATCGAAGTACTCTCGCACCACAAGCTCAATATGGTGAGCTAAGCTTGCGCTGGGAGAAGTTTGCGATGGGGTATGGGCAGGGTCTGGACTAGATGGGCTATCTGACATATTGGAATACTTGGCGCGATTTTGTAAAACAATAGAATTGGGCATAGCAGATTCTCAAAATAAATTTGCTGACAAATTTATCGAATAACTCGTTAGTTGATAGATTAAATAAAACTTAAATATATGGACGAATAATAAAGTTATTAGTACTTATACTAAAACAATTATGAAACTGATAGCAAGCTTAAGTTGTTTACAATATGTAAAATTGTGCGATAAATACTGGGGGCGTTATGAGCTTGATTCAGCAACGCTGTAATCAAGCTAAAAACAATTTAATAGACCAGTTCAATGTTAGCGGCTTGAACTTTGGTTTTTGGAAAGTCAATCCGCAATTTGACGGGTTTTATTTGATGCGGCATCAAATAGTTGTTACCGGCTTCCAAATAATGGCTAGGGGTGAGTAGGGTTTGCGCAAGTATGGTGTTGCCACTGCGTAGTGAAACCTTAACACTCGGGTAGATAATATTATTGTCTGTGGTATTGGTCAGGGTAAATATCATGTCAGTCTGCCCCGCTTGTTTGGATGAATGGGCAAGCGCAAGCATCTGCACATCAATAAGCTCGGTATCAGCCAGAGGCAATTGACAGGCGGGTATTTTATGGCAAATAGTTGATAGCAGGGCTGCGTTTGTTTTTGAAGTGATTAAGGTGTTGATGTTAAAAATAATATATTGCGCGGCTAACAAAAAGACTAAGAGTAAACTGCCTAATCCCCAAACGATGTCCATATTAAAAATTTTTGCATTCAGCGATTGCTGCGAGGAAACTTGTTGCGACAAGCGCTCATCAATCTTTTTTTGATACGCTAATAAATCTGCTTGCTGCTCGCTACCCGTATCAATCGCAATTTGGTCAAAAATATCTGTGTTAAACACCCCATCCATGCCTCGCTTGGGTTTAGTGTGGGCGGCGGAGGAGTCGTCCATTGCTTCGTTGTCATCCGCTTGCGCCATTAAACTTTGCAGCCAAGCATTCTCATCGCCTGAAGCGTCTTTATCTTGGGCGAGTTCTATCGCTTCAGCGGCATCCTTATCGTCAATGATTGGCTTTTTAGGCTTGCTATCTTTGGCTTTTGGCAGTTGCTCAAAATTATCTATAATCTCAAAGTCATCTAATTTGCTGGTTGATTTAGCTTTGGCTGATGTGGTCGAAGATTTTGACAAGGCATACGGTGAGGTGGGTTTAACGGGTTCATTGACAATGAGATTGCCGGCTTCATCAAGACCTGATTCATCATCAAATAAAATACCCTCAGATTTATCGTCAATGAGCGCGGATGGCGTCTGATGGTTTGGACTTGAGAGCGGATTGTTGTTAGCAAATTTTTTTTGTTCTAGTTGTTCAGCAGCTGAGAAAATGGTTTTGCAATGGGAACAACGAACGTACCCATGTCTAACGGCTAACTGTTCATCGTTGATTCTAAATGCGTGTTGGCAGTTTGGGCATTTGGCATTGTACAAATTCATCGCAACATCACTTCCCTTTTAGCATTTTTAGTTTGCGTCTTTGATTGTTAATAATGTCGTGTGTTAAATCATTTAATGACGAATAAAAAATAAAGTCAACAAATTTTCTACAATTTATGTTCACTAGGCTGCTAGCTATATTATTAGGCTGTTACTTGGCTTTGACGGGCAAAAGACGGCCTTACTTCCTTGTAAGGCTTTTTGTGCTAATCGCGACTTGTTCTACTCGCGGCGAAACCCCGAGAGGCGATGCCAATGTTTATCTTCCTGCGCGCTAAAGGTAAATTCGCCATCCATCTCAAAATAAGGCTGATAGGCAGCTTTTACATCTTCCACTTGGTTTTCGATAAGACCTGCCAACACAATGCTACCTTGAGATTTCAATAATGTCGCAAAATAAGGGGCAAGGCTCATTAGTGGTTTGGCTAAAATATTGGCGGTTATCAAGTCCACGGGCAAAATAGCCTGCTGTTTACAATAGTCACTAAATTGTTCAGGTAAAAATGCCTGAAGCTGATTTGCTACCTTGTTGCGCTCGGCATTTTGATGGGTGGCTAATACCGCTTGGGGGTCAATATCGACCGCATACACCTGTTTTGCCCCGAGCAAAAGTGCCGCAATGCCCAAAATACCTGAGCCGCACCCATAGTCAATCACCACTTTATCTTGCAGCGGTTGTTCTGTTAGCCAATCGATACAAAGACGGGTGGTTGCATGGTAACCTGTGCCAAATGCCAAGCCTGGATCCATGATGATGTTAATCGCATTGGGGTTAGGGGGTGACATCCATTTGGGCACAATCCAAAGTCCATTGGCACATTCAATGGGATGATAATTCTTCATCCACTCACGTTCCCAATCTTTATCATCCACTCGGCTGGTCCACACGCGTGTCGCCACCACATCATTGGCGATATCTTGACTCACAGTTTCCAGATTACAATTGCCATCAAATAGCCCAGTCACAATCACATCATCCCACAATGGCGATTCACCTGGCAATGGTTCAAATAACGGTTGGTCACCCGCATCATCTAAACTGATACTGAGCGCATCGGCTTCTAGCATCAAGGTTTCCGCCAGTTCGGCTTGCGATTTTTCGCATTGAATATGTAATTGCTGCCAAGGCATAAAAAGTCCTTAAAAATAACAAATAAAATAATGAAAAAATAAAATAATGAAACAATAAAAGGCGAGCGCGCTGGCTTGGTAGTATAAACGCATTCAGCCAAAAATGCGATGTGACTCAAAAATGAAAACGCCCATGTTATTGCTTGGCGCACCCAAGCCAAAACACCTAGCGGTAAGGGTAAGGACAAATAAGAAGGTTTGCCTGTTATCGTCTCTAAAACATTTCTTTGACCGATTTTTCTAACCAAGACTGCGAGCGCGGCGCTGCATTGAGCGGTTGGTTGTTATTGGTCGGGTCGCCGCCGTTATTGGGGTTATTAGGGGTATTGGGGTTGGTCTGGGTATTCCCCGTATAGCCACCTTCATTTTGGTAGCGATTGGGTGCAGATGGGTTATTGCCAATGGTATCTTCATCGGTTTGTCTGCGCTCAATATTGTCATACCGCTGTTGTTGGCTTTGTCCAAACTCACTCATTGCCTGTTGTTGCTGTGCCGCAAATCTTGCTTCTTGCTCACTTTGGTATAGTTGTACCGCGCATTCACTACTATCTTGCGGTAGATTGTCGGTATCAACAGGTACATAGATGGCATTTGGACATTTTTCATTGGATAATTGTGATTTGCCGTTTTCCATCCATAGCCATTCGATATTGCCTGGCGCGATGAGATTAACTGGGGTAAGCTTTTGCTGCTTCATAAAATTCATCCACATCGGCAAAGCGCCATTACCGCCACTTAGACCGGTGGGTTTATTGTCATCTAAACCGACCCAAACAACGCTGACCACATTACCACTATAGCCTGCAAACCACGCATCGCGATAATCATTGGTAGTCCCTGTTTTACCTGCAAGATTGAGGTTGTCACCGAGCGCTAGCGCCGCTTTGGCGGTACCTTGCTTGATGACCTGCTGCATTGCATAATTGGTGAGATAGGCAGCCGTGGGGTTGATGACTTGCTGATTTTTTTGTTCTATGCCCTGAACCACTCGTCCTTGGTCATCAATAATCGTGCGAATGGTATGAATTTCATGACGCAAGCCACCTGTTGCCAGTACTTGATAAATCCCCAACATATCCATGGGCGATAGATTCACCGCGCCAAGCAAGGTAGATGGATAATTGGGCAATGGACTACTGATACCCATACGGTACAATTGATTTAAAAAATTGGGAATACCGACTTCCATGCCCACACGCACCGCGGCTTGATTATAGGAATTGGCTAAAGCGCTGGTGAGGGGGATAATACCATGACTGCCGCCACCGTAATTGCTGGGTGTCCATGTCTTACCATCGGTCATTTTTAGCACAATCGGGCTGTCATCGACACTACTTGATAAATTGTAACGACCCTGCTCAAATGCGGTTAAGTAAATAATCGGTTTGAGTAAAGAGCCAACTTGGCGTTTGGCATCGATGGCGCGATTAAACCCAGTAAAATCACGACTACTTCCCACCACAGCGAGCAGTTCACCGTTGTTGGGGTTGGCGCTGACTAGGGCGGCTTGCAAATTAGTGAGCTGTTTTGGATTACTTTTTTTTAACTGATTGACGCTTTGAATGACCGCACTGGTAGCGGTTTTTTGAACATTGGGGTCAAAACTGGTAAATATTCTTAAGCCTTCGTTTTTGAGATCGTTGGCATCATAGGTACGGGTAAGTTCTCGTTTGACCACGTCTAAATAATCAGGAAAACGCGTTTTACCAATCACAGGATTGTAAGAAATGCTCAGTGGCTGTTGCACCGCTTCATCATATTGTTGTTGGCTGATTTTACCGGTTATCAGCATATTACTCAGCACCACGTTACGGCGTTTTAGGGCAGCATCGGGGTAGCGTAGCGGATTGTACTGAGTAGGACCTTTGGCAAGCCCTACAAGCATCGCCATTTGGTCGAGTCGAAGCTCTTTTAGCGGGCGGTTAAAGTAAAACTGCGAGGCAAGCCCAAACCCGTTAATGGAGTGATTGCCATTTTGACCTAAGTTAATCTCATTCATATAGGCTTGCAAAATCTCACTTTTGGTGTAATGCATTTCCAGCAAAATCGCCATCACCGCTTCATTGGCTTTACGTTTGATAGTGCGGTCTGAGTTGAGATAGAAGTTTTTAACCAGTTGCTGGGTGATGGTGGAGCCGCCTTGGCGTGAACCGCCCATAAAATTGCTATAAATCGCACGTCCTATCCCGCGGATAGACACGCCGTGATGCTGATAAAAACTGCGGTCTTCTGTTGCCACCAGCGCATCAATTAATGGCTGCGGATAATCATTGATGGTTAAAACGATGCGATCTTCATTGTTGTCTGGATAGATACCGCCAATAAAAATGGGCTCAACCCGCGCCACACCTGATGGATTGGGACGGGTACTTTGTAATTTTTCAATTTGGTTATCTTTGAGCGTGACCTTAATAATTTGCGATGGTTCAGTATCGTTGGCGGCAAATTTAAATTCGCGGGTATGAATATAGTACTCGCCATTTTTTTTAGTGAAAGTGCCGGCATTGTCATAGTTTTTGTCAGGGGCATAGGTGAGTAAATTTAACCAATTTTCCAATTCATCATCGCTAAGGGGATTACCCACCGTCAACGTTAACGGTTGCGAGTAGACTTTTGCAGGGATGTTCCAGCGTTTGCCCTCAAATTTTTGGGTGATGACATTATCTTGGCGCACCAAATATAACCCAAGCAAGACCAAGCCGCCCAATACTGCCACCACAAAGATAAAACTCAGGATAAACATCCCTTGTTGGTTTGAGTCATGCTGGAATTTAGGCGAGTTTTGGCGATTTTTAGCGGCAGAGATAACGGTTGAATTCATACAAAAATGCGTCACGATCAAGGGTATAAAAAAGTGCTTTATCATGACCCAAAATACGCCAAAATACAATGTTAACATCGTGCTATTTTGCCACGTTTATACAGGATTTTTGAACTTTAATAGACCGTTTTGGAGTACAATAACAGTCATTTTTGGGTGAGTTAGGGTTTTTGCCCTAGGGGGTTTGATGATGCCAAACAATAGCCAATTTGGGGCAAAACAATCGGATATTGGGCAGTCGGTTGTGACCGATGTGCCTAGCCGTATGCTTGTTGAAGCGGATAGCAAATTTACTACCACATATCAAGATGTGGAGCTGGTGTTGCCAGATGAAGGGCATTGTTTTCATTGTGGCGACCCGCTGCCAAGCCCGCCATTTTTTACCCATGTATTGGGTGAAGATCGGGCGATGTGCTGTATGGGCTGTCAGCTTGCTTCGCAAAGTATCATCGAGGCGGGGCTTGAGCAATACTATCTTGACCGCAGTGAAATCAATCGTACCGCCAGTCTCCCTGATTCGTTATATCAGCTGCAAGCATATGACCACGATGATATCAAATCGCAATTTATTTACCATCAGCAAGGGCACAGCGTTGCTGAGCTGTCAATCAGCAATTTGCGCTGTGCTGCCTGTAGTTGGCTGATTGAAACCCAGTTGTATCGCCTTGATGGCATGGACACTTGCCAAGTCAACCTCACCAATCAACGGATGCGCGTGGTATGGGATGAGAAAAAACTGCCGATTAGCCAAATTTTGGCAAATGTGCAAGCCATTGGGTATGATGCCAAACCCTATCGGCAAGATACCCATGAGGCGATGCTCAAGCGAGATAATCGCCGTATGTTGTTTCAATTAGGCATTGCGGCATTGGGTGCCATGCAAGCGATGATGTTCGCAGTGGCACTATATTTTGGAGAATATTCAGGTATCGGCGTCAACGATCGGCAATTTTTACGCTGGGTATCGCTGTTTGTTAGTATTCCTGTGTTTTTGATTGCAGGGTTGCCATTTTTTCAATCGGCGTGGTCAGCGATTAAAGCCCGCCAAGTCAATATGGATGTGCCGATTAGTATCGCCATTGTCATTACCTTTTTGGCAAGTTTATATGCGACATTGACTAGCACAGGCGAGACCTATTATGACTCGGTTAGTATGCTGATATTTTTCTTATTGGCGGGAAAATTTGTCGAGCACAATGCCAGGCTGAAAGCTGCCAATTTAGCCAATGATTTGGTGGTCGTCGAACCTGTGTTGGTCGCAAAGCTGGGTCATGAAGCGCCGTTAGCGATAGAGAATATGGATGCCTTACAAGTCGCGCTATATGCCAGTCAATATAAAGACCTTTTTTATCAGTCACTTAGTTTAGACCCTGCCAACAGGGGGTATAACGAGCAAATGGTCTCGGCGCAGTCGCTAAAAGTTGGTGATATTGTCCGCATTGATGCCGGTAGCAGTATCATCAGTGATGGTGTTTTGCTGTCGGATAGTGCCACGGTGTCCGAAAGTTTATTGACCGGGGAGAGTGACTTAATCATCAAACGCTTGGGCGATAGGATTGTGGGCGGTAGCCAAAATGACAGTCAGCCGTTTGTGATGCAAATCACCACATTACCCAATGACAGCCAAATGGGCGTGATTGACAGGCTAGTGAATCGCTCGCTCAGTGAAAAGCCGCAAATCGCTTTAAAAGCAGATAAACTGGCACGCTGGTTTGTCGCGCGGGTACTGGTGATTGCCAGTATGGTGTTTTTGGCATGGTATTTTATCGAGCCGAGTCATGCCATTTGGGCAACGGTTGCCGTATTGGTCGCTACTTGTCCCTGTGCCTTGTCATTGGCCACGCCCATCGCATTAACCGTTTCTACCAATCGATTAGCAAGCCTGGGGTTTTTGGCGACGCGGGGGCATACCATTACCACACTCGCTGAAGTCACCCATGTGGCGTTTGATAAAACCGGTACATTGACGTACGGTCAACCCAATTTGATAGCGATTGAAACGCTGGATGTACCGTATGGTGTTAAACAAAATCCCTCAGTGGATTTTACTGAAGATGACGCCAAAAACGAAGACGAGATAAAAAACCATTTTTTGAGTATTGCAGCGAGCCTTGAAGTGGGTAGTCGTCACCCCATTGCTCATGCGTTATTGACAATGACTCGGCAAATGCATTTGCCCACTACCAGCGATTTGGTACACATTCCGGGGGGCGGTCTGCAAGCTACGATTGATGCGCTAAGTTACCGTCTAGGTCATCATGGTTTTGCAGTGCAATCAGGATTAGACGATGAGTTACTGCCAAATCTGAGCAAACACCAAGCCAGCACCAGTGTGACCTTATCAAGACAAGATAGCCTAAGCAAAAGATGGCAACCACTGGCGCATTTTTATTTTCATGATAAAGTCCGAGAAGGCGCCTTAGCTACAATTAAACATCTCAAAGACCAAGGCGCGCAGGTGTTGATGCTCACCGGTGACCCCAGTGCTCAGGCGTTTGAGGTAGCGCGCGAGCTTGGTGTTGACACGGTTTATAAAGGTCTTACCCCAAATGATAAGGTACAACATTTAAAAGCGCTGCAGCAGCAAGGACACATCGTGCAAATGGTCGGGGATGGGGTCAATGATGCACCGGTACTTGCCGCTGCCAACATCTCAACCGCCATGGCGGGTGCGGCAGATTTGGCGCAAGTCTCCAGTGACTCCTTGGTACTCAATGGTCAAATCCAAGCCGTGGCAAAAGCACGTGAGGTGGCGTTCAAGACCGATCGCATTATTGCCCAAAACTTCAAATGGGCGCTCGGGTATAACTTTATTGTACTGATACCCGCTGCGTTAGGTTATGTACCGCCTTGGTTGGCTGCGATTGGTATGTCATTGAGCTCACTGTTTGTGGTGCTTAATGCGTTACGTCTCAAACGCGCTTAATAGTGCAATTTAACAAAGCTTTATGCTTTTGGCTTACTAAAATCATACGCCGTGACTATTTGGGCGTTTTTGGCAAAATCGATGAAATAATAGAAGTATTTATCATTCTCATCAATCACCCGATCGCCGTTGGTATCGGCTTGGGTTGAGAAGTAAAAACGCTTGCTCTCAGGCAGCCATTTATAATGTTTAAAATATTGATTATTGGGCGTGAGTTTCAATAAATTTTTGCCATTCAAATCGCTTAAATACAAGGTGAGCTGCTGATCAAGATTGGTTTTATTGTCATCATCATCAGCGATCTCTTTGACTTCATAGATAAAATAGCCCAGCAGTAAGGTATTGCCGACTTTGACTGCCAATGGGTTGGTTGCTTCTTTCGCGGCTTGCGGTTGGGTAGGTGCAGTTTGCGTGATGGCAGCTTTCTTCTGCGCTGTTTTGTCATCTTGGCTTAAATCTACCAAGGGCGTGTGCACCGCTCTTATCACAAAGTTATCTTGTGGAAACAGCCGGTGTACTTGCCCGGTTTTTAGCCCTTCAAACACAATATTGTAAACACTGCTTTGAAAATCATAGGGCTCAACTTCTTGAAAGTAGCTGACGGGTGATTTTTTAGCATCACTGCCGTCGCTTTCAGCTTTGCGATTGATGGACACTGAAGGAATGATTGGATGCAGTAGGTTGGGCACACCTGCCAAGTACACCGGAAAATCCATGCGTTTTAACCCAACTGTGGCAGGTGGTATAGTGGCTGGGGTTTGGGCAATGATGACTTCAGGTACGTTAGACGGTGAAGGGGCAGGGTCGCTCGCTCGGTTATTTGTCTCAGGGGTGGGTTGGCAGGCGGCAAGTCCCAAACTTAGCCCCATAGCACTTAGGGTGCTAATATTGATGTGTAATGGTCTAAAAATAGTCGAATCACGCAATTGTTTAACAATAAACATCATGGTCTCCATTACAAAGATAATCAAATATACTACTAAAATGCTAAGACATGTACAATCTTTGGTTATACCATCGTGTTTAGGTTTACAATAGTATTTATTTTTTGTATTGACGGTTTTTATTGATAGTTTTAAAAGGTAAATAAGAAAGGTAAGTAAATTTGAAATAACCCCACACGGGGCAAAAGGCGCGTGAGTAGCTATTTCATAAATTTAGGTTATAATAGTCAAAATTTAGTTAGACGCTTGAATTTTTTGCTTTTAAACTTTCAAACATTGGGCGGCTAACTGGGCAGCACTATGCGTATAGTGGTTTATGATTTATTTTCAAAAAGGGATATCTTACCGATTGCGAGTGCATGAATGTCGGAACAATTAAGTCTAAACTTAAATATCAAACAGTCCGCGAGTATCAGTGACTTTAGTGGTCCAGGCTGGGTATCTATCATCGATGTGGTGCGCCAAATGCATGTAGGGCTATTGACGCAGCTGTACCTATACGGCGAGCGCGATACAGGTAAAACCCATCTACTCAACGCTATCTGCGAATCCTTCCGTGATATCGACCAATCTGTTATTTATCTATCGCTGCGTGAGCTGATAAACGCCAATATGGATGCCATGGTGTTGTCATCGCTAGAGAATACCACGGTGATTGCGCTTGATGACATGGATGAAATTCAAGGTCATCCTGAGTGGCAAGAAGCAGTTTTTCATCTGATTAATTTATCGCAAGAATACGGTAATAAAATTATTTTTGCCAGTCGTTTGCCTGTCAAAGCGTTAAATTTTGAGCTGCGAGATTTGCTATCAAGGCTTGCTCGAGCCGCGACTTTTCAATTGCCAACGGGCAGTGATAGGCTTGATAGACAGCTGATTTTGGAATCGGTATTACGCCGTCGTCATTGGCACTTTGACCCCCGTATCATTGACTATTTGCTCAATGAAGGTCCACACCGCATCGGTGCGATGTTGGCAGTGTTAAACGAATTGCAGCCATTGTTTTCTAACATGGAACGCACCCCATTAAACAAAGTGAGCAAAGCCAAAATTCAAGATGCGATGAACATCATTGATAGTTTAACGCTCAATTTTGAATTGGCAGACTTTGATGAAATTGCAGAAAATGAAAATTTTTTAGATTTTTGACCGGGTTTGTCATAGGAATTGCGTGATAAATGGGTTAGAATCCATCAACAGTTTGATGTAAAACAACAGGATATCCTATGAATAAACAGTACTTATGGACGGCTGCCGCGTTGACTGCGGGCGTGTTAGCAACCACACAAACATTTGCCCAAGTCACCTTAAATGTTACTGATAATACCATCGTGACTGCCATTAATGGTCAAGAAGTCAAAAACGGCTTGCTTTCAAAGCCGCAAAAAACCTACAAACTTGAGCCAGGCAAACATGTCATTACTGCCAAGTACAATCGGTTGTACGAGCTGCGCGGTGACAATCACGATGTGTTACGTTCAAGCAATATTAGCGTTCCGGTAGAGCTTGCCGACAATCAAACGTATGTGTTGGATATGCTGGGTCAACCAGAAGACTATAATGCCGCCAAAGAATATGTCAAACAACCCACACTAGCAGTGCTACAAGGCAAGCAAGTCATTGCAAGTCAGCAAGCCACATCCAGCAGTAGTTCAAGCATTTTTAGCGGGTTGGGTAATGCGTTAGGCGGTGTGTTTGGTGGTAGCTCAAAAGCGGTTGAAGCCAATCAACAAACCATCAATGCCTTAGGACAATCAGGGGGTGCGATTCCCGCTATCAATCAACCTAGCAATCAATATGGCAATCAAGCTGTTGTGTCCACGGTCAGTTCATCGGATAGTCTCGATCAATTTATGCAGTTATGGTTGAGAGCAACGCCAGCAGAGCGTGATAAAATTCGCCAGTGGGTGCAAAAATAATCACCCCATGCGCCCCCATGCGCCAAAATAACGATGCCAAGTGCATCGTTTTTTATGGTCTTTTACCATTAGTTAATAGATAAGACAGACTGTACTTCAAGTTTATCGAGGGCTGGCTGGTTGATTTGTAGTTGCTGGATGCGAATACCTTGTTGTTCAAACTGATTAAATATATTGGTGATTACGCTGGCCTGCGCGTGACTAAAAGCAACTTGGATAGTATTGCCATTCTCGACCACTTGCGCATTAACAATACCTGATTGGCTCAGTATTTGTTTGATAGCATCGGCTTGACTGACTTGTTGGGTTTGGTTGGGATTGATGTTGCCTGCTTGACTGCGTAGCCAAAACACATCTGCCATGGTGTCATCGTATTTTTTTTGTGCTTGGTTGGCTTTGCCATGCAGCGTCCAACCACCGACACCGACCACAAAAAAAAGCAAGAACATTGCCAATATCAGCAGCGCAATCTGATCACGACGTGATAAATTTTGAAACGCGTGACCCAGAGGCGTGGTTAGTTTTTGCAGGGATTGGCTCAGTGAGGCTTGCGGTTTCATAAATTCATCTCAGTCGTAGGTTTAGTCTGCCAATTCAATATCTATCATGGCAAGGGCACTGCCAGCAGAAGTTGGCGCCACTGCACTGGAAACCGCACTGGCAGTATTCGAAGACATCGCAGCGGGTATCGCGGCATCGACAGACCCTAGCTTGGCTATTATCCCTTTGTTTACCATGTCATTAACGGCTTTGTTCAATGAATCGGCGCTTGATGATAAAAGCTGCAGTTGTAAGTGATTATTTTGAAAATTAAGCTGCTTGGCAGTCAGTTGGTATTGCTGCAATACCGGCTGTATGGACGACAATGTCTGAAGTAGGTTTGGCGTGGCTGATTGCTGGGTGGTTAATTTGCCAGATAACTGTCGTTGTAGGGTGAGTTTGCTACTAAGCGGCTCATTGGGGAACCACTGGGCGTATTGCTGCGCCAGCAAAGTTGCGGCTTGTTTTTGTGCTTGATCGTAATAATACCAACGAAGCGCATCCACCACAAAGGCTGTCAGTAGCGCACAAACAGTGACTAAGGCGATGACTTTGGCATAAGGCGCAAGCGTCGTTTTACCTTTGATTGTCGCAAAGTTAAAAAAATGTCTGACCGGGTCTTTGATTGGGGTAGGCAACAACTCAGACGATTCTATGGATAAATTAGGCATACTGGCTAATTGCTGGGCAACGGTTTCATCGTGAAAACCCGTTAAATATAGCGTTTCTAGCATGGGTAATTTGGTGAGTACCAGGGGTAAAAAACTAACCGCCATGCCGTGATAAGTATGGAGCTTTAATAACTGCGTATCTGCATCTTGGTAATAGACCGCGCTTGTGGTAGGCGTAACCCTCGTCTCTGCAGTCCTCGTGTTTGTAGTATGAATTCTAGTATCTATGGTCGGCAGCAATAAAAAATCTGGCACTAAAGCGATTATCTCAATACCCGCCAACGAGGCAGTATTGATCCATGAATGAATATCGGCAGCATGAAGCCCAAACAACGCGGCTAACTCGCTATTGCTGACCGCCGGCTGAATTTTGACTTGTAAATCTTCTACCGACCCAATGCTGATATCTTCAAATAAATAGCGTCTGCCGGTGTCGCCCAGAGCGTTGAGCTGGCTTGCTGAAAGCGTAGGCTGGATTGTTAATAAATTGACACTAGGAAAATAGAGACAGGCTTGTAGCTTGGCTGATTGGGTGGTTTGCAGATTGGCAAGGGTCGCAAGCGTTTGCCAGTTATCAGCCGTTTGCCAAGTCTGGGTGGTTTGTTGCCATAAACGTAAGGCAGCATGCTGAGTTGGCAACCAAATATGAATCACAGAAGTGTCCTACACAAAATTGACAAATTAAATCACCTAACAGGTGGGAACAAAGCGTTTGATCTCAGCGGCAAGACTGGGTGCCAATATACCCATATCATATACACGCGCTTCAGCCAGCGCAAAACCCTCTAGTGGTTCATCCGTGAGAATATGGGCGATTTTGGCAATGATATTCATATGACAAACCACCACCATGCAGTCGCCAACCAATTCGCCTAGCGCATCCACTGCGATGTCTGCATCGTCATCAGGGGTGATGCCCTCATACGTGGTCACAGGCACATGGGGAAAAAATTGCTGGATTTGGGCAAGGGTTTGCTGGGCACGGTTGTAAGGACTGACGATAAAATGATCGGGCTCAAAGTTTTCGGCAAGCCATTGTGCAGTCTGTGAAGCTTGGGCCTGACCCAGTGCTGATAAATTTCTTTCATGGTCTGGCAGGGTATAAGCGCCTGCATCGCCATGACGAACTAAAATTAATTGCATATATTTACCTAAAAATATTTAAAGTTATGTTTGTCAGTGATGCTTTGGCTGCACTTGATGCGGCATGACAAATTCCACATCACTTCTAAATCCTGCTTCCATTAAGTTTAATGCAACCCCAAGCGGCGCTTTGTCTTCATAGATAATATCGTGCAAAGCATGAGTAATCGGCATATAAATACCCTCTTTCATGGCTTTTTCATTCACCTGCTGGATAGTATTAATCCCTTCAGCGGTTTGCCCCAGTTTTTTGATGGCTTGGTCAAGGCTCATGCCACGCCCTAGCATATTACCAATCTGGTAGTTACGGCTTAAGGTCGATGAGCAAGTTGCATACAAATCACCCACGCCCGACAACCCCAAAAAGGTCAGGGGATTAGCCCCCGCTTGGACGCCAAATCGGCTCATCTCAGCCAATGCGCGAGTTAAAATCATGGCTTTGGTGTTTTCCCCGATGTCATAGGCAGCCGCCATGCCCATGGCAATGGCATAAATATTTTTGAGCGCACCACCAAGCTCCACGCCAATTAAATCATCACTGGCAAACACGCGAAAAAATGCACTGTGCAGCGCTGTTTGTACCGCAAGCCGTAGCGCTGCAGATTGGCTGGCAATCACGGTGGCAGACGGCATATTATTCATGATTTCTTTGGCGAGATTGGGGCCGCTCATCACGCCAAAAGCCACATTGGGTAATTCATCCGCGATCACATCACTCATTAGCGCAAAGGTATCTTTTTCCATACCTTTGGTTAAAGACACGATGGCTTGAGCGCTGATAAAAGGCGCAATTTTTTGTAAAGTTTCGCGAAACGCTGAGCTCGGCACTGCCACAAAAATCAAATCTTTACCTTTGACGGCTGCTTGCAAATCATGGGTAAATTGCAGGCGCTCATCAAGCTTATGGTCGGGCAAGTATTTTTTGTTGATATGAGTTTTTTGCATCGATTTGACGCTGCGCTTATCGCGTACCCAAAGCGTGACTTCGCAGCCATTTTTGGACGATAAATTTGCCATTGCCGTACCAAAACTACCACCGCCCAGCACGGCAATTTTGAGGGGTGCAGATTGATTGGCGAGCTGATTGTCTAAGTCTGTCTCTAATACCGCTGGGGTGTCGGGTTTAGACTTTTTGACCGCTTTTTCAATGACGTCGGCAAACAGCTTACTGGCTTTTTCACGATTGACATTCAGCTTTTCTAAATTTTCACTTAGATTAGTTGCTAACTGGGGTTTTTTCATTGAAAATCCTTGAATCCACTTGTCCTGCAAATACTGACAACAGGGCACCCTTTACATGAGCAAAATATAAAAACGGCTAGCTTAGCCGTTAGTTTGTGCCATTATCATAAACAATAAATGGTGTGACGTCTATCTTAGAACGCGGTGGGATGGTCGACACGGCTGTGCCAACATACACAAAAGCAATGACTTGGTTATCATCAGTTACATTAAACAGTTGTTTGATTGCAGGCGCATTGGCAAGTGGACCGGTGCGCCATACGGTGGCAAACCCTTGTGCCGACAAGGCAAGCAGTAGATTTTGCACCGCGCAACTACTTGCCGCTATTTGTTCCCAATGGGGGACTTTATCATGGGGTTTAAAATCGGTCACACACACGATAATCATCGGCGCACGCAGCGGCATATTTTCCGCTTTCTTGATGGTTTTCTCGTCAGTTTCACCTTGTGCTATCGCCGCATTTTTTAACGCCGTGCCTAAGGTGTTGAGCGCTTGGTTTTCAAGTACGATAAAACGGTAGGGGTTTAAATCCTTGTGATCGGGGGCGGATAGGGCGACTTCAATCGCTTGTTCGACTTGCTCGCGGGTGGGGGCAGGGGCGACAAGATTGCCGATTGAACGGCGTGATTTGATAAAGTCTAAAATTTCTGAATTTGTCATTTTTATTCCTTAAAGAGATTATTGATTAGCGTTGCCATATTATCAGCTGAAGCTGATTGCAGTTGTGTTAAACCGTCAATTACGCCTTGCTGATTATCCAAGGGTTTATTTTGGCTAAGTTTAAATTTGGCTTCAAAATTATGAATGGTCAATTTAACCCCCACAATCGCGCGGCACATGGCATTAATATAGTCACTTGGCGCATCACTTAAAGACCAAGGCTCATGACTGGGGTTAGTTTGTTTAAGTTGATATTCAAAAAAATCCGTCATCGTCGCGACAATCTGCTTGATTTGAGTTGCGTCTGTGATTAGCTGCGGTGTCACCGAAAAAATCACCGATTGATAATTCCACGTCGGCACTTCTTTATGGGTCATCGCCTTAGTAGGATACCAATTTGGGCTGATATAATGACCTTGGCTAGTGAAAACAACTTTCCAGTTTTTAGCGTCAGTCTTTACAATCGGATTGACTTTTGCCACATGACCCATCAAATAGCCAAGCGGATTTTGTTCATCTACTTGCCAAAGTAACGGAGCAGGGCAGATTTCAACCGAATCGCCATTTGATGCCATTATATTTGCTAATCGCGACCCAGCAATAAAATCTTTAACGGCTTCAAAATCGGTTTGGGAAAAATCTTTGGGAATATACATCGTTAAAGCCACTCACCTACATAACAATTAAGGCTTTGGATTATTTAAATGGTCATATCTTCTTTTTTTATCTCATCCAAACGATGTTCTGCTTTGAGATATTCTTCTGATTGCATCTCTAACAGCCGTGAGCGCGTACGCTCAATCTCAAACGCCAATTTTTGCCCATCATACAGTTGTAAAATCGGCTGTTCTGCACGTACCAAAAGCTTGACGCGGCGATCATAAAACTCATCGACGAGGTAAATAAAGCGCCTTGTCGGATCAGCGATAATATCGTTTAGTATGGGCACGTCGTCCACCAGTACCGTGCTAAACTCGTTGGCGATTTCAATAAAATCGCTGGCTGAGCGCGGCTGCATACATAACGCCCGAAAATCAATGTACAAGGTGTTTTCGGTGCGACCTTTGATGGCGATATCACGACCATTGATATGAATGGGGTCTTGGATAATGTGTTGGTTGTTGCTTAGCGCGGTAAAGCGGTTGGCAAGCCAGTGGATGTTTTCTTTGGTCAACGGAGACACGTAAAGTTCGGCTTGCTGCAATACGCGCAGACGGTAGTCGATGCCACTGTCAATATTCATTACCGTACAGTTTTTTTCAACTTCGGCAATGGCAGGTAAAAAACGGTCACGGTGAATACCATTTTTATACAAGCCATTTGGTGCGATGTTTGATGTGGCAACCAAGGTGATGCCTTTTTTAAATAGCATGGTAAACAAATCACCCAAAATCATCGCATCGGAGACATTGGAGACAAAAAATTCATCAAAACAAATCACATCCGCTTCATTATGGATGATATCGGCGACCTTTTGTAGTGGGTCTTGTTGACCTTGCAGCTTGTTGAGCTCGGCGTGCACCCGCTTCATAAAGTGATGAAAGTGCTGGCGCATTTTGTTGTCAGCGGGCACCGACTCAAAAAACATATCCATCATCCAAGTCTTACCACGACCCACGCCGCCCCACATATACAGCCCTTTGGGCGGCTCAGTACGTCTTAAAAAGCTAAATAGCCCACGTTGTTTGGCGCGGTTGTCCATGATTTGTTCATAGACATTGTCCAAATAAGTCATCGCAGCCCGCTGCTGCGCATCTTCGCTAAACTCACCAGATTTTAGCGCAAGCTCATAGCGTTGTAAGGGTCGTAAATTTGAGTTGGGCATGTTATCTCTCAGCGTAAATTAAAAAGTTGTCAAAATTCCATTTCAACGTGCTTTGACGTAGGGGTATTAAATAAATAGATGCGATTAAATAAACGGCATTAAAGTGCCAAATAGCTCACGATGTCAAATACAACAAAAACCCGAATCAAAAACACCCATCAAAAACATAAATCAGAAACTAGGATAAAATAAAAACTGCGTTATTTGCTACTTAACGCTTCAAGCAGCTGTTTTAATTGCCCTAATTTACCATGAAAAAAGTGCCCTGTATCGTCAATGATGTGCGTTTGAATACCAAAGTTTTCCCCAAATTGTTGTAGCGAGCTTGGCGCAATCACTTCATCATTCGCGCCATAAATCATAAAGGTTTGGGCGGTGGGTAGTAGCAAATCTGAGGTGTCGTTTTTTTCAATAGAAGGGGCAATCAAGGCCAAATCCGTGATGTCAAAATCATCCACTCCCAAAAATGCGCCTTGTTCATTGACGAGCTGGGCAAGCTTGGCGGCGACAAATCCGCCAAACGAAAATCCGCCAATCCATAGCTTGCGCGCCTCAGTTTGGCTATGAATCCATTGAAGTACGGTTAACGCGTCTTCGATTTCACCTGTCACATTGCCGTACTCGCCCGTTGACTGACCCACACCGCGAAAATTAAAGCGTACCACATGCATGTTTTGGTCGCGGGCAAAACGATACATGGTGGTCACCACTTTATTCATCATCGTGCCTTCTTGCAATGGGTTTGGGTGGCAAAGAATGGCAACACGCTCAACCGACGCGGCGTTTGGGTTGGCAACGCCTGTTGAGTCAGCTTGCCAAAGTGCGTCAACTTCAAGCTTACCGCAAGGGGCATCTATTAATTGCGAATGGGTTGATTGTGAGTGGGCAGGTGAGAGCATAATCGTCCTAATCTAAGCAAAAAACTTTAAAAAACCACCCATCATGCTAACCAATTTCACCCAAAATAGCTAGTTTGAAAATCAATAAACCAGCCAATTGTTGCGCGGATTTTATGATTTGTAAGACCACTTGCGGCGGCTCATTTTTTACCACACACTAATACAAGCCATCAACCAGATTCTATTATGAAAATGGTGAGTTTGCCTGGATTGTTGATAATTGATGAGAAACTTAACACCGCTATTGAAAAGGGACAGCCTGCAGATCATGAAATCATCGCTCAAACCGTCTTTATTAAAAATCACAACATTAAAAATCACCCAATTAAAAATCGCAACTATCGCGCTGCTAGCAGCAATGAGCTTATCTGCTTGTCAAAGCACACCGACCAATTTACCCGTGCTACAGCGCGCGAACAATACGCTTGAAACCACTGGGTTAGGCAAAAGCAAAAATAGCGCCAAACTAAATGCGTTACATATCGCAACCGAGCAGTGCCGCGGAAAATCGCCCATCGTGTTGACCGATAGCTACCAGTATAACGGCGTGTTGGATGAAAACATGGGACGCGCGGCTGACCAAGCCATAGGCATGATTGGCAGCGTGTTTGGTAGCAAAAAAACCCTTGCCCGCGATGATGATTACGAATATACCATGACGTTTAAATGTCCCTAATTTATACCTAAGCCTTTATACAAGCAAAGAAGTACAAGCAGAGAAGCACAAGCTTAAAAAAGCCCAAATGTAAAAAGGACAGCGGTAACAACAGCACAGAAACAATAAAGGTTAGGAGAGCTCCTAACCTTTATTGTTTTTGTGTCACTGGCGATTTAACAAATGCTGATTGAGCTGTGCAATCACCGCTTTATCGCCTAACTGATTGATACTATCACGAATTTTTGGAATCGGCTCGGCAGCAATCGGCTGACTATCAAATAGCTTTAACAATCGCAGTTGTAATGCTGGCTCACCTTGCTCAATGACAATATCTACGAGTGTAGGCACATCAAAGGGCAAATCCGAGGTTGATTGTGCCATTGCCACCGCATGATAAGCGCCATGTGGGTCTTGGTCGGTTATGATACGGGTATTGACCGCTCTGTAAGCTTTTTCTGAAGTACCGCCTAGGACATTGATTTTGTGTAAACAGTTGAGTGCAGAATTATCTTGTAATTGTGCAATAGCAATGATGTCTTCAGCCTGCTCCTGCAAATAGGCGCGTTTTTGTGCCAGTGCCTCTAATTGCTGCTCAGTCAGTGGCTCATCGTTTTCGGCTTTTTTTAAGTTGGCATTAAATTGAATTTCTGACATGGCTATCCCCTTATTTATATGGTTATTAGATAAGGGTTTTTTTTATAAAATCAAATCCATCGGTTAAACGAGCGCATTTTAATGACAATCAAGCTATTTAATCACAATCCAGTTATAATGAATAAAAATGAAAAAAGGGCGTGCTATGTTAGTGTTAACAATAAATGCTGACCATATCAGTGTAACGCTGCAAGATAACTTATGGGACATTGGGCTTACGCTAAAAGTAATTGCAGAGACATTGCACGCATTGCCACCCACCGAATTGGCTTGGGAAACGGCAATTATGCGCATAGAAGATGCTATTTCACCGCTAAAATCTAGCTTGCCCAAAGATGAATTATTAAAGGTGATAGGGGCAGAGGACTTACGCTTACTAGCGTTTGAGCAAGATGACAATGGCGATTATATTCGCGCTGAGATACTAGAAAAAGCTTTTACGGTGCTGGCGGGCTATCGCTCGCTACGAGATTTGCCAGCTATGCCCAATGACCTAGCGTTTTATGCCAAGGTATTGCTATTACGAGAATGGGTACACCATTTGGATTTTGATAAGCTTTATTTGGGTTAATTGTTATCAATAAAAAAAACGTCAATAAAAAATCGCCAGTACGCAACCAGCGATTTTTTAAAATAAGTAATTTAAGGCTATGTTGAACTCTTACTAACCGGTATTTCTTAAGCCTTGGGCAATACCATTGATAGTTAAATGAACCAAGTTAAGCACTGCGGTATAAGACGCTTCATTATCGCTCGTCGCTTCATTGGTGGTTTCAGTGGTAGACCTTTCATCAGTAGACGCTTCATCAGTAGTCGCCTCGCGAAGTTGTTTTAATAATGCTACTTGCAACCAGTTCAAGGCATTCAAATACGGCAGGCGTAGCGCAAGTGAGCGTGCCAATGTACGGTTATCATCCAGTAGCGTTTCTTTATTGGTCAGTGTTAGTAAGGCTTTAAGGCTGCGGTGATATTCTGCAGTAATAAGTGCAAAAATAGCGTTGGCTTCAGTGGCATCGTTGGCGAGCTCAACATAGGCTTGGGCGATTTCGATATCTGTTTTTGCCATGACCTGTGCCATATTTGATAACATGGCTTGCATAAAGGCGCTGTGTTGGGCGTTGTGTTGCAGTTTTGCTAAGTTGTCTGGGTTATCTGCAATCAGTTTTTCGACTGCGGTGCCAAAGCCATACCACGCTGGTAGCATTAAGCGATTTTGCATCCAAGAAAATACCCAAGGAATCGCGCGCAAATCTTGAATACGCGCCAAAGACTTGCGGCTAGCAGGACGTGAGCCAATATTTAAACTGGCAATTTCTTTGACCAAACTTGTCTGCAAGAAATAATCAATAAAATACGGCTGAGTGATAAGCGCGCGATAGCAATTAAAGGCTTCATGCGATAATTGATTCATTAGGTCGCTATCAGGGCTTTCGCTATGGCTTGGCAATAGGCTCGCTTTGAGCGTTGCAGCAATCAGCGTCTCAAGGTTGCGTTCCGCGTTGCCCGCATCGGCATATTTTGCGGTAATAACTTCCCCTTGCTCGGTAATGCGAATTTGACCATCCACTGAGCCTTCTGGTTGTGCCAAAATCGCTTCAAATGACGGACCACCACCACGACCCACGCTACCGCCACGACCGTGGAATAAACGCAGTTGAATGGCATATTTTTCTGCCATTTCCACTAGCTGAATTTCAGCTTGGTAGAGCGACCATTGACTGGTGACATAACCGCCATCTTTGTTACTGTCTGAATAACCCAGCATAATTTCTTGCAGATTGTCACGACTGGCTAGCACCGATTTGTACCAAGGTTTATCCAGTAACTCACTCATAATGCGGGTACTGTTTTGCAGCGCTTCAATGGTTTCAAACAAAGGCACGATATTGATACGGCTCACGGGTACGCCATCTTTGACCAATAATAGCCCTGATTCTTTCAATAACAACGCCAATGCCAGCAAATCACTCACTTGTTCGGCATTGGAGATAATACTTTGGGTAATCGCTTTGTCACCAAAGCGATTTTTGATATCGGCTGCGGCTTGAAAAATCTCTAGCTCACGCTGGGTTTGTGGCTCATAAGTGATATAGGGGTTGTATAAAGGACGCGCAGTTGCCAATTCACGCAGCAGCACACGTTGACGCGCGGATTCAGACAAAGAAAGGTAATCTTCTAAATCGGCATGTTTGAACAAATCATGGACCGTTTCGGCATGAATCCCTGAAAACTGGCGCAAGTCCAATGGCATCAGATAAAAACCAAATACTTCCACGGCGCGGATGATATCGGTGAGTCGTTCGTTAGCCAGTAATTCACTGCCATTATCCACCAATGACTGATAAACGACGTACAAATCATCTAAAAACTCGTCACAATCAGCATAGGGCTCACTAAGTCCAAAGCGACAACCGTAAGACAAATCAAAGGTATGTGAGGTAGCGACTAAACGTGATGAGATAAACCCGATGGCGCGGCGATAAGGCTCTTCTTCTCTAGAGATATTATCTTCTTTGGATTGCTCGGAGAGTGCCAGTACCGCATCACTCACGTTGACATGGCGGATAGACAGCGGCAACTCTTGGTATAGCTTGCCCAGTTGGTCACGATAAAAGTAAAACACGGTCGCCGCTTGGCGTTTGAACGCATAGCGAAGGGTATCGGCTGACACAAATGGATTGCCGTCACGGTCGCCACCAATCCAACCACCGATATTAAGTAAGTTTGGCATGTCAGTGTCGGGGAAACGCTCTTTTAACTGATAATCTAATTTGCGATACAAACTTGGCAGGGCTTCAAAAAAACTTAAATCAAAATAGGCAATGCCATTGTCAATTTCATCTTTGACAGTAATTTTAAAATGGCGGGTTTCATTGGTTTGCCACTGCGACAATAACGTGGCTTCTAGTTGCTGCTCGATACGATGACGTTGGTAGCCAATCGCGGTGTGGTATTGCTCAAGTAAGGCACGGATTTGACGACGCAGTGATAAAATAGTTTGACGCTGCACTTCGGTCGGATGCGCGGTCAATACCGCACTGATAAAGGTATCATCAAGCTGTGCTTGCAACTCATCGCTGTCAATCCCTTGGGCTTTTAATTCATCAATCACATGGGCAAAACTACTTTTTGACGCAGATTCGTCTTGTTCGTGGGCAAGGCGGCGGCGCTCATGGTGCATGTCTTCGGCGATGTTAAACACTTGCGCAAATAAGCCACAAGCCCGAATGAGGTTCTTGCGCTGTTGATGGTTGAGTGTTGGCAAAATGGCTTGAATAGTCTGCTGGGGGTCTTCGCCATTTAACAGTTTATTAATGGTTTGTTTGACCGGTTCTGAGGTTTGCTGCTCAACGACCGTTATCAGCACGCGGCTAAGTAACTGGGTGTCCGCTAGCAAAGGAGAGTCTTTATCATTGTCGATAAGCTCAACAAGTGCCGTATTTGACGGATGCGAGTTTAAAGGGGTTAAACTTAAAACGTGAGGCGGTGCAAGGCTTTTTTCATTTTCAGCTGGGTTGGCGTTGGTCTGGCTCATAACTATTCCCTTATTTGCTTTAGTCTAAAAAGTGTAACAGGACAATTATGTTAGCACAAACTATTATCACTATAAGAAATACTAATCGTTAAAAATCCGAAATATAAACAGCGCTAAAATTATTTTGGCAAGGCTTGACGTTAGCAAGTCTATTTGCTATATTCAAAACGATACAAAACGTATCATTTGAGTTTATAAAATGAATTCAAGGAGTGAATTCAAAGAATGAATGCAATGATAGGCTTTGCTAAGCAATAAGATATTTTGCCAACCTCTGAAAACCAAACCTGCAAGCGACTTTCACCATCCGTTAAGATTCTAGCTAAGGACAGCCAATGAGTTTCTCTGACTTATACAATCAATCAATCAACGACAAACAAGCCTTCTGGGGCGAGCAAGCCAAGCGAATCTATTGGCATCAACCACCTACCCAAATCTTAGACGATAGTAAGCTGCCCTTTGCCAAATGGTTTGTCGGTGGGGAAACCAATTTGTGTTATAACATGGTCGACCGCCACCTTGAAAACCGGGCAGAGCAAGATGCCTTTGTATGGGTGTCTACCGAAATCAATGCTGAAATGATTGATAATTACCCCAATATTCAGAAAGCTTTTAAGGCACTCGGCAACCCTGTTGAACTGTATACCGACTATGCCAAACGCCGTTTAACTTACAACGATTTATACAAAGAAGTGAACTATTTTGCCGATGTGCTAAAACGTCATGGCATCGACAAAGGCGACCGTGTTGTCATCTATATGCCGATGATTTTGGAAGCGGCGTATGCCATGCTGGCTTGTGTGCGTATCGGGGCGATTCATTCAGTGGTATTTGGCGGATTTGCCTCGCATAACCTCGCCGTACGCATGGATGATGCCGAAGCCAAAATGGTGATTACGGTCGATGCAGGGCTGCGCGGCGGCAAGCTCATTAATTATAAAAACTTGGTCAATAAAGCAGTCGAAGAAGCCAAAGTCAAAACCCGTGTGCTGGTGATTGACCGTGGCATTATGCCATACACAGCTGAGCCGCAGGACATCGACTATGCCGCCGAGCGGGCGATAAGTGTCGACAACAATGCCATAGTCGATTGTGTTTGGCTAGAGTCCAATGCGCCATCGTATCTATTATATACCTCGGGCACGACAGGCACACCCAAAGGCGTACAGCGTGATACAGGCGGTCATGCGGTAGCCCTGGCCACCGCGATGGATTTTGTCTATAACGGTAAAGCGGGCGAGACGTTTTGGGCGATTTCGGATATCGGTTGGGCAGTGGGTCACTCGTTTAGCATCTATGCCCCGTTACTGACAGGCATGACCAGTATTATTTATGAAGGCTTGCCAACCACGCCAAACCCAGGGATTTGGTGGCGAATTGTCGAAGCTAATAAAGTCAATATTTTGTTCACCGCACCGACAGGCGTGCGGATGCTGCGTAAACAAGACGAAATGTGGATGAGCCGTCACGATATCTCAAGTTTAAAATCATTCTTCTTGGCAGGTGAGCCACTCGATGAGCCAACGGCCGAGTGGCTAACAGGTCACATGGGTGTGCCAATCATTGACCACTATTGGCAAACTGAGACAGGCTGGCCGATCCTAAGCCATGCCCCGAAATTTGCAGGCAATCCCGACCACAGGCCACACAAACAAGGCACACCCGGCTATCCGATGTTTGGATTTGACGCCAAAGTCATCAATGAAACCACAGGCGAACCCTGCCAAGCCAATGAAAAAGGCATGCTGATGTTGGCCGCACCTTTACCACCTGGGTGTTTGACCACCGTTTGGCGAAATGACGAGCGTTTTATCAATGGCTATTTTTCATTGCTCGATGGCAAACAATACGCAACATCAGACTATGCCGTGATGGATGAATACGGCTACTACTATATTCTAGGGCGAACCGATGATGTCATCAATGTGGCAGGTCACCGTTTGGGTACCAAGGAAATCGAGGAAGCCATCGGTCATCACCCCGAAGTCGCCGAATCTGCGGTAGTTGGCATCCATGACGAGCTTAAAGGTAAGTTACCCATTGCCTTTTGTATCCTAAAAAATCATGACTTAGTAGCAGAAACCGAAAACCGTTTCCGCATTGAGCAGCAAATCGTGGGTGAAGTCGCAAGACAGTTGGGCGCCCTTGCTAAACCTGCGGCTATTTATTTTCCCAAAGCTTTACCCAAAACCCGCTCAGGTAAAATCTTACGCCGCTCTATCAAGGCACTGGCGGAAGGCAAAGAAACAGGCGACATGAGTACCCTTGATGACCCAACCGCGATTGAGGCGGTTAGACAAGCGATGGCGGATTATTAATGGCAATCGATAAGTTATCCACCAATAAGTTGTCAGGGCTTAAAAATCAGGGGTGATTGTGATGGAAAATTATGCCTTACTGGCTTTTAGGCACGCGCCCACGCCGATAGTGGTATTAAGCTATCGGCGTATCAAAGCGCTCAACGATGCCTTTGCCAATTTGTTCGGTTATGCGCACGATGAGCTACTCAATCAATCGATGCAAAAATTGTTTCCCAGTGTCGAAGATTTTGAAAAAATTGGCAAAGAAGCATTAACAGGTTTGGGATTACAGACCAACATGCATTACTGCGATGAGCGCTTTATGCGTCACAAAACAGGGGAAATATTCTGGGCAACTACCCACGGACGCACCTTAACCCCAGATGACCCCTTCAAACTGGCAATTTGGCATTTTGAAAAAAAACCGCAAGTATCGTCCGAATCGCAGCTCACTGCACGTGAAGCCCAAATTGCGCAATATGTGGTCAATGGCTATACTTGTAAAGAGATTGGTAAGTCACTTGGTTTATCCCCTAGAACCATTGAAGTGCATAAAGCCAACTTAATGAAAAAACTGGGCGCTCGCAGCAAAGGTGAGCTGGCCTCAAAGATTATTGTCATTAACCCTATGGCAGCCGCCCAGCACAACCACTCTAGCAGAGCTACTCCAGAAAAACTACTTAAGTAATTAAGTATGATTGACAGTATCCCCCAACTCATTCACACTGTTTTGCAACGCGTTTAACGCTATCAAACGCTATACACCCAACAAGGTAAAAACAAGGATTGTTACGATGACTACCCAAACTGTAAAACAACTCATCAACGGCGAATTTGTCGAATCAACCACTAGCGAGTGGATTGACCTGACCAACCCAGCTACCCAACAAGTGATTGCCAAAGTACCCCAAACTACCTCCGATGAAATCAACCAAGCCGTCGCGGCGGCTGCAGAAGCGTTCAAAACCTGGCGCAAAACCCCAATCAACACCCGCTCGCGCATCTTCTTAAAATACCAACAACTCATTCGTGACAACATGGACGAGCTTGCCGCCATGCTCACCGAAGAACAAGGCAAAACTCTAGCCGATGCCAAAGGCGATGTGTTCCGTGGTCTTGAAGTCGTCGAACATGCCTCAGGCATTGGCAACCTGCAACAAGGCGCATTTATCGAAAACGTGGCGACTGGCGTGGATATGTATAATATTCAGCAACCACTCGGCGTGTGTGCGGGTATCACCCCATTTAACTTCCCCGCCATGATTCCACTGTGGATGTTCCCAATGGCGATTGCCACTGGTAACACCTTCGTATTAAAACCATCAGAACAAAACCCGATGGTCACCATGCGCTTGGTAGAATTGGCGTTAGAGGCGGGAATTCCAAAAGGCGTATTAAACGTGGTGCATGGCGGCAAAGATACCGTTGATGCCATTTGTGACCACCCCGATATCAAAGCCATCTCATTTGTCGGCTCAACCGCAGTCGGCACACACGTCTATAACCGTGCCAGCCAAGCAGGTAAACGTGTCCAATGTATGATGGGGGCTAAAAACCATGCAGTCATCCTACCAGATGCCAACAAAGAGCAATGTCTTAACCAACTAGCCGGTGCTGCATTTGGTGCCGCCGGTCAGCGCTGTATGGCGTTATCCGTGGTGATTCTAGTCGGTGAAGCCAAAAACTGGGTGGGTGACATTGTGGAACGTGCCAAAAAATTGGTGGTGGCAGCCGGTAAAGATGACAAAGACTTAGGACCTGTGATTTCAAAAGCGGCCAAAGCGCGTGTTGAGCGCTTAATCCAAGCGGGCGCGGATGAAGGCGCACAAGTCCTGCTCGATGGTCGTGGTATCAAGGTCGAAGGCTTTGAAAACGGTAATTTTGTCGGACCGACCATTTTAGATAACGTCACTACTGATATGACGTGCTATAAGGAAGAAATCTTTGGACCGGTGCTTGATATCATGTACGCCGATAGCCTAGATGAAGCGATTGCCATCATCAATGCCAATCCAAATGGTAATGGCACGGCTATCTTTACCCAGTCAGGTGCGGCAGCCCATAAATTCCAACAAGATATTGATGTGGGTCAAGTCGGTATTAATTTACCCATTCCTGTGCCACTACCGATGTTCTCATTCACCGGTTCTCGCGCCAGTAAACTGGGTGACTTAGGTCCTTATGGCAAACAAGCTGTGCAGTTTTATACCCAAACCAAAACCGTTACCGCGCGTTGGTTTGATGATGAAGCCAGTAAAGGGGTGAACACTACCATTTCATTAAAATAAATAGACGTTAACAATTAATATTTCGTGATTAAGACTGATTGAATTGAGCTATCAGGTTAAAAACGTTATAGCCAATATAGCCAAGCGTCGCGATTTTGCATTAAGTTAAAGCAACGCTTGGCAACGACTGATGGCATGGATGTAATTTAGCCATAAAAAGGAATTTACCATGAATTTTTCTCTCACCGAAGACCAACAAGCTTTTGCTGATTTGGCTGCTCAATTTGCCGCTAAATCGCTTGCGCCCAACGCTGCCGAATGGGATGCCACAGGCTATTTTCCCAAAGAGGTGTTCAAAGCCGCCGGTGAACTGGGCTTTATGGGGCTTTACACCAACCCTGATTTTGGCGGACTGGGCTTGCCGCGCCTTGATGCGGCAATTATCTTTGAAAAACTGGCGTATGGCGATACGTCAACCGCCGCATTCATGACCATTCACAACATGGTCGCTTGGATGATTGGCGAGTTTGCCAAACCCGAGGTTGCCGAAAAATACTTGCCTGAACTATTAGCGGGCGAAAAATTGGGTAGTTACTGTTTGACAGAGCCTAATGCTGGCTCAGATGCGGGTTCATTAAAAACCAAAGCGGTCAAACAAGGCGACTATTACCACATTACTGGGCAAAAAATGTTTATCTCTGGGGCAGGGGCGACCGATGTGCTTATCGTGATGGCGCGCACCTCGGACAATGGGGCAAAAGGCGTGTCTGCCTTTATCGTTGATGCCAATAGCGATGGCATCAGCTACGGCAAAAATGAACATAAAATGGGCTGGAAAAACCAACCGACCGCCGCGGTGCATTTTACTGATGTCAAAGTTCCTGCCGAAAATCTACTCGGTGAAGAAGGACAGGGCTTTAGCTTTGCCATGAAAGGCTTGGATGGCGGGCGTATCAATATCGCTACGTGTGCGGTGGGTACGGCTCAAGCTGCCCTTGACCGTGCCGTGCAGTATGTACAGGAGCGTAGCCAGTTTGGCAAAACCCTTGACCAATTCCAAAATGTGCAGTTTAAACTTGCCGATATGCTCACCCATTTGGTGTCGGCTCGGCAGATGGTGCGATTGGCGGCGTATCATTTGGATAGCAAATCGCCCGATGCCACGGCGTATTGTGCGATGGCAAAACGTCTTGCCACGGATTTGAGTTTTGATATCGCTAACCAAGCGCTGCAGCTACACGGGGGCTATGGTTATCTACAAGAATATCCGCTAGAGCGTCATGTACGCGATTTGCGCGTGCATCAAATCCTAGAAGGCACCAATGAAGTGATGCGGATGATTGTGTCTCGCAAAATGATGGAAGCTGGGGCGTTGGCAAGATTGCAATAAATTTAAAGGCATTTTAAAAGGAATTTACCATGTCAAATTACACCAATTTAAAATTAACCATCGACAATCACGTTGCGGTTTTGACGCTCAACAATCCGCCTGCCCACACTTGGACCAAAGAAAGTTTAGCCAGTTTAAAACAACTGATTGGCGACTTAAATGCCAACAAACAAGTTACCGCTTTGGTGGTGCATGGCGATGGCGAAAAGTTTTTTTCCGCAGGGGCGGACTTGAACAGCTTTGCCAGTGGTGACAAAGGTCAAGCAGCGGAGATGGCAATGGCGTTTGGTGAAGCGTTTGAAGCCTTGTCCAATTTTCGTGGCGTGTCGATTGCCTGTATCAACGGCTATGCGATGGGCGGCGGTCTTGAGTGTGCGTTGGCGTGTGATATCCGCATTGCTGAGAGCCATGCCCAAATGGCACTCCCTGAGCTATCTGTTGGCTTGTTGCCGTGTGCAGGCGGTACGCAAAACTTGCCGTGGCTGGTGGGTGAAGGCTGGGCAAAGCGCATGATTTTATGCGGTGAGCGTATCAAGGCAGATAAGGCGCTGCAAATTGGTTTGGTGGAAGAAGTCGTGGAAAGTGGCAAAGGGTTACAAACAGCTTTAGAATTGGCTCAAAAAGTGGCAAAGCAATCCCCCGATGCGATTGCGTCGAGTAAAACCTTGATTATGTCGGCACGTTATCAACCACCAAGTTTTAACTGGATAAAGGAACGTGAGTTATTTATCAAGTTATTTGATGGCGACAACCAAAAAGAAGGCGTCAATGCGTTCCTTGAGAAACGCCAGCCAGAGTGGAAATAAACAAAAACTATTTATGAGTGAAATTCAACTATTCTTTATAACCGATATTACCAATTTAATTTTTGCATATGAGCACCCATTAAATGAAGAATGGGAAAATAAACTACTAATAAAAAATCATTATATTTATATTGATGATAAATTACTTAGATATTTAGCCGATAGTTTAGAATGGGTTAATTTTAGTGTTGATGATAAAGACGTGGTTTATCAAGGATTAGATTTTGAAGGTGTGAATACGCTTTATCCAAATCAAATCACTAGTTTTAAAAAGTTAATTTTGGCTTGGGTTGTACTTTTTGAAAATGCAAACCAAACATTTGATTTAAACCGTTTTAACCAAACTCAAACTTTTGATAAATCCACTGTTTTAAAGCAACTTTATCAATTAGTTGAGTTTTGTCAGATTGTTGAAAATAACCCAAATAAATGCTTAGTACATATCGGACTATAATAGGAAAATAAAAATGAACGAGGAAAATCAACAACCTGTAATATTTGAAACGATAGCCACCCAAGACGGTCACTACATCGGCACGATGACATTGAACGACCCGAAAGCCCTAAACGCGCTAAGTGTCGATATGTGCAAACTGATGGCAAATCAGCTCACCAAATGGGCAACTGATGACAACATCGTCGCTATTTTGCTAAAGGGAAGTGGCGACAAGGCATTCTGTGCAGGCGGCAATATCCGCAAACTGTACGACAGTATGACTGATACTCCGCCCCAAGTGCCTATGCAGCAGCCCAATCCGTACGGGGTTGAATTCTTCGAAAACGAGTACAGCCTATACCGGCAAATGCACTTTTACCCAAAACCGATTATCTTGTGGGGTAATGGTATTATCATGGGCGGTGGTATGGGCTTGATGGCGATGTGTAGCCATCGTATCGTCACCGAAACCACCCGTTTTGCCATGCCGGAGATTACCATTGGGCTATATCCCGATGCCACAGGTTCGTGGTTTTTGGCGCGTATGCCTGCCAAAATTGGGCTGTTTTTGGGCTTGACAGGGGCGAACTGTAACGCCAACGATGCGATTTTCTCTAGCCTGGCCGAGTATGCCGTGGCAAGCAGCGAATACGACAAAGTGCTTGACGCGCTAAAACAAGCCAATTGGCAAGCTGACAACAATTTACATGATATCGCAAGTCAAGCCTTAGCCAAAATTCATCATACCGAGCATTTAGCAGACAGTCATTTGATGAAGCATTTTAATACCATCCAAGCGCTAGTAAACAAAGGCTCAGTGCATGATATAGATGCAGCCTTGCGCGATGACAACTTCACCAAAGTCAACGGCGAAGCGGATAAATGGCTCGCCAAAGCGGTCGAGACTTATCGGCACGGTTGCCCAGTCAGTGCAGCATTGACGGTTGAGATGTTTAAACATGCCAGCAAATTATCGCTTGAGCAAGTGCTATATATGGAGATGAATGCGTCGCTACATTGTGTTAATTACCCCGATTTTCGTGAGGGTGTACGCGCTTTATTGATTGATAAAGACAAATCGCCAAAATGGAGCAAAACCCTTGATGAATGCGATGCCCGCTATATCCAGTCGCATCTTGCGTCAGCTTTTCCCAATAGCGAACATCCCTTTGAGTCTTGGTTGGGTAGCGATTCGCTCTCAGCAAAATTAGCCAAACTTGCTGTATAAAGTTTAAAAACACCACAACATACAAGGAATGTATATGCCAAATAATCAACAAACAGCCATTAAAAAAATTGCCTTTATCGGACTTGGTAACATGGGCAAACCGATGGCAGAAAATCTCATCAAAAATGGCTTTGCCCTCAACGTATTTGACCTAAACACCGCCGTGCTAGACGACCTTGCCAAACAAGGGGCAAACGTGGCGACTTCACCTGTGGACGCAAGCAAAGAGGTGGATATGGTCATCACCATGTTACCTGCAGGTCAACATGTCAAAGAGGTGTATCTGGGTAAAGACGGTAATCAAGGCTTGCTCGATGTGGTGAGTAAAGATACCTTGCTGGTCGATAGTAGCACCATCGCAGCGAGTGATGCGCGTGAAGTTGCCGAAGCTGCGGCAGATAAAGGCATTCAGTTCATGGATGCGCCCGTATCAGGCGGTACCGCAGGGGCAGCAGCAGGGACACTCAGTTTTATTGTGGGCGGGCAAGCTGAGCAATTTGAGCAGGTCAAACCCGTGCTAGAAGCGATGGGAAAAAATATCTTTCACGCTGGTGAGGTCGGTGCAGGTCAAGTCGCCAAAATCTGTAATAACATGCTGCTTGGCGTGATTATGACAGGGACAGCCGAAGCCATGAATTTGGGCGCCAAAAACGGATTAGACCCAAAAGTCTTAGCCAGTATTTTGTCAGCGAGCACCGGTCGTAACTGGGCGCTAGAAGTGTGTAATCCGCATCCCGATGTTGGCGATGCCATGCCATCAAGCCGTGGTTATACAGGTGGATTTATGAGCAAACTCATGCTCAAAGATATGAACCTTGCCAAACAAACGGCCAATGACACTAAGGTGGTGACACCAATGGCAGACCAAGCCACGGCACTGTATAGCAAACATAGTGAGCAGCATGGCGATAAGGATTTCTCAAGCATTATGGCGCATTATGATGCGAACGTTCTGCAATAAGTTTTGGCATTCAGCAAAAAGCTAGGATTTTTTTCTGGCTTTTTTCTGGTCGTTAATTCAAAAGTTAACCCAAAAATAGGGTAGAATTAGCGTCAATTCCAATTTATCGCATTAGTGTTATTATGTCTAAGCCAACAGCACGCCCCAAAAAACCAAAAATTGTCTTTTTTGATATTGATGATACTTTGTACATCAAGCAGCAAGAAAGGGTACCGCAATCCGCGATTGAGGCGCTCAAACAATTAAAGCAGCAAGGCATTATGGTCGCTATCGCCACCGGTCGGGGTCGTGCTGTTTTTCCCAAAGCTGTGTATGAGCTCATTGAAACCGTAGGTATCGATGTGCTGGTCACCATCAACGGTCAATGCAGTCACCACCAAGGTGAATTGTTAGCGCATTATCCGATGACGCCTGCGCAAATTAAACTCATTACCGATTATGTTGAATCAAATAATTTATCCTATGCCTACATGACAGATACTGAAATCATTGCGTTAGCAGAAGATGATGCGCTGGCAGACGCTTTGAATTCGCTTAAAATAGCTTACCGTACTGCCCGTCATGATGACATTGATTTGTCGATACCTATTTATCAAGTTGTGGCATTTCATCCTGACAACACGCAGGTAAATTTTGAATTTCCCTCGACTTTAAAAATCATGCGCTGGCATAAAAACGGCATCGATATTCTAGATGCGACAGGCTCGAAGGCACGCGGCATTGCGCAGGCACTCAATAAACTGGGGCTGGATTTTGAAGATGCCATGGCATTTGGCGATGGGGTGAATGATATCGAAATGTTACAGACAGTCGGCTTTGGCGTGGCGATGGGGAATGCCCATCCCGATGTGAAAGCGGCGGCTGACTATGTATGCCCAACTGCGTGGGAAGATGGTATCTATCAAGGCTTACAACATTTAGGTTTATTGCCACATTGATGAGCCATCAAATGATTAAGCCCCGCCATGTTATATAAAATCTATCAATAGAATCGCTTTGAGCGTTTTAACTTTACCTTGTCAAAAGTGCCAAGGATAACATTTAAATTTCCCCAAAAAACGCATCACGAATATCATCGGCAGCTTTTTGCATATCAGGTACAAACCCAATCAAGTCCTCGAGGGATTTGCGCGTTTTAGGTGCGGTTGTGTACAGTGAGCCGATGTAACGACCTTGGGTGTCATTGATTGCCACGGCAATTGAGACCGCTTGGGCAATATATTCTTCATCAGAAATTGCATAGCGCTGCTTGGCTACCTGCTCAAGACTTTGATTGAGCGCATCCCTATCGGTAATCGTGGCAGGGGTGATAGCGGTTAACGATAAATTTTTTAGTAGCGTCACCCTATCATCTTTTGTGAGCGTACTTAGGTAGATTTTACCAGCCGCCGTACACCAAATGGGTGCTTGCGAATCAGTGGGCATATACACTTGTAAGGCAGAAGGACAAGGTACGCGGTCGGTATATACCATGTTGACGTAATAAGGTACCGCCATGCCACAGGTTTCACCGATTTTATCGACCAGTCTTTGCAAAATCGCAAACCGCTGAATCGCCACTTGCTGGCTTTGCCAAAGATGAATCGCCATATGCCGCGTACGCGACGCAGGCACAATCGTACCATTGATATCGACCCGCACAAAGCCTTCTTCTTGCAGCTGCTGTATCAGCCGGTGCATGGTTGGTTTTGGAATATCCAAAATCTCAGACAAATCCAGCGGGGATAAAGGACGCTGTGCCGCAGACACGGCTTCGATGATTTTTAAAACACGGGTAATAGAAGAAACTCGAGCCATTATATTGTCTTTTTAAGTCTAGGGTCAGCACGTCGCCAGAAAAAATTGAAAAAAATATTTTGCAAAGTTAGCAGTGATTAAAGTGCAAGGTTTTTTGATTATACCAAAATTTTTTTAAACTTCACCTGCTATTTGCGGGTTCATTATGCATAACCTCAGTGTTGCAGACCCAATTTGCTTTCAAATTGAGCTTGTGGGCAATATCCGCTAATATAGTCGGCATTTAACGCTTAACCAAGCCACATTTATCAATTTGGGGAAAACACATGCCGCGTTTTGTCAGTTTTAATATCAATGGATTGCGGGCGCGCCCACACCAGCTTGAAGCCATTCGCGATATCATCGCGCCCGATGTCATTGGGCTACAAGAAACCAAAGTACATGATGATGCATTTCCGCTACAGAGCGTGCAGCAATTGGGCTATCATGTCGAATTTTTCGGGCAAAAATCTCATTATGGGGTGGCGTTATTATCGCGACAAAAACCTATTTTTGTACAAAAAGGCTTTCCAACCGACAGCGACGATGCGCAGCGACGATTTATCCATGCGCGCTATGATTTTAATGGCAAATATATTGATGTGCTCAATGGCTATTTCCCGCAAGGCGAAAATCGCAAGCATGAAACCAAATTTCCGATGAAGCGTAAATTCTATGCCGATTTAACCCACTATATCTTGCAGCTTAAAGCAGAAAATCGCAGTATGATTTTGATGGGGGATATGAATATTGCGCCGCTTGATTTTGATATTGGCATTAGCGAGGATAGTGTTAAACGTTGGCTAAAAAATGGCACGTGCTCGTTTTTGCCAGAGGAGCGAGAGTGGTACCAAGCCTTGCTTGCGACAGATTTGTATGATACTTATCGGGCGTTATATGCCGACGGTCAGCAACTTAGCTGGTTTGATTATCGCAGCAAGGGATTTGACGATGAGCCAAAACGGGGGCTGCGCATTGACCATATTTTGATGACGCCTGATTTGGCGGATAAACTCAACGGTGCAGGCGTCAGCTATGATTTACGTGCCATGGAAAAACCCAGCGACCATGCCCCGATTTGGGCAGATTTTTTGGATTAATCAATTAAACAACAGTAAGGAGCGCTCTCATGTCAGTTGGCAATGTCGAACTTGTAAAATTAAACCCAGTGAAAGGGATAAAAATTGGCATCACCGAAGCCCACGTGCGCTATGCAGGGCGCAAAGACTTAACGGTTTTTGACATCATAGCGGGCGCAAATACCGCGGTTGTCACCACGCAAAACCAATTTTGTGCCGCACCTGTGCAGTTGCTGCGAGAATTTATCGCCAAAGACAGCCCCCGTTATTTGATTGTCAACACAGGCAACGCCAATGCTGCCACAGGTGAAGACGGTAAACAGCGTGCCAAAACAACTTGTGTGGCATTGGCAGAAAAAACCGGTGTCGCAGCCGAGCAAGTATTGCCTTATTCCACCGGGGTGATTGGGGAAACCCTGCCGGCGGATAAAATTATCGCGGGGTTAGACAGCGCCTTAGCCAATTTAACCGAAGATAATTGGCTTGGCGCCGCCCACAGTATCATGACTACCGATACCACCCCAAAAGGACATAGCGAAATCGTGGAAATTGATGGTACAACTTACACGGTGACAGGTATCTCAAAAGGCGCGGGCATGATTCGCCCCAATATGGCGACCATGCTTGGCTTTGTGGCAACCGATGCCAACATTGAGAAATCATTGCTACAAAATATCTTGACCGACACGGTGAATCAGTCATTTAACCGCATCACGGTGGATGGCGATACCTCGACCAATGACTGCTGTACGTTGATTGCCACAGGACAAGTTGGGGAGATGATTGACAGTGAAAATCACCCGCATTATCAAGCGATTTATGAGGCAATTAACAATGTGATGATTCGAATCGCTCAATTGATTGTACGCGATGGTGAAGGGGCAACCAAATTTATCACGGTCAAAGTGACAGGCGGTGAAACCTCTGAAGAATGTGCCAAAATCGCGTATGAAGTCGCGCATTCACCGCTGGTAAAAACCGCATTTTTTGCCAGTGACCCAAATTGGGGGCGTATTTTGGCAGCGGTAGGCAAAGCGGGCGTGATGCTCGACCAGTCAAAAGTGGCGGTATCACTCGATGAGGTGCGTATCTGCGAGCGCGGCGGCTTGGCACAAGACTATACCGAGGCGCGTGGTAGCGAGGTGATGAAGCGTCCTGAAATTACCATTCATATTGAATTGGGTCGCGGGCAGGCGAGTGATACCGTCTATACCTGTGATTTATCATATGAGTATGTCAAAATCAATGCTGATTATCGTTCTTAAAGTCAATCTTAAAGTCAATTAAAGGTAACGAATGAAAAAACTAACCACCCTGCTTTTTGTGCTGACCACCGCTGTTATCTTACAAGGGTGTGTCCATAAAGTTGTCACTGTCCCTGTTAAAGTTGCCTATAAGACCACCAAAGGGGTGGTCAAAGGCACGGTAGCCGTCGCTAAAGCGGTGATACCAGGCGGCTAATACCAAGCGATAGCGACGACAAAAAAGACTAAACACAGGCTGTCTAGTCATTTATGTCACACTCATTCATTGATAGCATTTTTATGGCAATCATGCGTAGCGTCTTTGCCGTAACATTTCATACAGACACAGTGACCCTGCTATCGCCACATTTAGGCTTTCTTGACCATTGGGCTGGGGTAGGGCAATCGGGGCAGATTGACTAAGTAACCTCTCATCCACGCCTTGTCCTTCATGCCCCATAATCAAGGCTAACGGTTGTCTCAAATCGGTCTGATAAATAATATGATCGGTATGTGAGCTCGTGGCAAACATCGGCACTTTGACCTTCATCAAAATCTCATCTACGCTGATGCCTTCAAAAATCGTTAAACTAAAATTTGCCCCCATGCCCGCTCGCAAGGTTTTGGGCGACCACGCCGATGCTGTGCCCATCGTACAGACAATGGTTTTAATTCCTACGGCAGATGCGGTGCGTAACAGTGTGCCTAGATTGCCATTATCCTGCACGCCATTGATAATTAAGCAATCGCTGGTGATGGGCTGATTAAAGTCTAAATGCGGCATGTCAATCATCGCCATGATCGGCAGGCTCTCGCCCAACGTGCGAACCTCTTTATACAGATTATCGCTGACCGTTAACGTTTTTACCTGATTAAGCCGACCGAGCAGGGCATTGATTTCGTCATTGTGCAAACCACTTTCACTGACAATGACGGTGTCGGGCGTGAGGCTAGCATTTAGGTACGCTTCAAGCAGGTGCGTGCCTTCAATCACAGTTTTGCCCAGTTTTTTACGCTGGCGCGACCCAGTGAGAAGGGCATGAGCAGTTTTGATGGTTGGGTTGTCTTTTGAAGTGATGAGCATTATTTGACTTCTTGATGTAATTTTTTCACATATTCAACTTCGTTTTTTGCCCCCAGTACCACAGGCACCCGCTGGTGGATACTGGTCGGCTCGATATCCAAAATACGGTTGATAGCATCGGTGCTCATGCCACCTGCTTGCTCAATCAGTAAGCTCATCGGATTGGCTTCATACATCAGACGCAGTTTACCCGGTTTATCAGGGTGTTTGGTGTCAAATGGATAGCTAAAAATCCCCCCACGGCACAAAATACGGTGAATATCGCCCACCATCGCCGCCACCCAGCGCATATTATAATCTTTACCACGTACGCCAGTTTTACCCGCCGTAAACTCGTCAATATAACGCTGCATCGGTGGCAACCAATAGCGATAGTTGGAGGCGTTAATCGCATACTCTTTGGTGTCTGCACTGATTTGCACTTGGTCTTTGATTTGCACAAACGCTTTGGTGTCTGGGTCAAGACTAAACATGGCCACACCCTTGCCAAGCGTGATTGACATCACAGTTGACGTGCCATACAAAATATAACCCGATGCCAATTGCGCCGTCCCTTTTTGCAAAAAGTCCTCATCCGTCGCAGGGTGCCCTTGGTTGTTGTAGGGTAAAATCGAGAAAATTGTACCGACTGCCATATTAATATCGATATTAGATGAGCCATCAAGCGGGTCAAACAGTACCAACACGTCGCCATGTTGATTGGCAGGGGTGGCGTTATCTAATTCTTCCGAGGCCACACCCGCGCAATGCGGATTGCTACTCAAAGCGTCTAGTAACAAATCATTGGCAATGACATCGAGCTTTTTTTGCTCTTCGCCCTGCACGTTTTGGTTACCCGCTTCGCCCAAAATATCCGCGAGTGCGCCGCGTTTGAGCAAGTCGCTGATTTGAATGCCGACTTTGGTAATGGTGGTAATGATGTCGGCAACGGCAGGTTGGGCGTTTTGCGTGGCAAGATAAGTTTCAAGATTTGACATAAGTAGACCTTATTATAAAATTATAAATTAACACCCTAAGCCAATCATATACGATTAGATAAGGTGAATTTAGACCGCATGAATTAAAAAAATATAGACAATTTGCCGCAAATTGTAGCACTTTTTGACCCGTCGTATCAGCGATAATCGCAAAATATTGGCGTATTTATTCCAGCCGATTTACGGTAAAATAGGCAAAATTTATACAAATAACAACAAATCTAGGTGGCTGATGAATATTTTAAACACCCAAACCCTATCTAACGAAGCGCTACAGAGCAAGCTTGATCAGGCGATGGCAAAGCCAGAACTGACCGAAACAGGTGATTTGCGGCATTTTATCGGCGTAGAAGGGTTATCCAAAGCCCAGCTGATGGCTATCATCGAAAAAGCCAATGGTTACTTAACTGACAATGCCGGTCGCCCCAACAGCATCCGCAACAGTGATGAGCTTGAAGGCTGTACGGTGATGAATTTGTTCTTTGAGAATTCTACCCGTACTCGCACCACCTTTGATGTGGCTGCCAAACGTCTTGGCGCCAGTGTCATCAGTATCGATATTGCCAAATCCAGCACCCAAAAAGGCGAAAGCTTACGAGATACGCTGTGGAATCTTGAAGCCATGACAGCGGATATCTTTGTGGTGCGTCATTCATCGAGTGGGGCTGCGCATTTTATGGCAACCGAAGTCACCCCAAATATTGCCATCATCAACGGTGGTGACGGCTGGCACGCGCATCCAACCCAAGCCATGCTCGATATGCTCACGATTTATCGTGAAGCGCCAAGACCGTTTGAGGAATTAACGGTAGCGATTATCGGCGATATCAAGCATAGCCGCGTTGCCCGTTCAGACATTGCAGCACTCAAAACCTTGGGAGTTAAAGAAATTCGCGTCGTGGCGCCCAAGACATTATTACCAAAAGGCATTGAGCGTTATGGTGTCAGTGTCTATAACGATTTGGACGCGGCGGTGGTTGACTGTGATGTCATCATTGGTCTGCGTATTCAAAATGAGCGTATTGGCTCGCCGCTGTTGCCATCGACATCCGAGTATTTTAAAGCCTATGGCATCACCACCGAACGCCTTGCCCATGCCAAACCTGACGCGCTTGTCATGCACCCGGGACCGATGAATCGCGGCGTTGAAATCTCATCAGCTGTTGCCGATGGCGAGCAATCGGTGATTTTAAAACAAGTCAATAACGGCATTGCGGTGCGTATGGCGGTGTTGGCACTGGCTATGCAAGGGCAACGTGCCGCACGCAGCGCATCTTAAAATTTAGCAAAAAAAATGACAAAGTAGGCAAAACCAAAGTAGGCAAAACCATGACGCTTCAAAATCTTTTACCTGCCAATTGGCAATTTGATACCACGCAGCTTAACCCTATCGACAGCGATGGCAAATGGCTATTACCGCCGCTGGTGGATTTATGTGCGCGCCTGCGTGAACCTGGGCACCAGTCGCATGGCACACTAAAATCAGAAGGCGCCGCGGCTCGAAAAAACGGTTTTTTGCATGTGGTTATACCACCTGATACCAATCCCGTGCTTGAGAACGGCTCATTACTGGCAGGCTTGCGAGAGCGAGCTTATCAAGATGGCGGCATCTATCTGCATGTATTGGGGGCGATGACCGCAGGTCTTGAAGGTGAAAAACCCGCCAATATGCTTGGGCTGAAGCAAGGTGGCATCATCGGGGTCAGCAATGCTCGTCGCAAATTCGCCAATGATGACGTACTACTGCAAGCCCTTGATTATGCGGCGACTTATGACATCAAAGTATTTTTTTACCCTGATGAACCCAGTTTATCCAAAAACGGCGTCGCCCATGATGGCTACATCGCATCTTATCACGGCTTGGCAGGGATTCCTTGGATTGCTGAAACGGTGGCATTATCCAAGCAGCTGTTGATTGTCGAAGAAACAGGCGTATCGGCACATTTTGGTCAGCTGACCACCAAATCATCGATTGATTTGATTCGCTGGGCGAAACAAAGGGGCTTGCCGGTGACCTGTGATGTGGCAATGCACCAATTACATTTAACCGATGATGCGTTGATTGGTTTTAATGCCTTGGCGTATGTGTTGCCACCCCTGCGTTCCAATACAGACAAAAAAGCGCTGCAAGAGGGCTTGCAAGATGGCACGATTGATGCGATATGTAGCCACCATGAGCCATTGGCAAAAACCGCTAAACAAGCGCCATTTGCGGAGTGTAAACCCGGTATTAGCAATTTTGATACTTTTATGGGGCTCGCTTGTCAATTGGTCAAAGAAGGTATTTTGACCCCAGAGCAGCTAGTAGAAAAAATCGCACTCAACCCTGCAAAAATCGCTGGAATTGAAGCAAGCTATCATCAAACGGGCGGGGCGGTGCTGGTTGACCCTAGTCTGACTTGGACGGTGACAAAAGAATCGATGATATCACAAGGCAAAAATACGCCATTTATCAATAGCGAACTGACAGGGAAAGTCGAGCAAGTGTATTTTTAGCCTTGTTTTAAGTTTGTTTCAAGATTGGATACGGTAATGAATCATGCCAAAGGCGTTTAAGCAGATAGCCCCGACAGTGCCTAATAGGCATCATGCCAAGAACGCCATCATCATGGTCGCTATCTATGAGCTTGTAAAAGGATTGGTAGCGCTTGGGGTGGCGGCTATTATTTTTGTAGGGCATGATAAATTGCAATGGATTGCGCGGGTGGTTGCACAGGCGCTGCATCGTATCATGGGTAGGGCACTGCACCACCAAATAGAAGCGCTGAATCACTATGCTTGGGTCGCCACCCAAAATTGGCAAAAAGCCTTTTGGATAGTCGTGGGCTATGCGCTGCTGCGTTTTGTGGAAGCCTATGGTCTTTATCGAGATAAGATATGGGCGTATTGGTATAGCGTTTTGGGCTACGGCGTGTTTTTACCGCTTGAGATTTATGAGTTATTTAGTAATCGGTTTAATTGGCTTAACTTTTTGATACTGCTAGTGAATGTCGTCATTGTGGTGGTGGTTTATCGCAATATGCACGCCAAAGGGTTATTGGGTAAAAAGACGACACAGGCTTAAGCTATCGATAAAAAAAGCGAGTAAAAAAGGGCAGAATCTGCCCTTTTTTACCCGCCAAACTAGTTGTCTGGTTTAGCTATCTGGTTTATCTTTTTCGGTAATGATACGCGGGGATTTTTTGCTTGCATTGGCTGCAATTTTTGATTTGATAAAGTTAAAAGGATTGTATGGGCTGTTAAGTACACTAGCCGGGACAATCTGACGAATTTTAGCCATTACCGCTGTATTATCACCTTTCGCTTTGTCCTCATCCGCTAGGATTTTTGACTTGACTGTTTGGGTGGTGGTAATTTCATTGCTAAAACTCGTGTCGTCTAGGTTACTGATGTCCCAATGCATATTGTCAAAATTATTGGCATTTAAATAATTATCAATCGCAAATTTATGCTCATCTGTCGCATTGCCACTTTGTGTGGATGAGGGCGTCGCTTTATTTTCGCCATGACGGTCGTATTCACTGTTACTTTCTTCAAGCGTTTTTAGTGGACGTTTATCATCTCTCTCATCATTTGACAAGCGTGTCTGATTATCATGACCTTGCTTAGCAACTGATGATTCATGTGATAATTCATCCGATAACTCATCGTTATTTAAGGCATTAAAATCACGCGGTTGACTCGATAAGCTACCCTGACCTTTAAAATCAAGCGTACCATCAAAGCCAGTCGCTTGCTCGGCGTCAGTTTCTTTGATGCGTTTATCTTCATTGACCACGTCACTGACTTGACCGCCTGATAGACCTGAACCTTCACGTTGACCGGCTAGTTTGTTGCCTTTACCTTTTTTCCCCTTATCTGGCTCAATATCTTCGGTATTTGGGGTTTGACGCGGCGCGATACTATCAAAAATACTTGCCATCGACACATCAAAATTATATTTGAGCATGGCTTCACCACGGGCTAAGGTATTAATCCATTGCACAGTCCAAGGCGCGTTATTTTTAAGTTTTCGCAAATCCTTTTCATGCGGTAAAGGGTAAGGCATATTTTGGTAAAACTCCCAAAAACTATAATCATCTAGCGAGCGTTTGAGCACATATTCATCTTTATCACTGGTGGTAATGAGATTGTTATCTTGTAAAAAGCTAATATAAGTGTACCAATTTGGCATCTCTTGGCGACCTAACACATCACGCAGACCGGCTTCGGTGACGACATTGCCTTTTTTATGCTCACGGTATAACACGTTTAGCATATCCATCAAGCTAAACAAGGCATGACGAGGAAAGATTTCTTTGGTCTCAAAAATGGTTAAACAGTAGCTGATTTGCACCCCAAGCAGGATAATATTCCAAGAAATATAAATCCAAAGTAAGAACAACGGCAAAATCGCAAACGCCCCATACACCGCTTTATAACTGGTAAAGTTGTCAACAATTACGCCAAAGGTGAGTTTTAAGATTTCAAAGATAATCCCAACCACAACACCGGCAACCAGCGCATGTTTAAAACGCACTTGGCAGCGTGGGATAAACCAATACATGGTCACCAACCCCATCAGCACAATCGCAATGGAGCCGATTTGCACCCAAATCGCCCAGTCAATCCCATAACCGCCAATTTTTTGATTTAGAAAACTTAGACTTTGCACGGTGCTTGAAATAATCATGACGATGGCAAGCACAATAGGCAACAGGGTAATAATCACCCAGTAACGCACGAGATTGAGCCAGCTGGTCTCTTTTTTTTCAACACGCCAAATTTGGTTAAACGCGGTTTCAATCGTCATTAAAGTGGAAATGGTGGTAAAAAATAAGATACCCACACCAATAATAGTTAAGTTCGATGAGTTACTGGTAAATTGGTTAAGATACTTGGTGACCTGTAATCCGGTACTGGGCAAAATATTGCTAAATATCAAGTTTTGAATCTGCTCACGCGCTTCTGCTAACTGCGGGATGGTGGAGAGAATCACCACCAACAAGGTTAAAATCGGCACAATAGACAGCAGCGTGGTATAAGTCAATAACGCAGCTTTTTGGCTACAATTATCATCGATAAAATTTTTGATAAGGTACATCAAAAACTGCACCCATTTATGTTTAAAAATGGATAATTTTTTTAGTTTGGCAAGGAGTTCATTCATAGTAGTTCTTATTGATAAAAAATTTCAAAGTTTGACCATCAAATCGGCGAAAAAGGCAGTGATTGTATGGCAGTATGGTATCATATTCAAAAAAATTGTTTATTGAATTACTGTGAACAGTTTTGGTGTTTTGCAATTGGCAATCTGGCTAGTAGATTGCCTTGACCCTGCCATCAACATTCATCCATCAAAATTTATTCACCCAAACTAGCTTGACGTAACAATTATCAAAATTGATGTGAGAAAAAACCATGAGTCAACCTTATATTTTAGTCTTGTACTACAGCCAAAATGGCTCTACCAAAGATTTGGCGTATCTGGTCGCACAAGGTATTGAAGATAGCGGCACGGGCATAGCCGCTCGGATTCGCACGGTACCCAAGGTCAGTAGCGAGACTGAAAAAGTTGCGCCAAGTATTCCTGATGAAGGTGACCTGTACGCCACCATGGATGACTTAAAAAACTGTGTGGGTCTGGCACTCGGCAGCCCCACCCATTTTGGCAATATGGCAGCATCGATGAAGTATTTTTGGGATAATAGCGTCACAATTTGGCTGGCGGGGGATTTGCAAAACAAACCGGCATCTGTATTTACCAGTACGGGCACCATGCACGGTGGGCAGGAGACGACTTTGACTAGCATGATGACGCCGCTACTGCATCATGGTATGGTGATTGTGGGAATTTCATACAGTGAGCCTGCGCTCAATACCACGAGCCAAGGTGGAAGCCCGTATGGTGCAAGCCATGTCAGTGGCGCAAAGCATGACCACATCATGAGCGCGGACGAAAAAACCTTGGCCATCGCCCAAGGTCAACGTCTAGCCAAAATTGCCAAGGCATTACAAGCGTTATGAGAAAACAAGCGTTATGAGAGAAAAAGACCCGCACTCACTATCTGCGCCAAAACCCATTTATCCCATCCACCGACGCTTAACCATAGTCTGGTGGTTTTGGCTGGGGTTTCGATTGCTGGCAGTACCGTTATTGACGCATTGGTTGGCAAGTGCAAAGCCTGCTATGGTCGGCGGGATTGCTTGGCAAGCTTTGTGGTTGATACCTGCGCTATTATCAACGCCGTATATCGTGAAAGGCAAAAGCCCATACGCGCTCTTGCTGCTAAGTATGCTCACTTTTGTATATTTGGGGGGCAGTGGTATGGTTGCACTAAAATACGGGTACCAGATGCATTGGGGGTTGATGGCGGTGTGGTTGATGGATTTTGTTTTGCTAGGATGGGTGAATTACTGGCTATTTATTTTGTTAAAACGATTACCAAAAATGAATGGTTAAGTACAAAAAGAGCGTACCTAAGTCACGTACGCTCTTTTTATGCTAAAAAATTATGCTAAAACATCGTTAGGCCAACACATCATTTAGCCATTTACCGATAATTTTGAGTTGCGGCATACATACTTGGTGCGCCATCGGATAGCTGTAAAACTGCGGCTGATAACCTTTTGACTCAAGCCATGCTTTGGCTTCTTGCCCAAGCTGTACTGGGACGACAGGGTCTTGTGTGCCATGATGAATGGCAATGTTTAGATTTTTATTAGCCTCACTTAAAGCTAGGCTGTCTTTGGTCGCTAAATAAGTCGATAGGGCTAACAGTCCGGCTAATGGTTTGTCATAGGTTAACGCGGTTTGATAAGCGACGGCGCCACCTTGCGAAAATCCTGCAATCACAATATGCTCAGGCGATACACCGCGCTCGGCTTCACGCGCGATTAACTCTCCAATCCAAGCCGCGGATTGTTCAATCTGTGCGGTGTCGATTTTGCGCTCAAGCGACATTTCCAAAATATCATACCACGCTGGCATCACATAGCCTTGGTTGATGGTTACAGGAATGGCGGGGGCGTGAGGAAATACAAACCGTATGCCATGGTTGCCATCGAGTCCCAAGTCAGGGACGACTGGCTCAAAGTCGTGACCATTTGCGCCCAGTCCGTGTAGCCAAATGACGGCTCTATCGATGGGTAAATTGTTGGGGTTATGAATGACTTCAACGGTTTTTAATAAACTCATAAATTCTCCTTTCATGTGAAACTATCAAATGTCATAAAAATAATTAGCCGATAGCTTAAAAATAGGGATAACGCTTGATTTTAGCTTATTCATACCACATTATCTAGGCAATGTTTACCATAAGAATAGCCTAAGTGAATGAAAGAACTTATATCGACTGCTGTACCATTAAATGATCCTCAAGTAGACAAGCCTCAAACAGACAATCACCAAGGTGTGAAATTACCTGTCATGGCAAAAGACAGCTATTATCTATCACGCCTTGCCCAACAGTTAAAACAAATCAAAGACAAAGAAAGCGAAGACTATACGTCAAGATTTGATCGCTACCAAAAACAACTCAAACACTCGCAAGACAGGGTGCAAAGTCGTATCGCCAGTCTGCCAACGATACATCTCAACGAAGATTTGCCCGTCAGCCAACAAGCCGATAGACTCATCAAAGCCATCCAAGACCACCAAGTCATTATCGTGGCAGGGGAGACAGGCTCAGGCAAAACCACCCAATTACCTAAGATTGCCATGCTCGCAGGGCGAGGGGTAACAGGGCAAATCGGACACACACAGCCAAGACGATTAGCGGCGCGTAGTGTGGCAAATCGTATTGCTGAAGAACTAGGGGAAACGCTCGGACAGACAGTGAGCTTTAAAGTGCGTTTTACTGAGCAAGGCTCATCGGATTCTATTGTCAAACTGATGACCGACGGTATTTTGCTTGCCGAAATGGCGCATGACAAGTTTTTGAGCCGCTATGATACCATTATCATTGATGAAGCCCATGAGCGCAGTCTTAACATTGACTTTATCATGGGTTATCTCAAGCGCCTATTGCCAAAACGTCCCGATTTAAAGGTGATTATCACATCGGCGACGCTCGACACAGCAAGGTTTAGCCAGTATTTTTCTAGCGTTGATGGTAAAACCAAAAAAGCGACGCCCGCGCCTGTGTTTGTGGTTGAAGGTCGCAGTTATCCCGTGGAAGTGCGCTACCGCCCGTTGACGGATGAGATTGTCACAGGTTCGGATGATGACAGCTTTGATGATGTCGAAGATAACTTGCCGCGAGCGATTACCGCAGCGGTGGAAGAGTGCTACCAAGACGCTGCCAGCAAAGGACATGCTGACCAAGCGGATATTTTGATTTTTGCCGCCACCGAAGCACAAATTCATGATTTGGCAGATATTTTAAACCAATACGCCCCCCGTCATACCCAGATTTTGCCGTTATTCGCCCGTCAAAGTTTTGCCGAGCAACAGCAGATTTTTCACCCGACAGGCGGCCGTCGCATTATCATCGCCACCAACGTTGCTGAAACCGCCTTGACCGTGCCCAATATCCGCTACGTCATTGATTTGGGATTTGCCCGGATGTCACGCTATGACTATCGCTCGCGGGTACAACGCCTGCCGATTGAAGCGATTAGCCAAGCTGCCGCCAATCAACGAAAAGGTCGCTGTGGACGTATCGCGGCGGGCGTGTGTATCCGTTTATATTCAGAGGAAGACTTTACCAGCCGTCCTGAATTCACCGAGCCTGAAATTCTGCGTACCAATTTGGCGTCGGTGATTTTGCAAATGGCAAACTTGGGTCTGGGTGAGGTAGAAAACTTTGACTTTATCCAGCCACCCGACAATCGACTGGTCAATGATGGGCGTAAACTATTAGAAGAATTGGGTGCGATTGCCACTAAAAAACCTGAAAATAGCCTAAGCACATCTGATAACAATAGCAAAGGTCAATCCAAACGTAATGCGCACAGCCGCGCTAGCCAACAGCCAAATAGCCAAAACCGCCATCCAAATCAACTCACCAAAGTCGGTCAAATGATGGCAAAAATGCCCATAGACCCTCGTTTGGCACGTATGCTGATTGCAGGTGAGCAATATGGTTGTCTCAAAGAGCTATTGGTGATTGTATCGGGCTTGTCAGTGCAAGACCCTCGAGAACGCCCGAGCGATAAGCAAACCCAAGCCGACCAAAAACACGCATTATTTCGCCAAGCCGACAGCGATTTTTTATTTTATCTCAGTCTTTGGCAGGCAATTCATGGGGCTTTATTTAAAAGCGGTGGATTTAAAAGTAGTGAATTTAAAAACAGTGATCTTGACCGTCAAAAAAATGAAACGCTAGATGATGAAGCCACGCCAATCGCGCAAAGCCCGTATGGAAACGATAAATTAACCAATAGCCAACGTAAAAGCTTTGCCAAAAAACATTTTTTAAGCTCGCCGCGTTTACGTGAATGGCAACAAACCCATAGCCAGTTGTTGCAAATGGTGGATGGGTTAAAATTAACCATCAACCAAGAGCCCGCCAGTTATGTGCCTATTCACCGAGCATTGCTCACGGGTCTGTTGTCGTTCATTGCCCAAAAAGTCAATGATGTCGACAAAAGCGGCAAGCTAATCAAAGCCAAACGCGGCGAGTATGTCACCGCGCGTCAGCACAAAGCCAAGATTTTTCCTGCCAGTACCTTGTTCAAACAAAATCCGCTATGGGTAATGGCGTTTGAGGTGGTTGAGACCTCGCAGGTGTTTATGCGTACCGCTGCCAAAATCGAGCCAGAGTGGATTTTGGCGATGGCAGGGGATTTGCTCAAATACCATTATTTTGAGCCGCATTGGTCAGCTAAAACGGGGCATGTCAAGGCATACGCCCAAATCAGCCTGTTTGGTCTGATTGTGGTACACAAACAATTGATGAATTATGAGCGGGTCAACCTTACCGAGTCTCGAGAAATCTTTTTGCGAGATGCCTTGGTCTTGGGCAATCTGAATGCCCCGTCCACAGGCGATGGTAAAAAGGGCAAGTTGCCGCCATTTTTGCAGCATAATATAGATAAAGTCGCTGATGTCTCCTTGATTGAAGATAAGCTGAGACGTCGAGATTTGCTGGTTGATGAAGAGCAATTATACGATTTTTATGCCAAGCGAGTGCCTGAGCATATCGCTAGTCGCAAAGTATTTGAAGATTGGCGAAAAGAAGTAGAAAAAACGGAGCCACAGTTTTTATTTTTTAGTGATAAAGATGTACTGAACGAACAAGCACCCGCTACCCAAGCTTTCCCAGAAACGTGGCAACTGGGCAATCTGAAACTACCCTTGTCGTATATTTTTGACCCGACCAGCGACGATGATGGCGTGACCATTAAAGTCCCGCTCGTTGCCTTACCACAGGTTGATGCGGTTGAATTATTATGGGGTATTGCAGGGTGGCGCTATGAGCTGGTTTTGCAGCTATTAAAGACGTTGCCAAAAGATATTCGCCGTCAAATCGTACCCGTGCCCGATACCGCCAAACAAATTTTTGACACGCTTGAAAAAAACCACCATGGCGGACTGCTAAGGCAACTGTGCCAAGCCTTAAACCAGCGCGGCGTGCGTGGGGCAAACAATCAATTTGTAGAGCCAAAAGACTTTAATCCAAGCGAGGTTGAAACCTATTTGCAGCCACAAATTGCGTTGGTCGATGACAAAAACCGCCTGATTGAAAAAGGGCGAGATATTGACGCATTAAAACTGCGCCATCAAGTCACCACAAGCCAAGCCGTCGACAGTGGTAAAGGCGTACATAGCGAGTTTCCAGAGCATTTTAACTTTATGCAAAACCGCCACAGTGCAGGCGTGATGATCAAGCAGTTTTCGGCACTGGTTGCTGATGGACAGCCAAGCTATAGCGATAAAAAGGCTGTGTCTATTCAGCAATTTACCGATGTCAGTGTGGCACTCAACAAACACCGTCAAGGCTTGCTTGCTTTAATCGGCAATGAGCTCGGAGCGAAAGCTAGACAGCTTACCAGCCAAATTGATAAAAACTTTAAACTTGCCTTTGCGCCGCTTGGTGAGCTTGATAGACTCAAAGATTTGCTGATTCATGCCACGCTTGATGCCACTTTTGAAAAATTTGTTGCAGAGTTTGACCATGAAAAATTCACGGCAGGGATTCATGATAAAGAGTTGGTGATTGCCATCAATCAGTTGCCTTTGACGTTGGATGAATTTAACCAACCCAAAGCCGTGGTGCTTGCCAATTTCTTGAGCGTGGGTCAAAGTGTAATAGTTCAGCTAAAATCGGTGTATGAGCAGTGGCAGCAAGTTCGCCAAAAACTGCTGCTACTTGACCGTGATATTTTTGAAGAAAGTATCGAAGATATCGAAGACCAGCTTGATGATTTGAGTTTGTCGGACTTTGTGTATCGCATGAGTTATCAAGATTGGCAGCAATATCCGCGTTATTTGCAGGCGTTGTTGGTGCGACTTGATAGGCTTGAGCACAATTTGGATGCCGATCTTGATGCCGTGTATCAGCTCGATAAGCACATGGAGAGGCTGTCTGTTAAGGGTAATGATGAGACAATTATGCCATATCGTTGGTTGGTTGAGGAGTTTCGGATTCAGCTGTTTGCCCAGCCGATGAAAACCCGCGTGCCTGTCTCAGATAAACGCCTAGAAAAATTGTGGGATGAGTTGAATGGTTAATAAAAAATCCGTCAAAATTTGGCGGATTTTTATAAAGTATTGATTTAAAATAATTTTTACAAACTTTTTTTGAACTAAAATCATGATCAATAGTGTTTTTGCAGGGTATGGATCATATTGAGTAGTCATGATGGGGAGTGCTACAGTTGATAGGGACTTTACGAACAATAGGTTATGAACAATAGATTGATTTTTTTAGCATTTGAAATTTTTACCTATATAATTAATTTGAGTCGATGAAAAATTAAAAAGTTGATTTGGTAAAAACGGCAAAACTTAGTAAAATAGTCAGATTAAATTTTTTAAAAGTGAAAGTCATGCCAAGCCAACCGCAAGTTTTTAATCCCCAATCTACCACTAAGCCTGCCACCCACCACCAAGCCAATCATAATGAAAACCGTACTTTAGGTCAAAGTGCCAGCCAAACGGCGCACCAATTGGCTCAAGATATAGTAACGGCAAAAGCGCCTAAGATTGGTTTTGTGTCGCTTGGCTGCCCTAAAGCCTTGGTGGATAGTGAGCGCATTATCACCGAGCTTAGCCGTGATGGCTACCAAGTCGCCAGTGACTATGATGGCGCAGATTTGGTGGTGGTCAATACTTGCGGCTTCATCGAATCTGCGGTGCAAGAATCGCTTGATGCCATTGGTGAGGCAATTACCAAAAACGGCAAGGTGATTGTCACCGGTTGCCTTGGCAAAGATGCCGAAAAAATCAAAACCATGCACCCAGCCGTGCTTGCGGTGACTGGCGCACATGCCTATGATGAAGTCGTCAATGCCGTGTCGCATTATGTGCCAAAACCTGCACCATCAAAAACTTACGACCCAAAAATCGACCTAATCAATGATGCGGGCATTAAGCTTACGCCAAAACATTATGCTTATGTCAAAATATCCGAAGGCTGTAACCACCGTTGTACATTTTGTATCATCCCAAGCTTTCGTGGTGACCTCGTTAGTCGCCCGATTGACAGTATCATGACTGAAGCGGCTGCGCTCAAAAACGCAGGCGTCAAAGAGCTTTTAGTCATCTCGCAAGATACCTCAGCCTATGGGGTAGATCTTAAATATAAAACCAGTTTTTGGAATGGCATGCCCATCAAATCCAAATTTTACGATATGTGCGAGGCACTGAATCGTCTGGGCATTTGGGTGCGTTTGCATTATATCTATCCTTACCCACATGTTGATGCTGTGGTGAAACTGATGAGTGAAGACAAGCTACTGCCATATCTTGATATCCCATTCCAACATGCCAGCCCCAATGTGCTCAAAGCTATGAAGCGCCCCGCGCATAGCGAAAACGTACTGGCGCGCATCAAAACTTGGCGCTCGATTTGCCCCGATATTGTCATTCGTTCCACCTTTGTGGTGGGTTTCCCTGGGGAGACAGAAGAAGATTTTGAATATTTGCTTGACTGGCTTAAAGAGGCGCGATTAGACAGAGTGGGGGCGTTTACCTATTCAGAAATAGAAGGCGCGGCGGCAAACGATTTGCCGAACCCTGTGCCAGACGCTATCAAACAACAACGCTATGAACGACTGATGGCGCTACAACAACAAATCAGTGCCGAAAAATTGGCTGAGAAAGTTGGTAAAACCTTAAAAGTGCTGGTGGATGAGATTGATGAAGAAGAAAATATCGCCATTTGCCGTAGCTACGCCGATGCGCCAGAAATTGACGGTCACGTGTATGTAGATAATATTGATGCATCGGTTAAAGTCGGTGAATTTTTGACCGTCACCATTGATGAAGCCAATGAGTATGACCTTTTTGCCAGTTTTACAGCTGAACTCTTATAAGAGTAAGGATTGTCATGTCTCAATCAATGTTAGCGTATGGTCTTTTAGCGATTGCGATTGTCAGTGAAGTGACTGGTTCAACTTTTTTGGCAAAATCAGAGGGGTTTAGCAAACCCTTGCCCACTATCACCACCGTGATTTGTTTTGGGATTGCTTTTTATCTTCTTTCACAAGTCATAAAAATCATACCACTGGGGATTGCTTATGCCATTTGGTCAGGGGTGGGTATTGTGTTAACCGCTATCATTGGGTACTTTATTTTGGGTAATAAACTGGATTTACCCGCCATCGCAGGCATGAGTCTAATTGTATTGGGTGTGATTGTGATTAATCTGTTTTCTCATTCAGCCACGCATTAACCACGCTTTAATAATCCACACATTAATATAGTACCTCGAATGTAGCGACTTGATAGTTTGATGGCTAAAGCCGACTGAATTTTCAAGGTTAGAATAAGGTAAAAATTAAAATGACTGTTGAAATTATCTTTACACTATCTAAAAACCGTTAATTTTGTTAAAATTTCGCCATTTGCATTATTTGTTATCTAACAGCCAATAAGAGGTCAACCATGTCTGACAAAGCTCCCCGTTACCAACGTATTTTGCTCAAACTCTCTGGCGAGGCCCTGGCAGGCAAAAATGATATGGGGATTGATTCAGGCGTATTAGACAACATGAGTCTTGCGATTGCGCATTTGGTAGGATTGGGTGTGCAAGTGGGTATCGTGGTCGGTGGTGGCAACTTGTATCGTGGCGCTGCACTACAAAAACAAGGCTTGGTGGGCCGTGTCACAGGCGACCAAATGGGTATGCTTGCAACCGTGATGAATGGCTTGGCGATGCGTGACGCCTTGGAGCGCCGTAATATCAAATGCCGTTTGATGTCAGCCTTGCCAATTGGTGAAGTGACTGAAAACTACAGCAGCCGCAACGCTATTCGCTATTTACAGAACAATGAAGTGTGCGTGTTTGTCGCAGGTACCGGCAATCCATTTTTTACCACAGATACCGCAGCGTGTTTACGTGGCATCGAGATTGAAGCCAATTTAATCCTAAAAGCGACCAAAGTCGATGGCGTGTATAACAAAGACCCAAATAGTCATGACGATGCCGTCAAATACGACGAACTTACCTTTGACCAAGTGCTCGATCAAAAATTGGGGGTGATGGATTTGACTGCGATTGCCTTGCTGCGTGAGCATAACGTACCGCTGCAGGTATTTGATATGGCAAAACCCAATGCGCTGCTTCATGTGGTGATGGGCGAGTCAGAAGGCACCAAAGTTATCAATCACTAATTTCTAAATTTGACATACAGAGTTTTAAAAGGATACAACATGATTAACGATATTAAAAAACAAGGCGAAGACAAAATGAAAAAGGCGATTGAAGCCTTAGAAAATGCCTTTAGCAAATTACGTACAGGCCGTGCCCATCCTGGTATTTTACAAGGTGTGATGGTGTCTTACTATGGCTCTGATATGCCACTTAATCAAGTGGCGAGCATCAACGTTGAAGACTCACGTACCCTGTTAGTGCAGCCTTTTGACCGTAGCATGGTGCAGGCAGTCGACAAAGCAATTCGTGAATCAGATTTGGGTCTTAACCCAATGAGCGCAGAAGTGATTCGGGTACCACTACCTGCATTGACGGAAGAAACCCGTAAAGATATGCAAAAATTGGCACGTCATGAAGCCGAAGAGCGCCGTGTATCCGTGCGTAACGCCCGCCGTGATGCCAACAATGCCTTAAAAGCCTTGGTAAAAGACAAGCAAATCTCAGAAGACGATGAACGCCGTGCCAATGACGACATCCAAAAAATGACTGATAAATACATTGATAGCATTGATAAAATGCTCTCTAGCAAAGAAGCAGAGTTAATGGCCGTTTAATCGTTATTTATCCAACAAAAGAATCAATACATAAGAAGTAGGTCATGGTTGAGTCAAAGGCAGCAATGCCACAACATATTGCCATCATTATGGATGGCAATAACCGCTATGCCAAAGCACATGGGTTACCAACCGGTGGCGGGCATATTGCCGGCAAAGATAATTTAGACCCTTTGGTTGAGCATTGCATGGATATTGGTATACGTGCGTTGACGGTGTTTGCTTTTTCTAGCGAAAATTGGCAGCGCCCAGCCAATGAAGTGGCGCTATTGATGAAGCTGCTTGAACAAACCGTCCATGACCAATTACCACGGATGTTGCGGCATCAAATTTCTTTGCGCTTTATCGGTGATAGGAATGCCTTGACGCCGCATTTACGCGCGATTATGCAAGATGCAGAAGAGCAAACTGCGCATTTTACTAAGATGAGTTTGGTGATTGCCATCAGCTACGGCGGTCAATGGGACCTCGTCAATGCCTGCCGCCAAGTTGCCAAGCAAGTGGCACAAGGTGCGCTTACTGCCGATGCTATTACCCAAGACGATTTTGCACGCCACCTGTCGCTATCGGATTTACCAGCCGTTGATATGTTAATCCGTACAGGGGGTGATTACCGCATTTCTAATTTTTTACTGTGGCAATGCGCGTATGCTGAGTTATTTTTTACCGAAACGCTTTGGCCAGAGTTCAAGGCGGCTGAATTAGACCAAATGATTGATATTTTCATGGGTCGTGAGCGTCGATTTGGTAAGACCAGCGAGCAAGTATTAGGTTTGGGCTTTTAATTAATCAATAGGAACTGTCATGTGGGAACGCATTAGAACCGCCATTATTTTGTTAGTGATTGTTGGCGCTGCGATGTTTGCTACCCGCGAGCCTATTTTGATGTTACCGCTATTGTTAGTCGGTGCAGGTTTTGGGGCTTTTGAGTGGTCAAAGCTCATGCCGTCACTTGAACAAAATCTCGACAGTTATGTACCGCCTACTACCCAAATTCCCACCAAACCTGCCAAACCAATTGATTATATGTATACCCTTGTGATGCTAGGGATTGTCAGTGTGTTATTGGTAATGGCAAAGCTAACGGGTAGTATAGCCTCTTGGGTGTTTTTTTGGATGGTTGCAGCGCTGATTTGGTTGGTAGCGATTGGCTGGATTCGCCGTTATCCCAATAATACGCAAGCTTGGTATGGTAAGCAGTTATACGTCATCGGTATGATTGTACTGTCATCCGCCATTACTGCGATGTATTATCTGTGGTCACTTTCAGCTTGGTGGCTGCTATATGTGTTTGTATTGGTGTGGTGCGCCGATAGCGGTGCTTACTTTGTCGGACGAAAACTTGGTAGACGCAAGATGTCCCCGCACGTCTCACCCAATAAAAGTGTGGAAGGTTTATTAGGTGGACTTGCCACGGGCACGCTTGTGGTGATTGGCGTCTCTTTTGGCTTGTTAAACGATTGGTCGATGATGGCTATAGGGTTGTTTTTGCTGTTATCGTTGCTCACTATCATTATGTCCGTGTTCGGCGATTTATTTGAAAGTATGCTAAAGCGCCATGCAGGCGTCAAAGATGCCGGGGCATTGTTGCCAGGGCATGGGGGTATTCTTGATCGTATTGATTCGCAGCTTTCAGCCGTGCCAATTTTTGCGTTGGGGTTTTGGGCGATGAAATTTTACGGCTTAATTTAATGCTACATTGCGTTTATTTTTCAAAAATTTTCACATCTGCTTAATACCAATTTGTTCAATTCCAATATAGCCAATATCAATTTATTGAATCCGCTAATAAATGCAAGCTTGTATTTCATCCAATCTTTTTTGCGCAACTGCTTGTCGATTGATGCTTAAAAATTTTTTCGCGTGTTAATATGCTTATAACAGTGGCAATTTGCCGCTGTAAACGCAAAATGTTAGGTTTAACCGCCATCTGCCCGCAACTTACTAGGTCATTGTAATGCTATCGTCAACTCACACTATACCGCAAAAAAACATTGCTATTATGGGCGCAACAGGCTCTATCGGCGATAGTACGCTATCGGTCGTCAGTCAGCATCCTGATTTGTATAACGTGGTCGGGGTGACAGGGTTTTCGCGGCTCGATAAACTATTGAGCATTTGCCTGCAATTTAAGCCAACTTATGTTTGTGTTGCCAAAGAAAAGGAAACAACATTTGCGCAGATGCTCAGCGAGGCTCATCTAAGCTGCAAGATTTTGATTGGTGAACAAGGTCTGGTTGAGCTTGCCACGTTAGCAGAAGTGGACATGGTGGTTGCGGCTATCGTAGGTGCTGCAGGGTTGCCATCAACGCTGGCAGCGGCTAACGCGGGCAAAACTATTTTGCTCGCCAATAAAGAAGCGTTAGTGATGGCAGGTGAGCTGATGATTAAAGCCGTCAAGCAGTCAAATGCCAAATTACTCCCAATTGATAGTGAGCACAATGCCATTTTTCAATGTTTGCCTACCGCGGTGCAACAACAGCGCAATGCCATTCATGATGATAACCATGGTATTAAAAAGCTTTGGTTAACCGCCTCAGGTGGGCCATTTTTACACAAAACACTTGACGATATGAAACGCGCCAGCATTGCGGAAGCTGTCAAACACCCGAACTGGTCCATGGGGCAAAAAATATCGGTAGATAGTGCCACCATGATGAATAAAGGTTTGGAGCTGATTGAAGCGAGTTTTTTATTTGATATGCCGGTCTCTGAGATTGAAGTGGTCATTCATCCGCAAAGCATCTTGCATTCTATGGTTGAATACAACGATGGTAGTTTTTTAGCGCAGCTTGGCAGTCCTGATATGCGTACCCCCATTGCCCATGCTATGGCATACCCCAATCGTATCAGCAGTGGGGTGGAACGATTAGACATTTTTCAGTTAAGTAATTTAAATTTTGTCCGACCTGATTTAGAAAAGTTTAAATGCCTAGGGTTGGCTTATCAAGCCATGCAACAAGGCAGCTATGCGTGTATCGCCTTAAATGCCAGTAATGAGATAGCCGTTCAAGCGTTTTTGGATGGTGACATCCGTTTAACCGATATCGCTGATATCAATGAAAAAGTGCTATTGCAAGCTGAAAAACAGCCGATTGGGTCATTGCAAGCGATTTTGGCGGTCGATAAATTAAGCCGTGAACAAGCACACCAATGTATTGCCGATTTAAACGCTTAAAAAAAGCTTAAAAATAGTTGGCAACACTGGTTGATAATCGTTAAGAATGACGACATAACTTATTAAGATACCGATAGTTAAATTATTTTTAGCCTGTGATTTTTTCAAAAGGATAGCCATGAATTTCATCTTGACCGTTTTAGCTGCGATTGTGGTACTAGGACCTTTGGTTGCGCTACATGAGTGGGGGCATTACATTGTTGCTCGGCTATGCGGTGTCAAGGTATTGACCTATTCAATTGGCTTTGGTCCAAAGCTGATAAGCTGTACCAGTAAAAAAACTGGGATTAATTATGCGGTCTCTGCGATTCCGCTTGGCGGTTATGTCAAAATGCTCGATGAGCGAGAAGGCAAAGTTAATCCAGCCGAACGTCATTTAGCCTTTAATACCCAGCAACCTTGGAAAAAAATTGCCATCGTCGCAGCAGGTCCGGTGATGAACTTACTGATTGCGATTTTTTTGTATTGGCTGCTATTTATCACCCCAACCCAAGTATTGGCGACCAAAGTCGGCAGTATTTTACCCCATTCACCCGTCAGTCAAACCAGTCTGACAGTCGGTGACGAAATTGTTGCGGTTGATAATAAACCCATCCAAAGTTGGCAAGATATTAACTATGCGTTAGCCGATCGCATGGGCGAGTCGGGGCAAGTTAATTTAACGGTGAATGGCGCGCAAGGTCAAACCAATGTTGCCGTGCCGATACAGCGCTTTATGAAAGCAGAACCGGGTAAAGCAACCAACCCCATTGATAGTCTAGGCGCGATTCCATGGCAACCAAAAATTCCGGCGGTGGTCGGTGAAATTGTCTCAAATAGCGCTGCCGCCCGTCAAGGTCTGCAAGTCGGTGATACTATCAGCCGTGTCAACGGTCAACCGGTGAGCGATTGGCTGGCGTTTTCACAAGTTGTCAAATCAAGCCCCGAGCAGTTATTAACCCTCGAAGTACAGCGCCAAGGCAAAATCATCGCCTTAAAAGTCATGCCACAAGCAAAAAAAGATACCATGGGCAATCGATTTGGACAAATTGGCGCAGCTGCAGCCGCATCTAAGATTACGCCGCCACCTGAGTATATAAAAACCATTCAATATACGCCCATCCAAGCGGTCGAAAAATCCGTGCATCAAACTGTCGATTTAAGTGCCATGACCCTCAAATCAATGGGTAAAATGTTGACGGGTACCATTGGGGTAGAGAACCTATCAGGTCCCATTACCATTGCCAAAGTCGCCAATCAAAGCTTTAGCATCGGTTGGGAAGCGGTATTGTCGTTTATGGCGATTATCAGTTTAAGCCTTGCTGTGCTCAATTTATTACCAGTACCTGTGCTTGATGGCGGTCATATTGTCATGTATGCCTATGAGGCTATTTTTGGTAAACCTATGCCCGAAAAAATACAAATGATGGGAATGAATATTGGTTTAGTTTTGCTTGCAGGTTTCATGCTGTTGGCGATTGGTAACGATATCTCACGCTTGTTTTAACCGACCCAAATTTGGCTAAAATATTGATTTGTAGTTTTGTTTTTTCGCTAGACTTTACGCAAAATTTAGCTTACCTTATGCCAGTAAAATTTATTTACGGATCTCTTGTACTTTGATAATACAAGCTACACATCAAAGACAAACTATTACTAGAAGTTTAATCAAGTCACCCTTTTTGATAGCATTTGTCATTCTTAGCAAACCAAACTTAGATTACCAAACCTAGATACAAACCTAGATAAATACCTTTGGCTAACTAATTTTGGATACCTAAAAGTGACAGGTTTCAATGCATTATCTTTGGGCAGTCGTCAATTCGGAAACAAGTTATATGCGAAATTCAGCGTTATTTTTGGTTGCACCGTTAGCACTCGTTACCTCGTATGCACAAGCGGCAAATTTTACCGTGAGTGATATTCAATTTAATGGATTGACACGGGTATCCGCTGATAACCTCTATCCCGTGCTTGCTGTCAATACCGGTGAAGTCGCAAACGATGCCAATATCGCAGCTAGTATCAAAGCCCTCTATGAAACTGGCAATTTTTCAGACGTTAAAGCATCCCAATCAGGCAATAAGTTGGTATTTGACGTGGTAGAGCGCCCAATTATCGCAAATGTCACTTATGACGGTAATAAACTGATTCCAAAAGAAGCATTGACCGAAGGCCTAAAACGTATTGGCATTGTAGAAGGCAATGTATTAAAACAGGCGACGGTTGAGCAAGTGCAAAATGAGCTAAAACAGCAATATAATCAGCAAGGTTATTATAATAGCGAAGTTAAGGTGACCCAAACGCCCTTAGACAATAACCGCGTTGCGCTTAAATTTAATTTTGTTGAAGGTAAACCTGCGCGTGTTGTCGATATCAAGGTGATTGGTAACAAACATTTTAGCGACAAAGAAATCAAACAAGCGATGAGCATCAAAGAAAGCTCATGGATCAATGTGATTAGCAAATCTGACCGCTATGCCAAAGAAAAGCTTGCGGCAAGTTTAGAAAATGTCACCGCCATGTACCAAAATGCGGGCTTCGTCAAATTCACCATCAATGATGCCACCATTAATTTAAGTCCAGAAAAAGACAAAGTGTTTATTGAGCTCAATCTTACTGAAGGTGATCAATATAAATTTGGCAATGTCAATTTTATGGGTACGCCCAACTATGACACCGACAAACTTCGTAAGCAAGTGGCATTTAAGCCAGGTGAGCGTTATTCACAACGTCAAATGACAACAACCTTACAAAATCTTGGCACACTATATGGTAACGATGGCTACTATTTTGCCCAAATCCGCCCAGTGCCGCGTATCAATGAAGATACTCGCACCGTAGATGTCGATTTCTTTATTGATCCTGTGCGTCCTGTGTATGTGCGCCGTATCAATTTTACCGGTAACAATAAAACCGCAGATGAAGTATTGCGCCGAGAAATGCGCCAAATGGAAGGCGCATTGGCCGCCAATGAAAAAATCGATTTGTCGCGCACGCGTTTGATGCGTACAGGCTTCTTCAAAACTGTCAACATGGATGTCAAACCTGTCCCTAACACACCCGATCAGGTGGATATCAATGTCGCAGTAGAGGAGCAACCATCAGGGACTAGTACCATTGCGGCTGGTTATTCACAAAGTGGTGGTATCACTTTCCAAGCAGGTTTAAGTCAATCCAACTTTTTGGGTACAGGTAATCAGGTCAATATTTCGTTATCGCGTTCTCAGACATTAGATAGTTATAATTTGGGCTATACCAACCCGTACTTTACCCCAGATGGGATATCGCAAAGTGCCAGTATTTATGCACGCAAAACCAAATATGACAGCAAAAACATTTCAAACTATGTCACCGATTCGTATGGCGGCACGTTAGGTTTTAGCTATCCGATTGATGAAAATAAGAGTTTAAGTGCCGGTCTCACACTTGATAGTACCAAAATCAAAGCAGGTGCTTTGTTAGCGGTATCAAACTATCAGTACTTAAAAGACGAAGGCAATCTGCAAGTAGGTTCAGATTCCAATGGCAATGAATCATTCGAATCAGACCCATTTAATACCGCGAGCCTAAATTTAGGCTGGAATATGAACACGCTTGACCGTGGGCGTTTTCCAACCAACGGTATGTCACATAACGTCAATTTGGAACTGGCCTTCGGTGATGCCACTTACCAAAAACTGGTCTACCAAGGAAACTACTATCGCCCATTCCTAAAAAATACCGTACTACGCGGTTATACCAAGTTAGGATATGGTAACGATTTACCTTTCTGGAAAAATTTCTTCGCAGGGGGTTATGGCTCAGTGCGTGGTTATCAGAATGCCACGTTAGGCCCTACCAGTAATCGTTATTACCCAGTGAAAAATAATAGTGGGGTCGATAATTACCCAGAAGAGATTGGCGGTAATGCACTCGCGCAAGTGGGTACTGAATTAATCTTGCCGATGCTGTTTAAAGGCGATTGGGCAGACCAAATCCGTCCGGTGTTATTTGTTGAAGGGGCACAAGTGTTTGACACCACCAATAAATATGACCAAAAAGTCACAGTGAATGGCAATCCCGTATCGCTATTAAATGAAAAAGACAATAACATGCGTTTTAGCGCGGGTGCAGGCTTCACTTGGATTACCCCAATTGGTCCAATCTCATTAAGCTATGCTGTTCCGCTTAATGATAAAGATAAAGATAAAGTCGACAATGTACAGTTCGAAATTGGACGTACATTCTAAAAGGTCTATGTATATGAAAATAATCACTCAGTTAGCCACAGCAAGTATTTTAAGTGTATTGGCAATGCCAGTGTTTGCCAATACCGTTGCGGTTTGGAATTCCCAAGTTGCCATTAACAATACTAACATCGCCAAAACCAAAATTGGCGTGGTGCAAGCGGCGGTCAAACCAAAGCAGCAGCAGCTTAACAGCTATAAAGCGACCATTGAGCGTTTGCAAAAACAATATGCCACGCAAAACGCTCAGATGACCCAAGCACAAAAGGATGATTTGCGTAAGCAAATTCAAACCAACCTACAAAACTATGAACAGGTTGCCAGTCAAATCCAGTCCATCATTGATGCCAATGAGGCAGAAGTGATGCAGCGAATTGTCCCCAAAATCCAAGCCATTAAAGAAAATATTGTGCGTCAAAAAAATATTGATGTGCTCATTGATAATCGTGATAGAACGGTTAGTTATGTCAAACCTGAATGGGATGTAACGGCAGATTTTACCAAAGCGATTAACGATCAAGTAAAATAATATTTTTTAAGCTTAGAGGTTTTAGCAAAAACGCAATATTCGACTATTGCGTTTTTTATTTTGTGTGTAAAATTAAGGCAAATGTTAAGCAAACGATTGGAGTAATCAAATGGCGTTCACCATCGCACAAATTTTGGATTTTTTAGCTAGTGACGTCATTGACCAAGGGGATGCGCCAACCCGCCAAAATTTGCAGAAACAAATTTCCAAAATCGCCGCCCTTGACGATGCCACCGACACCGATATCACGTTTATCGCCAATCCTCTATTTGAATCAAAATTGCAAACCACGGGCGCTGGCGCTGTGCTAGTCCCCGCATCCTTGCAGGAAAAATGCCCAAGCCATAGCGTTGCCATCGTGGTCAACTCACCTTATGCCGCGTATGCCAAACTGACGGCATTGTTTGAACCGACACAAGCGTATCATCAGACAGTCAACCCTAGTTTATCAGATGGTTTGATTCACCCGACGGCTATTTTGGGTAACAATCTGCAATTGGGCGACAATGTGCGTATTGGGGCGTATAGCCAAATTGGTGATAACTGCGTCATTGGTGATGGTGTCAAGATTGATGCCCAAGTCAATATTCAGCCCAATGTCGTGATTGGCGAAGGTAGCTTAATTGCGCCGCATGTCTATATCGGGCATGATTGTGTATTGGGTAAACATGTCAGCTTGCACAGTCATGCCAGCATTGGCAATGACGGCTTTGGCTTTGCGCCTAAAGGCAGTACAGATGAAGCAGGTTGGCAAAAAATTCACCAATTAGGGCGAGTGGTATTGGGCGATCATGTCAGCGTAGGTAGCCATACCTGTATCGATCGCGGCGCGCTGAATGATACGGTTATCGGTAATCATGTCATTATCGATAATTTGGTGCAAATTGCCCACAATGTAAAAATTGGTGCTGGCACGGCGATTGCAGCGTGTGTTGGGATTGCTGGCAGCACAGAAATTGGTAAACGCTGTATGATTGGTGGGGCATCAGGTTTTGCAGGTCATATCAAAATTTGTGACGATGTCACGATTACCGGCATGACGATGGTGACCAAATCGATTCACCAACCGGGTGTATATTCTTCAGGCATGCCAGTGATGCCCAATAGCTTATGGAAAAGAGCCTATATTAATTTTAAGCAACTTGGCAAACCAAAAAGTTAATCGTTACGTTTATCCATCAAATAATTTGAGAAAACAACTGTAAACTCAATCTTAAAACCGTTACAATGGTTGTTTTTCACAAATCTATTTTTTTGATAAAGATGATTCAAAAGTATAAAGGATATATCCATGGATTTTGATAAGTTGCTTGATGAAGACATCGCTGGCCTTGCACAGATTGGGGTGACATTACCTCTCAATGCCGTTGTGTTACGTGATTATCTCCCTCACCGTTATCCTTTTATGCTATTAGACAGAGTCACTGCGGTAAAACCCAATGAGTGGATTACCGGTCTTAAAAACATCACCATTAACGAGCCTTTCTTTAATGGTCATTTTCCTGAAGAGCCTATCATGCCAGGCGTCTTAATGATTGAAGCCATGGCGCAGGTAGCTGGTGTGCTGGGTTTTATTAGCAAAAATGTCAAACCAAGAGATGGCTATATTTATCTGTTCGCTGGGGTCGATAAAGTGCGTTTTAAACGTCAAGTCATCCCCGGTGATCAGCTTATTTTACGCGCCAAAAAGACCATGGAGCGTCACAGTATCTATAAATTTAGTTGCACAGCGTGCGTGGGCGATGAGTTGGCAGCCAGTGCAGAAATCACCATTGCAGAGCAGCGTACCAAATATCACCAGTCATAACTTTAACATCATTTTTACATGACTTGACTAAGGCGCGTTTGAGTAAGCTGTACCGATAAAATCTGTTTAAGTTAAGCAAAATCCTTGATAAAAATGGCATACTTTAGTAAAAATGCTATAATGTCGTTTTTATTTTAACCTGCTGTTTATAGTTAGCTTTGCCTATGGGTTCAGCTAAACCTGTATTTTTAATTCTTCTTGAATAGTGGGCTGGTATAAGGATTTTTCATGGCGATTCACCCAACGGCGATTATTGATGCCACTGCAACGATACATCCGTCGGTCAAGATAGGGCCGTATTGTATTATTGGTGAACATGTCACAATTGGGGCACAGACCGTGCTTCACCCCCATGTCGTCATTAGCAAGTTTACCCGTATCGGTGAGCGTAACCAGATTTTTCAATTCGCTAGCATTGGCGAAGACTGCCAAGATCTCAAATACCAAGGCGAGGAGACGTGGCTAGAAATTGGCGATGACAATCGCATTCGCGAAGCCTGTAGTATTCATCGCGGCACGGTACAAGATAAAGGCATCACACGCGTTGGTAGCCGTAATCTGTTTATGGTCAATACCCATATTGCGCATGATTGCGTAATTGGTAACGACAACATTGTAGCTAATAACGTGGGGATTGCAGGGCATGTCCGCATCGGTAACCATGTGATTGTCGGCGGTAATTCAGGTATTCACCAATTTTGTAGCATTGATGATTATAGTTTGATTGGTGGTGCAAGCTTGATTTTAAAAGATGTTGCGGCTTTTAATATGGTATCGGGCAACCCTGCCAAAAGCCATGGTCTTAATATCGAAGGCATGCGCCGCAAAGGTTGGTCAAAGCAGACTATTGATTATCTACGCCAGGCTTATCGGGTGATTTTCCGTTCAGGACTGACCAAGGAAGAAGCCATTGTAGCAGTGACCGAGCAGCTATTACCCCAAGAACCTTTGGTACAATTGCTATTGGATTCCCTGATTCATAGTGAACGTGGCTTAGTCAGATAATGTACTAAGAAAGGATAGCGTTGCTATTTAGCGTATCAACAGCAGCTTATAAAAAGTAAAAAAGAGCCAAATCGGCTCTTTTTTTATGAGTTTTTAGGTGGTTTTTATGTCAAATGCAAATCAGGTTTTGGTAAGTTTTGCTGCTGATAAAAAGTATCGACAAACGCATCAAACTTATCATCTTGAATGGACTGACGGATATCTGCCATCAAGCGCTGATAGTAGCGCAAATTGTGTATAGTACCCAACTGTGCCGATAGCATTTCATTGCACTTGAACAAATGATGCAAATAGGCGCGGCTGAAATTCTGACAAGTATAACAATCACATTCGCTATCAAGCGGACTTTGGTCAAAACGGTGCACCGCATTTTTAATTTTAACGGCGCCAAAAGTGGTGAAATAATGACCATTTCGCGCATTACGTGTTGGCATCACGCAATCAAACATATCAACGCCGCGGCGTACCGCTTCCACGATATCTTCAGGCTTACCCACGCCCATCAAGTATCTAGGCTTATCGGCGGGCATATCATCGGGTAAGTAATCAAGCACCGCCATCATTTCTTCTTTTGGCTCACCGACTGACAGCCCGCCAATGGCATAGCCATCAAACCCAATAGCGAGCAACCCTTCTAGGGATTTTTCGCGAAGGTTGCGATACATACTACCTTGGATAATACCAAACAAAGCATTCTTGTTACCCAGTTTTTCATGCTCATTTTTACAGCGCTCGCCCCAACGCAGCGATAGTTCAAGCGATGTATCCGCTTCGCTAGGCGTTGCAGGATAGGGCGTGCATTCATCAAACTGCATGACGATGTCTGAGTTCAGTGAGTATTGAATTTGCATCGATATTTCAGGGGATAAAAATACTTTTGCGCCATCAATCGGCGAGCGAAAATGCACACCTTCCTCTTTGATCTTACGCATTGCGCCCAGACTAAAGACTTGAAAACCACCCGAATCGGTTAAAATCGGCTTGTTCCAACCGATGAAGTCATGTAACCCGCCAAATTTGTCAATGACATCGGTGGTGGGGCGCAGCCACAAATGAAAGGTATTGCCCAAGATGATTTCGGCACCGATTTCGTGGATATCCCGCGGCAGCATGCCTTTGACGGTGCCGTAAGTGCCGACAGGCATAAAGGCAGGGGTTTGCACATCGCCATGAGCGAGATGAACCGTACCACGGCGAGCACGGCTCTCGCCTACAGCGGTTTTGTGTAAGGTAAATTGCATAATCTAAAGTTTCTGTAACAGGTTTTTTAAAAGGTTAAAATCATAAAAGGTTGAAATTATACCATTTTTTCCAACAACATCGCATCACCGTAACTAAAGAAACGATATTGTTGCTCGATGGCGTGCTGATAAGCCTGTTTGATAGGCTCACTGCCTGCAAACGCTGACACCAGCATCAATAGCGTGGATTTTGGCAAATGAAAATTGGTGATGAGTTTATCAATCACCCCAAATCTAAATGACGGATAAATAAAAATATCGGTGTCACCTGACCAAGCCGATAGCATGGGATTTTCAAAATTGGCGGTTTTTTGAAACGCCGTTTCTAATACCCGTGTCACAGTGGTACCGACCGCAATCACTTGCCCGCCCCGGGCTTTGGTTTGGTTAATCAAATCAGCAGTCGCTTGGGGCAACTCGGCATATTCTGAGTGCATTTTATGGCGCAAAATATCCTCTGTCTTGACAGGGGCAAATGTGCCTGCACCGACATGCAACGTGACAAAGGCGGTATTGATGCCCTTGGACTTGAATGCAGCCAATACGTTATCATCAAAATGCAAGCTTGCCGTCGGTGCGGCTACGCTGGCAAGTTTGGTTGGGTCATGAAATACCGTTTGATAACGGGTTTCGTCATTGTCATCGGCATGGCGCTCAAAATAGGGCGGAATCGGTAGTTCGCCATAGTGCTCAAGCACAGGCAATATCGGCTGGTCAAACGCTAGCAAAAATAAATTGTCCTCACGCCCCATTACCGTGGCATGAATGTTACCATCAGCAAGGCTCAACGTTTGCCCCTCTTTTGGGCTGCGGCTGGCGCGTACATGACACAAAGCGGTGTGCTTTTGGTTGCCAGTATCATCATCGGGCAAAATACGCTCGACCAATACTTCGACCGCGCCGCCACTGGCTTTTTGCCCAAACAGCCTTGCTTTCATGACCTTGGTGTCATTAAACACCACCAAGTCACCACGATTTAACAACTCTGGCAAATCCACAAATTGTTGGTCTTTGGGTTGACCATGAGCAGGCAAATACAGCAATCGAGAGGCGGAGCGCACCGCTAACGGATAGCGGGCAATGAGTTCATCGGGCAGTTGATAATCAAAATCATCTAAAGTTAAAGGCATTTATGGGTTACTCGGTGATAGCAGAATCTTTGGCAAGGTGGACATTGGCTTTAGGAAATGGGCGGATTTTATCGGCGTCCGACCAAGCTTTGACCCAGTCGTTAGGTGGCATATTAATATCTTTATAATCCAATGCGCTGAGCACTTGCTCAGTCGGCAAAACCTTGCCTGTCACGATGTTGGTGATACCAGTGCGCAGCAGCGCAGAGCAAGTCGGCTGACCTTTGACCCACATACTTTGTTCAATATAAAACCAGCGCTCATCAACGGCTATCAGTCGGGTTTTGATGGTGACCTTATCAAATAAACGAACACGCTTACGATATTGGATGGTACTACCAGCGACCACCAGCCCCCAGCGATGCTTGAATAATTTTTTGGCAAGCCCTGAGCGAATGGCAAGATCATTTCGCCCCAAATCAAACAGCGTAAAGATACGCCCGTTGTTCATTTCAAAAAAATTGTCAATGTCGTTGATATTAGCGGTCAAGGTGATTTCACTGGTATCGGTTAATTGAAGCGAATGACCTTGTTTTTGTTTAATCGCGCTTTTGATGGCATGGGTGCCCAGTCGTAAAAAAGGATACATGGTTGTTCTCAAGCTAAATTTGTGCCACATTATAGGTAAATCGCGCTTGTTTAGCAAAATTTGTCACTATCATTACCCAACAAGTCACTATAATTAACCTACAAAAGGAAAGCAAATGACCATTCAATCACAAGTAGCAGCGCCACCCTTATCAGCGGACGCTAAAAAAGTATTAGATTTTTGGTTGCAGGAAAATACTAAGCCATTTTGGTTCGCCAAAGATGAGGATTTTGATAAAACTGTAACGGCTAAATTTTTAGCCACACTTGAGCAAGCCAAACGAGGCGAGTTAGGGGATTGGCGAGCCAGTACAAAAGGGCGACTGGCAGAAATCATTGTATTGGACCAGTTCTCGCGCAATATTTTTCGAGATTCTTCACAGGCTTTTGCCCAAGATGGCATGGCGTTAGTATTGGCGCAAGAAATCGTCAAACAGCCAGATTTTGACAAGTTAAATCAAGACGAACGCAATTTTGCTTTAATGCCGTTTATGCATGCGGAATCGGTAAACATTCATCAGCAGGCGTTGCCACTTTTTAAAAAATACGCCAGTGACGATACATTAGCGTTTGAATATAAGCATCAAGCCATTATTGAAAGATTTGGGCGCTATCCGCACCGCAATGCGATTTTGGGTAGACAATCGAGTGATGAGGAAATTGCCTTTTTACAACAACCCAACTCGTCATTTTAACTTTTACTAAGTTGTTGCTGGATCGCCCAATCAATATGTTCTTGTGTGTTTTCGCCTAACATTGGGCGTTTTTCTTGCAATTTGTCAATAATTGCTTGGCTAAATGGTGCATTGCCCAAGGCTACCGCCACATTGCGCATAAAATTGTCGTAGCCCGTGCGGCGAATTGGCGAGCCTTCAGTTTTTGTCAAAAAATCCTGTGCATCCCACGCCCATAACTCAAGTAGTGACACCTCATCTAAACGGTGACGCGGATTAAAATCCTCAATCGTCGCTAATCTGGCAAATTTATTCCAAGGACAAATCAATTGACAATCATCACAGCCAAAAATGCGATTGCCAATTTTGGGGCGAAGTTCTACAGGGATTTTGCCATCTAATTCAATGGTTAAATACGAAATACACAGCCGTGCATCGACATCATAATGCCCGGTGGGTGTTTTGCGGATGGCGTGGGTCGGGCATACATGAATACAAGCACGGCAACTGCCACAATGCGATGACACAGTTTTGATTTGCTTTTTATCCTCTGCCAAAGGCAAGCTGGTGAATAATTCCCCCAACACAAAAAATGACCCCGCTTGTGGGTGAATCAGCAAGGTGTGTTTGCCTGTCCAGCCCAAACCTGCTTGCTCAGCCAACGCGCGCTCAAATATAGGCGCGGAGTCGCTAAAGGGGCGAAATACAAAGTCGTTGGCATATTGCGGATAATCGGTGGTCAGTTTGTCTTGAATCAGTCTGGCTAGGGTTTTTAGTAACCCTCGCATGGTTTTATGATAATCACGTCCTCGAGCATAGCGGGCAATAATCGCTGAGTTGGGGCGCTCGTTGTCTGGCACATTGCGTTTGGGCGGCGGCGTGACCAAATAATCTAAACGCACGCTAATGATACTTTGCGTCCTGTCAACTAACAGGGCAGGGTTAGCACGTTTATCATGATTGTCTTCAAAAAACAGCATATCGCCATGTTTACCTTGTGCTAGCCAGGTTTGCAACGCGCCAAGCTGTTTGCTAAATATGGGATTGGCGGGATGCACAAAGCCACAATCAGCAAACCCCAACGCCTTGGCTTGCGCCTTTATCCAGCCCTTGAGTGCATTGAGTTCGTTTGTAGTGTCCAACATGCCGACAACCAGATAAAATTAAAATGCTATTATAGCAAAATAAAAACCTACCACATCATTGGATCATCTTATGCAAAGTAATGCACAGACGGATAAAAATACTGTGATGCAAAACGCCATTGCCTTATATAGCCCCAAACAAATTTATGAGATTGAAAAAAACTGGTTTAGCAAAAATGACAGTTTGGCCTTGATGCAACAAGCGGCATGGCAACTTGCACACATCATCAAGCAGGAAAATACCAAAAAAGGCAGTCATCCTCAAAAATCGGTATTGGTAGTAGCAGGCGCGGGTAATAATGGCGGCAATGCTTGGTTAGCGGCGCATTATGTGAACCAGCTTTGCCCACATTGGTCAGTTACTGTAGTACAAGTCGCAGCACCTAGCACCCTCGACAGCCAAACAGCAAAGCACCTGTACCAGTCAAACTGTGCAAATGCGGCAAAATATCTGACGTTGACGGCATTTTTACAACCACTCTATGAGCTTGGTTTAAGCTATCATTATGACGTGGTGATTGATGGGTTATTGGGTATTGGAATTGATGGCAAGCCTAGCGGTGATTATCAGGCAATCATCAATTGGATTAATCATTACCGTAAGCAAGTTCACGCTTGTCAAGTCATCAGCATCGATGTACCCAGTGGACTTAATGCCGCTACGGGCGAAGTGTGTGATAACACTGCGATTAAAGCAGACAAGACACTTTGTTTAATTGGGCGAAAAGTCGGACTGCATATGGGGGATAGTAAAGATTATATTGGCAGCGTTATCGATGTGCCTTTGCTCCCTATTGAGCAATCAGGCATCTTGTTGCATTGCACGCTACCTAACTTGCCACAACGTCAGCAGGTGAGCCATAAAGGTACGTATGGTCATGTACTTATCATCGGTGGCAATCGGTTACAGGATGGGCATGGCATGGCAGGGGCAGCGATATTAGCCGCCAGTGCAGCATTGAGCAGTGGTGCAGGCAAAGTCACCGTTGCTTGTCATCGTGATTTTCATTCAGCCATTGTCACCGCTTTGCCCAATGCCATGACCGCGGATTTACACAATATCGCTAGCATCATCGAGCTAATTAACGCGGTGGATGTGGTTGCCATCGGCATGGGTTTGGGTAGGGATAAAGTAACGTTAGAGTTATTTAACCACTATCTTACGGCCATCAAACAATCAGAGAAGCTATGTATCATTGACGCTGATGGTTTATACCATTTAGCAGATTGGGCAGGCACGGGTGACGGTTTAACTGCGCCAATTCAATCACGATTGGGACAGTCAAACCAACGGTTTTATCTAACCCCGCATTCAGCGGAAGCAGGACGTTTGCTCAATCAACACTATGCCGACATCGATCGAGACAAAATCAGCGCGATTCGGGCATTAGCTCACCAATATGGGGGCAATTGGCTTATCAAAGGGGCACAAACAATTGTGCTTGAACGAGACTGTCTTGAACGAGACAGCATTGATATTTGCGGCTTGGGTAATGCCGGTATGGCAACGGCTGGCATGGGCGACTGCTTGGCAGGTCTGATGGCGGGCTTATTGGGGCAAGCAATTGCCGCACCCATGCTAACCGCCGTGCTCATACATGCCAAAGCGGGTGATACGTTAGCAGAAAAAATGGGTGAATATGCTTTGCAAGCCAATCACATGGCATCGGCAATCGGTGACATCATCCATCAAATCACGCAAGATTAAAATCACGGTAGGTTAAGAAGGTTCAATAGAAAAAAGGTGAGAATTCACTCACCTTTAACCTTTACATATCTTTAATCTTTACACACCTTTAGCCTTTGATTGAATGCTAAATTTATATAGCATGCCAAGTTATTTACAGTATTGGCTCACTGTTTGCGCCACTTGCTGACGGCGCAGCTCAATTTCACGACCATCTAAGTATTTACGTTCACCTTTATTGTCCATCTCATAGACGCGCCCGCCTTGGTTTAAGTTGGCAAGGGTACTTTGTAAGGATTTACAGCGCTCAGCATCTTGCTGTTTTTTGAGTTGCTGATTTTGTGCTTCAAGCTCAGCAGCACGTTTTTGATCGGCTGTCAGCGTTGGTGATACACCTGATGCAGCACCTGTGCTATTGCCAGCGCTTGCAGGTGCACGACTACTAGGTCCAAGTTCACGGGTATTAATCACTTGCACTTGTCGCAAATTAACACCATTGGTCGGGGCATATTGGCTATAATGCGGTACACCATTTTTGTCAGTCCACTTGTAGTAAGTGGCTGCATTTGAATTCGCCATAATGAATGGTGATAACATGAGTGATAACAAAAACAGTGGCTTTAACATTGTTTTTCCTATGCAAGAAACGAGAAAATTATGCGATAGCCTATCACAGCTTGATAGCTTTTAGCAGTAAATTTTGACAAGATAATCGTTTAATTTGCTAAAGGTAGTTTTCTAAAAACGACTGGCTCAATCAGTCCGAGATTTTAAAGTTTATCAAGCCTTAAAACCAATCCTTAAAACCAAGCCTCAAACGAATTCATTTACCTATAACTAAAAGTTATTAATTCTAGTAGCTTTTTTTTATTGACAAGTGTTAAAAAAACTCACATCATAAGTCCTCTACTGGTCGTTAGTAACAATTATCGTTGGTTACTAATTGGTAAAATCTAAGCTGATTGGCGCTATCCGCTGATTAGGCTCTACAATTGGATGAGAGCATTTTTTACCGTTGTTGTTGTTTATGAATCTAAACAAAAGAATCTAACAACCCTGACTTATCGGTCAACAAAGACAAAAAGTAGCCATCAATTTATACATTACGTAATTTTCGTGATGCTTTCTTTTTTGGTTATCATGCTTTTTGCCCTCGTCTGATTTGTTCACTGTTACCTTATGGCAGTGTTGAAGATTCTTGCTAATCATTTAGCAATTTTTATCTAAAACAACTTCCCAGTATCATTTTTGAAGACGACCATAAAAGGTGATGACAGTGACTCAAACTACCCAAGCTCCCAATATGACGGGAGAAAACCAAACGGCTCACGCTGCACCCAATTTTGACAAAAAAACCGCCAAAGCCTCAGCAGGTGAACCTGTGATGATGTCTGGTGCAGAAATGCTGGTGCAAGCGCTAATTGACGAAGGTGTTGAATACATTTTTGGCTATCCAGGTGGCGCCGTGTTGCATATTTATGATGCTTTGTTCAAACAAGATAGCATCGAGCACATCCTCGTGCGTCACGAACAAGCAGCAGGTCATATGGCAGATGCTTATTCCCGTGTGACAGGTAAAACTGGGGTGGTATTGGCGACATCAGGTCCAGGCGCCACCAATACGGTTACCGCCATCGCTACCGCATTTATGGATTCCATTCCGATGGTTATCATCTCAGGTCAGGTACCTTCAAGCCTCATTGGTGATGATGCGTTCCAAGAAACTGATATGATTGGTGTGTCACGTCCTGTCGTCAAACACAGTTTTCAAGTACGTCATGCCAGCGAAATCCCAGAAATCGTGCGTAAAGCGTTTTATATCGCAAGCTCTGGTCGCCCAGGTCCTGTGGTGATTGATGTACCCAAAGACAAAACCGCGCCTAACGAAAAATTTCCTTATCATTTCCCTGAGTCGGTCAGTATGCGTTCTTACCAACCATCAGTTCGCGGTCATTCAGGACAAATTCGTAAAGCCATCGAAACCTTAATTGCTGCCAAACGCCCTGTTTTATATTCAGGGGGTGGCGTGATTGCGTCAAACGCAAGCGCAGAATTAACCGCATTAGCCCGTTTACTTAATTTGCCTGTGACCAATACTTTGATGGGTTTGGGCGCTTATCCAGGGTCGGATAAACAGTTTTTAGGTATGCTTGGGATGCATGGTACGTATGAAGCCAATATGACCATGCACAATTCAGATGTGATTTTGGCAGTGGGTGCGCGTTTTGATGACCGTGTGACCAACAATACGCAAAAATTCTGTCCAAACGCTAAAATTATCCATATTGATATCGACCCTGCCTCAATCTCAAAAACCATCAACGCACACATCCCGATCGTCGGTGATGTAAAAAATGTGCTAAGCGATATGCTCGCCGTATTAACAGAAAATAACGCACAGCTTGACCAAGCCGCGTTAAATGATTGGTGGGCGCAAATCAATGAATGGCGTAAACGTCATGGTCTACGCTATGACAAAGACGACAGCAATGGCATGAAACCACAGCACGTTGTTGAGCGCTTATATGAGTTAACGCATGGTAAAGCTATCATCACATCTGATGTGGGTCAGCACCAAATGTTTGCAGCCCTATACTATAAATACGATGAGCCGCGTCAATGGTTAAACTCAGGGGGTTTAGGCACCATGGGGGTAGGGTTGCCTTATGCAATGGCAGCCAAACTTGCTAACCCAGAGCGTGATGTGGTCTGTATCACAGGTGAAGGCTCAATTCAGATGAATATCCAAGAGCTATCAACTTGCCTACAATATAACTTACCCGTGAAGATTCTAAATCTTAACAACGCCCAGTTGGGTATGGTAAAACAATGGCAAGACATGATTTATGAAGGTCGCCATTCGCACTCTTATATGGATTCATTGCCAGATTTTGTCAAACTTGCAGAAGCTTACGGTCATGTCGGTATCCAAATCACCGACCCAGCCAAACTTGATGAACAACTTGCTTATGCTTTATCACTCAAAGATCGATTGGTATTTATCGATGTGCTTGTCGATAAAAATGAGCATGTTTATCCAATGCAATTAGCAGGTCAGTCAATGCGTGATATGTGGTTAGCCAAAGGGGAGCGTACCTAATGAAACATTTAATTTCTGTCTTAATGGAAAATGAATCAGGGTCACTGTCTCGTGTGGTTGGCTTATTTTCACAACGTGGCTACAACATCGAGACACTGAACGTTGCCCCAACCGATGACCCGACTTTATCGCGTTTGACCTTGACCACAGATACCGATCAAAATAAGATTGAGCAAGTGACCAAACAGTTGCACAAGCTGATTGAAATCGTTAAAGTAACCACGCTGACCGATAGTGTACATATTGAGCGCGAACTCATGCTGATCAAAGTACGTGCCACGGGTAGCAACCGCGAAGAAGTCAAGCGCTGTGCGGATATCTTCCGTGCAAGTATTGTTGATATCACGCCCAATGTCTATACCATTCAAATTGTCGGTGACACCGCAAAATTGGACGGCTTTATCGAATTGATGGGACGTGAACGCATTTTAGAGGTAGTACGTTCTGGTGTTATTGGTATCGCTCGGGGCGAAAAAATCCTCAGCGTCTAAATTTACCAACCTTTTAATAGTAGTTGTTTTTTACACAAGGAAATAGTTATGAACATTTTTTATGATAAAGATTGTGATCTATCAATCATCCAAGGCAAAAAAGTTGCGATTATCGGCTATGGCTCACAAGGTCACGCGCACGCATTGAACCTAAAAGACAGCGGCGTTGATGTTACGGTAGGTCTTCGTAAAGATTCATCATCTTGGAAAAAAGCAGAAAATGCCGGTCTAAAAGTGGCTGAAGTAGAAGAAGCAGTCAAGCAAGCTGACTTAGTCATGATTTTGACCCCTGATGAATTCCAAAAACAACTATACAATGACGTGATTGAGCCAAACATCAAACAAGGTGCCACGCTTGCATTTGCCCATGGTTTCTCAATCCATTACAACCAAGTGGTACCACGCAAAGACCTAGACGTCATCATGATTGCGCCAAAAGCACCGGGTCATACCGTTCGTAACGAATTTGCCACAGGCGGCGGCATTCCTGATTTAATTGCCGTTTACCAAGATGCGTCTGGTCAAGCCAAACAAGTGGCGTTGTCTTACGCGATGGGCGTTGGCGGCGGTCGTTCAGGTATCATTGAGACAACGTTCAAAGACGAAACTGAAACGGACCTATTTGGTGAGCAAGCGGTACTGTGTGGTGGTGCGGTTGAGCTGGTCAAAATGGGCTTTGAAACCTTGGTTGAAGCAGGTTATGCCCCAGAAATGGCTTACTTTGAATGTCTACACGAATTAAAATTGATTGTAGACTTGATGTACCAAGGCGGTATTGCTGATATGAACTACTCAATCAGTAACAACGCAGAATACGGTGAATACGTAACAGGTCTAGAAGTTATTAATGACCAATCACGTGAAGCGATGCGTAATGCCCTAAAACGCATCCAATCAGGCGAATATGCAAAAATGTTTATCGCTGAAGGTATGTCAGGTTATCCATCAATGACAGCGCGCCGCCGTCAAACCGCTGAGCATGAAATCGAAAAAACAGGTGCCAAACTTCGCGGTATGATGCCTTGGATTACCTCAAGCAAAATCATCGACAAAGAGAAAAACTAGTTTTACCATCAGTTAGTTTTACCAATGGCATCATACCCAATTGGTAAAAACGATAAAATGACAATAACCCTGCGCTGTGTAAAGTTACATGGACAGGGTTTTTTAGTATAAAATAATGGGTATACATGTAAAGTTTATGAGATTTGTTTTGAATATAGCGTCTGTTTGGCAGTTGTCGACTGCAACTTTTTTACACACTTTTAGCGGTATGAGTTCTTTGCCTGCATTGGCAAATCCTTTGAATCACCTGATGGGGGATAGCTATACGTTAAATTGGCAAGCAATTTATCTGGTCGGTACCTTAATTGTCGCCCTACTGATTGCCTATGAATCCATAGTTTTGAAGAAAAATTTAGGAAAATTGCCGCAATCAACGTTATTTAGCGTGAGCTCCATATTAGAAACTGTGTGGCTTATGGTATCTGTGGTCGCCGTATATTATGGCGGATTTAGTAGCATCGCCAAAGTCGTGCCATTTGCCTATATTTTATATAGCATATTTGGTTGGATTTACGGATTTTATCTACTCAAAGACCAGGCGGGCGATATTAAAGATGTCGATGACATGAGTATGCCCATCAAATATATGGACTACAGCCTATCATTTTCACTGGTGATTATCGTGACCAGCATTGCGATATTTATCAATATGTTGATGAACGGTGTAATCGCCTTTAATCTAGCTTAATAAAGTCAATTTAAATCCCTTTTTAATTGTAACTTTGTGGTAAAAAGTTCAAAAAATAGTAGGTGAAACGCTAAAACTAGGCTATACTGTCATTATTCGCTAAAATACACTTAACAAACTTTTGGCGATGACAATTTATAACACCCTGTATTTACTTAAGTAATTGCAAGCGTTATAGATAACATAGTTAATTTTTAATGTAGGATTTTTTATGTCAGATAAAGCTACTGGTACTGTAAAATGGTTCAATGAGAGCAAAGGTTTCGGCTTCATCGCTCAAGACAACGGCGGTCAAGACGTTTTTGCTCATTACAGTGCAATCCAAGGTTCAGGTTTTAAAACACTTAAAGAAGGTCAACGTGTGAGCTTCGTATTGAGCCAAGGTCAAAAAGGCCCACAAGCCGAACAAATTGAAGCACAATAATAATAACTACAAGCTTAATTGTTTGTTTATTAACTGCTTATCTTAATTAGCTTGCAATAAAGAAAAACAACCAGACGATAGGTTGTTTTTTTTTGCGCGTTTGTTTTGTGTTCAATGTTTATATCAAACACAAGACGTTGTATATTGAATATTTAGTTAAAAAATTTCCCTAATTATTTTAGTTATGATATATTCGAAAAATTCAAGAATTTTTGATGTTTTCCAACCATTTTTTTATGACTTAAAATTCATAGGATTTTCTTGATTTGTTGGGTAAGTTATCGCAACATATATTATTAACGAAGATAATGGGTATTGTGAGTATTCACAGTATAACTATTCTTTTTAGCTCACTAAGTTAGCTCACCAAGCTAGTTTAAGTTAAGAAGAATAGGATGTTCATTTTGTCATGACTGGGGATACTTGGATTTATCCTCCTTTTTTAATTCATATAACAAACGAGGAACGTATGAAAGCATTAGTTGCTGTTAAACGTGTAGTTGACTATAACGTAAAAGTTCGTGTAAAAGCGGACAACACTGGTGTTGACTTAACCAATGTTAAAATGTCTGTAAACCCATTTGATGAGATTGCTGTGGAAGAAGCTGTACGCCTACAAGAAGCGGGCGTGGTCTCTGAAATTGTTGTTGTATCTATCGGACCAAAAGAAGCACAAGAACAAATCCGTGGCGCAATGGCACTGGGTGCAGATCGTGGCATTTTAGTTGAAACTACCGACACTGTGCGTCCACTACAAGTGGCAAAAATTTTAAAAGCGATTGCACAAGCAGAAGCCGCTGACATCATTTTACTAGGCAAACAAGCAATTGATGATGACAACAACCAAACAGGTCAAATGCTAGCGGCATTATTAGATGTGGGTCAAGCAACCTTTGCATCACAAGTAAAAGTCGACGGTGGCAGTGTCAACGTAACACGTGAAATCGATGGGGGCTTACAAACCGTTCAGTTATCATTGCCTGCGGTTATCACCACTGATTTACGTTTAAATGAACCACGTTATGCCAAACTGCCTAACATTATGAAAGCGAAGAAAAAACCATTAGAAGAGAAAAAACCAGAAGATTATGGTGTTTCTACCGCTACTAACATTCAAATCGTAAAAGTGACGCCACCTGCAGAGCGTAAAGCGGGTGTTAAAGTTAAATCGGTTGACGAGTTAGTCGATAAATTAAGAAACGAAGCTAAAGTTATCTAATTATTAGTTATCTAATCATTTAACTACCTTCAATTTAATTCGTCATTTAACGATAGCGATTATCAAATATTAAGGAAAATCTCATGGCAATTTTAGTATATGCAGAACATGATAATAAAGAGCTGAAAAAAGCAACACTCAACACCGTAACGGCAGCAAGCAAAATCGGTGGCGATATCGTTGTATTAGTTGCAGGTCTTGGCTGTGAAGCCGTGGCAGAACAAGCCGCTAAAGTAGCGGGGGTATCAAAGGTGCTTTGCGCAAGTAACGCTGCTTTTGAACATCAGCTGGCTGAAAACGTTACTAAACTCGTGGTATCGCTTGCAGGCGATTATAGCCATATTGTTGCACCAGCAACAACCACAGGTAAAAACTTCTTACCACGCGTTGCCGCTTTGTTAGACGTCAATATGCTAACTGATGTGACCGCTGTGATTGATGCAGAGACATTTGAGCGTCCAATCTACGCAGGCAATGCCATTGCAACCGTTAAAGATACTGAAAGCAAAAAAGTTATCACGGTTCGTACCACTGCATTTGATGCAGCGGCAGCAGAAGGCGGCGCAGCCAGCATAGAACAAGTAAGCGCAGGCGAAGATGCAGGCAAATCAAAATTTGTCGGTGAAGAACTGGCAAAATCTGATCGTCCAGAATTAACTGCTGCAGAAATTGTTGTATCAGGTGGTCGTGCATTAGCCAGCGGTGAAAACTTCACCAAGTATATTGAGCCACTGGCTGATAAACTAGGCGCTGCGATGGGTGCATCACGTGCCGCAGTTGACGCAGGTTATGTGCCAAACGACCTACAAGTGGGTCAAACGGGTAAAATTGTCGCACCAAACCTATATATCGCCGCAGGTATCTCAGGTGCTATTCAGCATTTGGCAGGTATGAAAGATTCAAAAGTTATCGTTGCCATCAACAATGACCCAGAAGCGCCTATCTCTCAAGTGGCTGATTATTTCCTAGAAGGTGATATTTTTACAGTCTTGCCAGAACTAACTAGCAAATTGTAATTGCAGCTATCATAAGCTACTAAGCGATAAATATATAGGCGATAAATATAAAAAAACCTCATGCTTTTTGAGGTTTTTTTATTTGCTATTTACAGGCTAAGTAGTGACTTAATTATCGCTAAAAGTATATTGATTGTTGTATAGCGACTAGGTAATATAATAAAAATTATGGGATTTTATTGATAGTAAATTTTTTGGAAATAAATTGTGAAAATGGATTTAAAAAAATTCCGTACAGAAATGCAGCAGCTGCTTAGCGAGCAGCAACTAGACAATGTCAAAGTACGTCCTTTTATCTGTTCAGGGTCACCCCTTAATTGCAAAATCATGATGGTTGGCTACAATCCTGCTTGCGAAGTTAATTTAGACGTGTTTGATGCAAATATTTGGCATGATGACATAGGGTTTGACCGTGAATCCTTTGCTGAGCATTATGACATCGCTAGCTACAATGATGATTTACAGTGGAATCGCAACCATATATTTCAGCAAAATTTGATTGATGAAATCTCAAATCATCCTGTGATTGAAACTTACCTTTATAGTGTTATTACCCCCAAAAAGACTTTATTAAGCCCTCAGCATAAACACACCCAACTATTTGATTGGCTATATGGTATTTTAAAACCTGTCTTAGTCATTACCCAAAATATTGATGTCATTAAATATTTTGAACGAGAAGCCAATAAAACCCTCGTAAGAAATACATTTAACGCCATTACTTATCGAGATTTACACTGTGTGATTTTGCCCATCAGCCATTTATCCAAAAAATGGAATGACACCGAAATGTACCATTTGAAAGCAGAAATTGATGAGCTGTTTAATTTAATTACTGTTTAGAGAATAGTGTTTAATTGATAAATTTATAAACCAATAATAAAAAAACTTAACAGCATCATCTGTTAAGCTTTTATAATTAAAGATAAAATTTACAACCAACCTGCCTTTTTAAAGCGATAGTAAAGCGTAAAACAAATGGTCAAAATAAATGCCAACAAAATATAGTAGGCATAATGCATTTTTAGCTCAGGCATATTATCAAAGTTCATTCCATAAATCCCTGCGACGGCGGTCGGAACCGCGAGGATACCTGCCCAAGCGGCAAGTTTTCGTACCACCTCATTCTGACCCATATTGACCACGGCCATGTAAGTATCCATGGCAACACTGAGCATTTCGTTCAGTCCATTGACCGCATCGAGCGCCCGCAGTAGATGGTCATTGACGTCGCGAAAATACGGTTTGGCTTGGCTAGGGAAACTTGGAATTAAATCAGTCTTTTTATGATTGATAAAAAAATTACAGATATCTTGTACGGGTAAGATGACAGCACGCATATGTACGAGCTGTGATTTTAATTCATACAAATTGCGCAGTGTATGCTTGTTAAAATTTTCAGAGAAAATTTCCCGTTCTTGCTCGCGCAAATAACGTCCTAATTTTTCAGTGATAGGTAAGTAGTTATCGACGATAAAGTCTAGGATGGCATGCAGTACAAAGATGGGTCCAAGGCGCAATTTTTCTGGTCGGCGATGACAAAAATCTCGCACACTTTCGTAGCTATGAGAGGCACCTTGACGAATAGTGATGATATATTGCTTGCCCATAAAGATGGCCGTAGTGCCATAACGAATGGTGTTTTCGGTCAATTTGGCGGTTCGTACCACCACGAACACGCTATCATTACCATAGCTTTCAACTTTGGCGCGTTGATGCTCAGCGAAAGCATCTTCAATGGCAAGTTCGTGCAAGTCAAATGCCTCTTGAACTTCTCGAATGGTTTCAATACTTGGGTCGTGTAGTCCTACCCAAACAAATACATTGTTGTTGGATAATTCGCGGCGCACATCATCAAGCTCAATCTCGCCGATTTTTTCCCCAGATTTACGAGAATAAGCGAAGCAGTTGGCAATCTCATTTTTCCCTTTAAAGCGATCTTCGGTGATTTCAGCTTCAGGGTTGTACTCAGGGGGTGGTACATCGGTAGGTGCGTAGACTTCGACAATGCCATCATCGTCATAATCTTCGCCATAGATATAACTATCATCACCGTGCAAATCGAGTTCTTCATCAGCGATTTCATCATAAATGACATCCGCATTGGCGAGGGTAAAAGCATCTGCAGACATATCATGTGGCGGATTAAGCGTTGAGGCTAACGGCGGCGTTACGCGCTGGGTCGTCTGAGTGGGGTGCTCTAATAAATCGTCGCTGCGTTCAGATAAATTTTTGTTTTGGTGGGGTGGCGTCATAACCAAAAACCTCGCTATCACGATTTGAAAGAGTTGTATCAGATCGAATAAATGTGTCCAGTCGTTATCAAAGTACTAAAAGGTAGCAACCACAAAACAGCAAGTAAACATCAAAGTAAGCCACTTCGCCTGTTTGTTCTTGCTATTTTGTAATTCTCAGTGATTTTTAAACGAATAAAAAAGAAGTCATGCATTGACAATGCAATCGTACCGCTAAAATTAGATGGATAATGATAACAGTGAAAAATGACAATCTCAAGATAATTATACGTGACAGACCGCTAAAACCTAGTTGAATCTAGTTAACCATAGGCTTAGCAACGGTCATTTTTTCACTATCGCCTTAAATAGCGTACTGCTGCAGCGTTTCTATATCTACTAACTCTAAAAGACTCTCATGACATGCGGCAAGCTTTAGCGGCGGCGCAACCCCCGCATCCAATGCTTCCACCCAGCGCAGGGCACACACGCACCAAAAATCATTGGGCTGCAGCCCTGGAAAACCAAATTCGGGTAAGGGCGTCACCAAATCATTGCCTTTGGCAACAGAAAATTCTAAGAATTCTCGGGTCATTTTGGCGCAAACCGTGTGTAAGCCGACGTCACCAGCGCCGGTATGACAAAAACCATTTCGATAATAACCTGTTAATGGGTCAAAACAGCAACTGGCTAGTGCGGTACCCAGTACATTGGTTTGGTTTAATTCAGCTTTTGGATGATAGGACATAGTAGGCTCTTTTAATGTTTTGATTGGGTTATATCGATGATTGGCTAAAGCTTAAAGATAGATGTTGGTAGTTTTTCTAAAGCAGTACTCTGAGTTTTTTGCATAAAATCTCGCTGATAAAATTGCTCAAGTGCAGCTTTGTTTGCCTCAGTGACTGCCTTGTCAAACACCGCAGCCAAACGTAATTTTAAATACCCTAAGGCAATGCCAAAAAAGATTTGGCTTAACGTATCGCTTTGTGCATCGAGCTGGGGTGCATTAGGCAGTAAATTCGACAATAGACTGGTCGAGCGCTCAATAAATGGATGTGGGGTAGCACTTGATGGCTGAAAGCGCTCGGTGGCAAAGGCGCGAACAGTTTGGTTGATAATGCCTAAGCTCAGGCTCGTTAAAGCGGCAGATTTTTCATCAGCAAAAATTTGCGGCATCAGGTGCGCCAAAATCACACTGCTTTCTGTGATGAGTAATTGATTATCGGTGAGCAGGGCAGGTACTTGGCTAAAAGGGTTGACCGCTAATAATTCTTGTGGGTTTTGCCAAGGCATGACAAATATAAGCTCGGCATCAATTTGCTGGCGTAAACAGGCGACCATCACGAGACGGGCAAAAGGGGAGGTGGTTGAGACAAAGAGTTTCATGGGTGAATTGGATTTCCCTATACTGGTTGCATGGGTGTAAGTTTTAATAAATAAGTTTCAATAAAATTTTATAGGAGTTTAGCATAAAAAATTGGGCAATAAAAAAATGCCTAAGCCCAGTGAAGCTATGATACAATGAAAAGGAAAAGTGCCCTTATTTTATTCTTAGCATTTTATTTTTGTAAGTGCCCTTCTCATCGATTATTCTATGATTTTACATGGTAATTCATGGTCTATGTTTTCATATGGCCGCTTGTTGTCATGTCTAGTGATATATCATTTAATCATCCTTAGGATTTATTGTGTCAAATTTAGCATCAAATTCCACAAATGTGGCAAATCAGTCTGCTTTTTATCTTAATACAAAAAATACTTGGCTATTACCCGATGGGGTTGTCGATTTACTATCAACCGAAGCGGTAAAGCAAGAAACCCTGCGTTATCAATTGACCCGTATTTTAATCAGCCATGGTTATGAATTTATTAGCCCGCCTATGATTGAATATACCGAAAGCTTGCTCGGCTATGCGTCTGAAGATGTTAAATTACAAACTTTTAAAATCATTGATCAGCTAACGGGTCGGCTCATGGGGGTGCGCGCAGATATCACCCCACAAATTGCGCGGATTGATGCGCGTCTACACAATAATCAAGACACTAGTAACCCATCAAAATCAATTTCCCGCTATTGTTATGCAGGGCATGTAATCTATACCATGCCAAAGGGCTTGTTTGGTTCGCGCACCCCGCTACAGTTGGGGGCTGAGATTTTTGGTACCGACTCACTAGCCAGTGAAGTGGAACTATTAGATGTGCTATTTACCTTGTTAGATAGCACGGATGTGATTGCACGCTCGCATATTGATATTGGTCATGTGGCGATTTTTCAGCAGCTTTGCCAGCTTGCCAGTGTACCTACGCATCTGCAAGAAAAACTCATTGAGCTGTATGCTAATAAAGCGTTACCTGAGCTAAAACTTTTGACCAGCAAAATGAGCCAGTTTGGCGAACTTGCCAACGATTTTTATGTGCTTGGCGAGGCAGGTAATGACTTGCAAAAACTGAGCGAACGACTCTCAACTCAAGCCAAACACGATGCTATCATTGCCAAAGCCTTGTCTGATTTGACTTATTTGGTGAGCTATCTTAAAGAGCACTGGGATGCCAACGTCAGTGTCGATGTCACAGGATTGGGATATCACTATCATACAGGGGTTGTCTTTAATGTGTACGTGGCAGATGAGTCATTGCCGCTGATTCGTGGTGGTCGTTTTAGCAACCATTTTCATCATGACGTTGATAATACCGATGCCGTGCGTTCGGGCGTTGGCTTTAGCTGCGAGCTAAACCGTTGGCAAAATCATATCCAAGTACATGAGCAGCCTTTTACCGTGGTGCCTTATAGCCATGTACAAACTATTTTACATGTACCCAATCATCCTGATGCGCCGGCGCTCAAACAAGCGATTGACTCACTACGCCAAGAAGGGCATCGGGTGATGATTGCGCTGGATGAAACCGATGAACCTGAGCAAACCACCCATCGCTTGCAAGTAGCGAATGGGGTTTGGTACTTAGAGCATTTGGCAGAAAATTAATTTTTAAGCTGTTGTAAACTTGTTTTTAGCAATTACTTTGATAAAAGGTGACTTATCATGAAACATACGGGAAAAAACGTCGTCGTCCTTGGTAGCCAGTGGGGCGATGAAGGTAAAGGCAAAATCGTTGACTTATTGACTGAAAAAGCCAGTGCGGTGGCGCGCTATCAAGGCGGTCATAATGCCGGTCACACCTTAGTCGTTGGCGGTAAAAAAACCGTATTACATTTGATTCCATCGGGTATTCTACGTGAGGGTGTCACTTGCTACATCGGTAATGGCGTGGTGCTAGCCCCAGATGCGCTACTAAAAGAAATGCAATCACTGGTTGAAGCAGGCGTGCCTGTGCGTGAGCGACTTCGTATTTCACCCAACTGCCCACTGATCATGCCTCAGCATGTAGCGCTTGACCAAGCCCGTGAAATCAAACGCGGCAACAACAAAATTGGCACGACCGGTCGTGGTATCGGCCCTGCCTACGAAGATAAAGTAGCGCGCCGTGCGTTGCGTTTTGCTGACTTGTTGCGGGCTGACTTTGCCGATAAATTAAAAACTAACCTTGAGTTTCATAACTTTGCCTTGACCCAATATTATGGGGTGGACGCAGTTGATTTTGATGCGACCTTAAAGTTGGCAGAACAGTGGCGTGATGCGCTAAAAGACTTGGTGGCTGATGTGACAGGCGAGCTTGACAAGCTATGCAAAGAAGGCAAAAACTTAATGTTTGAGGGCGCGCAAGGTACGTTGCTTGACGTTGACCACGGCACTTATCCCTTCGTTACCAGCTCAAACACCACCGCTGGCGGCGTGGCGACGGGTACCGGTCTTGGACCCTTGTACTTTGACTATGTATTGGGTATCACCAAAGCTTACACCACACGCGTGGGCGCTGGTCCTTTCCCAACTGAGCTATTTGATGATATCGGTGAGCACATCGGTACTGTGGGTCAAGAATTTGGTGCTACCACGGGCCGCGCCCGTCGTTGTGGTTGGTTTGATGCAGCGATTCTACGCCGTGCTGTGGTACTAAACTCCCTATCTGGTATCTGCTTGACCAAGCTTGATGTGTTAGATGACCTTGAACAGCTCAATATCTGCACGGGTTATGAGTTGCCAAGTGGTGAAGTTTGCGGCTCTAGCGATGCGGAGTTTTATGAGAATGTCAAACCCATCTACGAAACTTTGCCAGGTTGGAAAACTAGCACTGTGGGTGTGACAGAGTATGACAAGCTACCTGAAAATGCCAAAGCTTATATCAAACGCATTGAGCAGCTTATCGAGTGTCCCGTTGACATTATCTCAACAGGTCCTGACCGTGCCGAAACCATCGTGCTACGCGACCCATACGATGCCTAACCCTCACTCATCAAAAAACCCGATGTCACATCGGGTTTTTTATTTTAGGGTAAAAAATGCTGAATGATAGCTTACTCGCCTTAGCCAATTTATTAACCTCTGCTTTAACCGCTATCACAGGCGTGGGCGGCGGCATGATACTCATTGGACTGATGCCATTTTTTGTGCCTGCTGCAGCGATTGTGCCAGTGCATGGCGTGACCCAGCTTGTCAGTAATGCCACGCGCGCTTGGTTTGGGCGCGATGCCTTAGACTTTACCTATTTTTGGCAATTTTTGGCGGGCTCATTGACGGGACTGTTGGTATTTGGCGTGCTTGTGCGCTTTATCCATTTAGAGCTTATTCCGTTATTTATCGGCATTTATATCTTACTAATAACTTGGTCAAGCACTTTTAACCGAGTGATTCGCCGTTTTGAAAGTTTCTTTTTGGTCGGATTTGCACAAACGGGCTTGGGCGTGTTTGTTGGCACACCGGGTCCGCTCAATATCGCCATGCTCAATAAGTACTATGATGATAACAATGTCGTCGTTACCACGGGCGCCTTGATGATGACAGTGGTGCATACCGCTAAGTTGCTAGTTTATGTGGCGATGGGATTTGTGTTTGCCGATTATTGGCAGTTGCTAGTGATGATGGTCATCATGGCAACCGTAGGCTCATGGCTTGGTACCCGACTGCGCTATAAAATCCGTTTAGACTGGCTAGAAAAAATCCTGCCATATCTACTCACCCTCATAGCGCTCAAGTTGATTGTCGATATCGTACGCCGCTATTTTTTTTGAACCCCTAATGCCAAAAAATCTCAGTGATAAGCGCGATGGCGATGATAATAAATATCAACCCACATAAGCGATTAAGCCATATTAAGCGATTGCCCAATTGCAGCCAATCCGACAGTTTTTTGCCGCTCATCGTATAAACTAGCTGCCACGTTATCTCAATCATAAAAAAACCCACCGTGAGCATAAGGTATTGCGGCAGTAAAGGCGCGGAAAAATTGATAAATTTGGGGAAAAATGCGGCAAAAAACAAAATCGCCTTGGGGTTGGACAATGACACCCAAACCCCTGTTTTAAACAGTTGCGCGGGGGTCGGTATCACCTGTAACTGGTCACTGTGCAATTCGCTGTCAGCTTGGCGCCAAGATTTCACCCCAAGATAGGCCAAATACAGCGCACCAACGACTTTGATAATGGTCAGCAAAAAAGGCGCATTGGTACTGATAAGCCCTAGCCCTAACAGTGACGTTGTCAATAAAATAAATAAACCCATGCTCAGCCCTGCTAACGTCCACAGGGTTTTTTTGATGCCATAATTGACACCAAATTGGAACGCTAACAGCATATTAGAGCCAGGCGCTGCTGAGATAAGGCAAGTACTGATTAAAAAAAATAAGAAATTTTGCAAGGTCATTAGAATTTATAGTAAATAAGTGAAAGATAGCGATGCAACGTTTAATGAGAAGTCTTGGCAGACGGTGGAATGACAAACTGCCATTGCGGGTTAAAAAACCGTCGAAAAATCAGCAAAGTCGCTATTGTACACCCTAAAGTACTGCTGGTGGCAATTAAAAACAGGGTTATAATTTGATAAAGCACGGCTTGGTGCGGGTCTGCGCCTGCCAAAATTTGTCCTGTCATCATACCAGGCAAGCTCACTAACCCCACCACCATCATGCTGTTAATCGTGGGTGTGATACCATTTTGAATGGCAGCAATGACATAGGGTTTTGCAGTTTCCCAAGGCGTGGCGGACAATGCCAAATAGGTATTAATCATATTTTGTTCGCGATGAAAACTGCTGACGAGTTGATTCATAGAGAGTGAGACAGCGGTCAATGAATTACCTAAAATCAGCCCCAATAACGGTATCATCACTTGCGGTCGAAACCACGTAGCAGCGTTATCTGACAGCACCCACCAACCACCAAATATAGCCACCACCCAACTACTGACAAATACCGCCAACGCCGTATCCCAAAATAAACCTTGATAGGGTTTATTAACCCGATTTTTGGCAGCGATAGTGGCGACAATCGACATAAAAGTCAAAATCGCCAACACTTCATACCATTGCTCTCTGGCAAAAATCCACGCAAGTACCAGTCCAATGAGACTTAGTTGAACCACCGTGCGAAAACTTGCAATGAGCAGGGATTTGACGATACCCAATTTTAACCAAACACTGATTGCCATCACCAGTAATAATGCCAGGCTTGCCAGCGCCACTTGTAGGTAGGAGATAGGCGGCATGGTGCTAGCTAACATCATCATGGCTGATTGCCTTTTACTATGGATGCGGGTACTTTGCTATTGATTATTAACTCGTCATTCATCAATTGACCATTAGCCATCGTCCAGTGGCTAGTGCCAATCGCCAATAAGCGCTGAATTTGGGTCGGTTCATGGCTGATCCAAACGACGGTGGCATTGGGGGTGGACTGATACCACTGATTAATCAATGTTTCGACTTGATGGGTGGTAGTGGTATCAAGGGAGGCGGTAGGCTCATCGAGTAATAAAATGGTCGGGTGCAACTGTAGCGTGCGTAATAAATTGACGAGCTGTTTTTCGCCACCCGATAAGCTGCGGCTATCTTGCTGTAAAAACTGTGGTGATTTGCCAAGGTTAACTAGCTGCTGCTCATGCCAAGATACATCGATTTCTTTGTCTTTATAAAGTGCAAAGCTAAAGGGCAGGGCTAAGTTATCTAATACGCTGCCCTCAATCATCTCACTTAGTTGCGCAATATAGGCAACCTGTGAGCGCCAAATAGCCGGCGTCAAATCGGTCAAATTTTTTCCGTTTAACGTGATGTGACCTGCTGACATAGGTAGTAGGCTTGCTAGTAGCTTTAGCAGTAACGATTTGCCACTGCCAGACTGTCCCGTGATGACAATAAAGTCATGGTCATGGATTTCACCTGAAACATGATTGATGAGTGTTCGATTGTCGATTTGATAAGACAGTTGGTCAAATTGCAGCATGGCTTTTTAACATGGCTTTTTAAAGTATAGTGTTTTTAATAGATAGCGTTTTTAAAGTATCGTGATAGAGTTATGACAAGGTGGTTTTATCCCAAAGCACTTCTTGACCAGCATCCAACCGAGCAACGACACGCGCCAATACAAACAGCCAATCGGATAGACGATTGATAAACTGTAGACTGAGTGGTGAGACATTATCATCCCGCGAGTTTAATGCCACGAGTAGGCGCTCAGCGTCTCGGCAATAACAGCGAGCGATATGCACTTGGCTGGTCACAATGGTGCCTGCAGGCAAGATAAAATCTTTGAGGGGTGGTAAATGGGTGTTCCACTCATCAATTTGATTTTCCAGCTCTGTCACATAGTCTGCCAAAATCCCGCGGTATTCGGGCATGGCAAGTTCGCCGCCTAGATTGAAAAGCTGATGCTGCAAGCGGCTTAATTTAGCATCAAATTGGGCGTGGTTGGGTTGGACATGGTTAGGTTGGGCTTGGCTATTTTGAGTATGGTTATCTTGAGTAAGATAGCCCCGCAATAAACCGATTTGGGAGTTTAATAAGTCAATTTTGCCCATGGCGTCAAAGCGTAAGTCTGCCTTAGACACCCGTGAACCATCCGCCATGCCAGTGGTGCCGTCATCGCCCGTTCGGGTGTAAATCTTTGATAATCGATTGCCCATTGTAGAGACCTTAAAGTGTGAAATATGCCAAATCATAGCACTTTTAACAAAATTTCGGTATGATAACCGATTGTCTTTTTTACCCAACTTGCAAAGGTGACTATCCCATGACCCAGCTGACTCAGCCCATGCCGATTACCATATATGACTCGATGAGTGGACAAAAACGCCCATTCACGCCCTTAGAAGCAGGCAAAGTTGGCATGTATGTCTGTGGGATGACGGTGTATGACTACTGTCACATCGGGCACGCGCGGGTCATGGTCGGCTTTGATGTGGTCGTGCGCTGGCTGCGTCATGTCGGCTATGATGTCAACTATGTGCGTAATATTACCGATATTGATGACAAAATTATTAACCGCGCTAAGGACAATGGCGAAAGTATCTATCAGTTGACAGACCGCTTTATCAAAGCCATGCACGAAGATGCGGATAATCTGGGCTGTGAGCGTCCTAACAGTGAGCCAAAAGCCACGGATTTTATCCCGCAGATGCAGCATTTAATCCAAACGCTGGAAAGCAAAAAGTTAGCCTATCAAGGCGCAACGGGCGACGTCTATTATGCGGTCGAAAATTTTGCTGAGTATGGCAAGCTCTCAAAACGTCGCCTAGCCGATATGCAAGCGGGTGCCAGTGAGCGGGTAAATGTTGAGACAGACAAAAAAAATCCGTTTGACTTTGTACTGTGGAAATCTGCCAAACAAACAGAGCCGCAAGAAACCAAATGGCAGTCGCCTTGGGGTGAGGGTCGTCCAGGTTGGCATATCGAATGTTCGGCGATGAGTACCTGCTGTTTGGGCGACACCTTCGATATCCACGGCGGCGGACATGATTTGCAGTTTCCGCACCACGAGAACGAAATTGCCCAATCTGAAGGCGCAACCGGTAAAACCTATGCCAACAACTGGATGCACGTGGGCTTTATCAATGTTGACGGCGAGAAAATGTCAAAATCACTGGGTAATTTCTTTACCATTCGCGATGTAATGAGGCAGTTTCACCCAGAGACCATTCGTTTCTTTATTTTATCGAGTCATTATCGCAGTCCGGTGAATTTCTCGGATAGCGCGCTTAAAGAAGCCCAAACCAGCCTCACGCGTCTGTATCAAGCCTTAAAATCTGTAGAAAGCCTAACCCAACCAGCAGGCGAGATTGATAAAACCCCATTTGAAACCCCCTTTAATCAAGCGATGTGCGATGATTTCAACAGTGCCGGGGCAGTGAGTGTATTATTTAGTCTAGCGCGTGAAATCAACAAAGCGGTCAATCTTGAAACCGCTGAGGGCAATGCCCAAGCGCTGGCGTTGGCAACATTGCTTAAAAATTTGGCACAACCGCTCAATATCTTACAGCTTAATCCAACCGATTTTTTACAAGCGAAAGTGGGCGAAACGACAGGATTAAGTGATAACGAAATTGAAGCATTCATCGAAGCGCGCAAGCAAGCCAAAGCGGACAAAGACTTTGCCAAAGCTGACCAAATTCGTAATGATTTGAAGGCGCAAGGTGTTGAGCTAGAAGACGGTAAAAATGGCACGACGTGGCGCCGTGTTTAAGCTGATTTTAACCTGTCACCATTTAAATCGCTTGATAATTTAATCGATTTTAGCTAGAATAGACGGTTAATCAAAAACTAAACGATGGTGTCAATTGAACATACCAATGACAACACGCTAAATCCAAAGGCTGGGCAGGGAACTGTTCAGCCTTTTGCGGTTTTTTGGCTGTCAAATTTTTCACCACGACAAAATTTTAATTACTATTTAACTACTCTTAACTGCTCCGAGGTCTTTATGTTACGAATCGTTGATGAAGCACTTACCTTTGATGATGTGCTGCTACTACCTGCTTATTCTGAAGTCTTGCCTAAAATGGTAGATTTAAAAACCCGTTTGACACGCGGTATTGAGCTAAATTTACCCATCGTATCTGCCGCGATGGATACCGTGACTGAATCGCAAATGGCAATTACCATTGCCCAGCTTGGCGGTATGGGTATTTTGCACAAAAACATGGACATTGATTTACAAGCCATGCAAATACGCCGGGTGAAAAAATTTGAAGCTGGTACGGTTGTTGATCCTATTAGCGTATCACCCGATACCAGTGTTGGTGAATTGCTTCGCATCACCAAAGAAAACAAAATCAGCGGTGTGCCTGTGGTAGAAGGTAACCAAGTGGTCGGTATCGTCACCCACCGTGATATCCGTTTTGAAAATAACCTAAGCCAGCCTGTTCGCAATATCATGACCCCAAAAGAAAAATTGGTGACAGTCAAAGAAGGCGAGCCCACAGAGAATATTAAGCGTTTGCTACACGAACACCGCATCGAAAAAGTGATTGTTGTGGACGACAATTTTCAATTAAAAGGCTTGATTACTGTCAATGATTTCACCAAAGCTGAAAACAACCCAAATGCTTGCCGCGATGGTAAAGGTCGCTTACGGGTTGGCGCGGCAGTGGGTACGGGCGCAGATACCGAAGCCCGCGTTGAAGCGCTCATCGCTGCCGATGTGGACGTGATTGTTGTAGATACCGCACATGGTCATTCAAAAGGCGTCATTGATCGCGTGGCTTGGGTGAAAAAGAACTATCCAAACATCCAAGTGATTGGCGGTAATATCGCCACTGCTGATGCGGCACTAGCGTTGCGTGATGCGGGTGCCGATGCGGTCAAAGTGGGTATCGGTCCGGGCTCTATCTGTACCACACGTATTATCGCAGGTATCGGCGTGCCGCAAATTTCAGCGATTAGCAACGTGGCTGATGCGCTAAAAAATGACATTCCACTGATAGCCGATGGTGGTATCCGTTTTTCAGGTGATATGGCAAAAGCGTTAGCAGCAGGTGCCTCTTCTATCATGGTGGGTTCGCTACTTGCCGGGACTGAAGAAGCGCCAGGGGAAGTTGAGCTATTCCAAGGTCGCTATTACAAAGCCTACCGTGGTATGGGTTCGCTAGGTGCGATGTCAGGACAAAACGGTTCATCCGATCGTTATTTCCAAGACGCCAAAGAAGGGGTAGAAAAATTGGTACCCGAAGGTATCGAAGGTCGCGTCCCTTATAAAGGCCCAATGAACGGTATTATCAACCAATTAGCCGGTGGCTTACGTTCGTCAATGGGTTATACAGGCTGTGCCAATATTGAAGAAATGCGTAGCAAACCCCAGTTTGTGCGTGTGACTTCGGCAGGTATGAAAGAATCTCACGTACATGACGTGCAAATCACCAAAGAAGCACCGAATTACCGTGTAAACTAAATGATATGTTGATTGCGCTAAAACTGGGTTAACTACCCAGTTTTTTTATAGCCCAATTTATAGCCCAAAGTTTTTACAGCCTAGATTGACCCCTTTCCGAGTGACCCATAAAAACAAACAGATGTCGCAACATGCGTGAAATTTTGCTATGCTAAAATTTTATATTCTTATAACAACGGGCGACAAAGGAGAATTAAATGAGTTATTTTGGTACTGATGGTATTCGTGGTAAGTTTGGGGAGTTTCCGATACATCCGCAGTTTTTAATCAAACTAGGCTATGCCACGGGTAAAGTGCTGCTAGCCAACCAAGTAGCCCCGAATGAAAATCATCGTCCCAATGTCGTCATTGGTAAAGATACGCGACTCTCTGGCTATGTTATTGAAGCCTGTCTGCAAGCAGGATTTAACGCCGCAGGGGTAGATGTGCATATGCTAGGCACTATTCCAACCCCTGCCATCGCGCATTTGACCCGAAGTTTTCACGCTGATGCGGGCGTGGTGATATCCGCATCCCACAATCCGTTTTATGACAACGGTATCAAATTTTTCTCCAATGAAGGCAAAAAGCTGTCAGATGAAATTCAACAAGCCATCAATGAAAAGATCGATGAAATCAAAGATATCAATGTCGTCATTGATACCCCAGAAGCGCTAGGAAAAAGTTATCGTGTGGAAGATGCCAAAGGCCGGTATATCGAGTTTTGTAAGGGCACTTTCCCCTACAATCTAAATTTAAATGCCCTAAAAATCGTCGTTGACTGTGCCAATGGGGCAGGATACAGCGTCGCACCCCGTGTATTACGTGAGTTAGGTGCCACCGTAATTGCGATTGGCGATAAACCCGATGGCATTAATATCAATGACAATGTCGGCTCTACCCATCCGGCAAACTTGCAACAAGCGGTGCTTGACCATGATGCCCAAGTGGGTATCGCTTTAGATGGCGATGGCGACCGTATCATCATGGTCAATGAAAAAGGCGAGTTGGTTGATGGTGACGGCATCTTATATATTTTAGCCACCCAAGCAGAGCAACAAGTCGATGGCGTGGTAGGTACCTTGATGACCAACATGGGTCTGCAATTGGCGTTTGACAAAGCCGGTATTGCCTTTGAGCGCGCCAAAGTCGGTGACCGCTATGTCATGCAAGGGCTTGAGAAAAATGGCTGGGTACTGGGCGGTGAGTCATCGGGTCATATTTTAACCCTAGATAAAGCCAGTACGGGCGATGCGATTGTGGCAGGTCTGCAAGTGCTTGCGGTGATGGCGCAGAGCAAACAATCATTATCAGAGCTGATGAAGGGTTATACCCAGCTACCACAAAAATTGGTCAATGTCCGATTGGCGCAAAAACAAGATCCCTATACCTTCCCAGAATTGGCAAATGCGTTTAAAGCTGCCGAAGAAAAATTGACAGGACGGGGTCGTTTACTGATTCGTCAATCAGGTACAGAGCCATTGATTCGGGTAATGGTCGAAAGCGATGATGAGATTGAGTGTGATATGCTAGCCAATGAACTTGCTGAAAAAGTACGCCAAGTGATGGCGTAAAGTTGACATTTTATAAGGATAAAACATGAGTATTGATTTTACCAGTCAACGATTATCGTATGAGCAAGGCGAGCTTATCGAATCACACTTGCCGGAGCAGCCGTTTAGCTTGCTACAAACTTGGGTGCAACAAGCAATTGATGCCAAGCAAGGGGAAGCGTATGCGTTTTCACTGGCGACTTGTGGCAGTGATAGGCAGCCAAGTGTGCGCACTTTACTGATGCGTGAAATTATCCAATTGGAAAACGCGGGCATTGGCCTCGTGTTTTATACCAATTATGACAGTGCCAAAGGCTGTGATTTGGCGACCAACCCCAATGCTGAAGCATTATTTTTTTGGCCAAGTCTAGAAAGACAAATCCGTCTTACCGGCGCTGTACAAAAGGTTAGCCGTGAACAATCCGCGCAGTATTTTCATAGCCGTCCCCGTGACAGCCAATTAGCCGCTTGGGTCAGCGAGCCACAAAGCAGCGTGGTTGCCAGCCGCGAGGTAATGGAAGACAAATTTGCCCAATTAACTGTGCAGTACGCAGACAACCCAATTCCTTTACCAGAATTTTGGGGAGGCTATCTGCTGACGGTAGAAAAAATCGAATTTTGGCAGGGTAGAGCCAATCGTATGCACGACCGCATTGTCTATTCGCTAGATAGCGACCAATGGGTGATGGAACGCTTATTACCTTAAACTGCAAGCCATAAAAAAACACGGTACTTTAAACCGTGTTTTTTTGTTTGATAAAAATTAGTTTTGCAGTGAACGCAGTAAACGCACAAATTCAATATACATCCACACCAGTGTTGATAAGATACCAACGCTTAGTACCCACTCATAGCTTTCATCCACCCCTGCGGCATATGCTCGCTCAACACTGTCAAAATCTAATAACAAGCTCAATGACGCAATCACAATCACCAGCAAGCTAAAACCAATACCCACCACGCCACCGCTAAACAAATACGGCAGTGAGCTACCAAATAGGCTAAACCCGATTTGTACCAGATACACCAGCATGATAGCAATCACAGCGGACATCATCACAGAACGAAATTTTTGGGTGACTTTAATTACGCCACTGCGATAAAGCGCCAGCATCACTGCAGCGGTTACAAAAGTTGCGACCAACGCCGTCGGAGCCACTGTGGGAAACTTAATACTCGCAAACAGGGAAATCGCGCCAATCACGATGCCCTCTAAAATGGCATAAGGAATTGCCAATGTTTTAGCTATGTGGGGTTTTGAGATAATTACCATACTCAATACAAATGCCACCAAGATACTGGCTAAAGCCGCTACACTAACAAAACCTGAAGTGACGCCACTAGTTAGGCAATAGCCAAAAAATCCAACACCCGATAACGTCGTCAAACCTAACAGAAAAGAGGTTTTTCGGATGACCCCTTTGACCGTCATCGGTGTCGTGCTAACCGCAAGTTCAGCGCGAGATATAATCGGATTTGCCATAAAAATTTGCTCCCAAGAGTTAAAAAATTTCAAAAGTTAGCTATATGTTAATCACCTTAAATTAGCAAATAGCAACGAGTTTGTATACATTAACTGCACAACGAAGGTTAGCAATTTTGTAATATAAAATACTGATTGGGCATAACGTGCGCCAGTAAGCTGTGATAAAATAGCTTAATCTTTATCAGTTAATTTTCTGCTATGACGTCCACACTTATTCCCAATCCTGCCTTTGGGCGTATCGGCATTATGGGTCGTGCCAACAAGCCAAGTGTCATTCAAAGTATCTACCAAATTTGTGACTTTTTTCATGAGCAAGGGTTGCCTTTATTAATTGACCATCAGACGGCACGGTTGCCGGCATTGAGTTTTGCACGTCTGGGCGAGATTGCTACTATTGAGCGCAGTTTGCTCGGCGGTGCTTGTGATTTGGTCATTGTGGTCGGTGGTGATGGCTCGCTGCTACATGCGGCGCAAGTACTGGTCAAACACAAAGTGCCAGTGGTGGGGGTAAACCGCGGACGTTTAGGGTTTTTAACTGACATCTATCCTGATGATTTAAACATGAAATTGACCAGTATTTTACGAGGTCATTATCAGCTTGAAGATCGATTCTTATTAAAGATGGAAATCTGTCAAGGTGCACATGTGATTTATGAAGATATGGCGCTAAATGACATTGTGCTGCATGCAGGCAAATCAGTGCATATGCTAGATTTTCATTTAAAAATTGATGGGCTTAATGTCTATCGTCAGCACAGTGATGGTCTGATTGCCTCCACACCGACGGGTTCGACCGCTTATGCGCTATCAGGTGGCGGGCCGATTATTCATCCGAGTATGGATGCCATTTGTCTGGTGCCCATGCATCCACATACCTTATCAAGCCGTCCGATTGTGGTTAGCGGCAACAGCGAAATCAAAATCCGCATTCATAAAGATAACCGCACCCAGCCGATGGTGAGTGCAGATGGCAAACCGTCGGTACCGCTCAACCAAAACCAGCGCTTAGTGATTCACAAGCATCCGAACAAACTCACGTTATTACACCCACCTGGGGTGGATTTTTTTGAAGCTTGCCGTACTAAGCTCGGTTGGAATAGCTACGCTGAGGAATTTAGTATGGATAATTAAATAAAAAAGCCACCAAATGATTTGGTGGCTTTTTTATGAAAAAATACCTTAATTAATCAGCCCACTTGCCGAGCGTTTTGAGATGAATCCATCTGGGATTTGGTTGTGGTCGGCTTGCCAACGCTGAAATGCCAATTTGGTATTGTTGCCTACAACGCCATCTGACCCTTTGGTATCATAACCCATTGCCGTCAAACGCTGTTGCAGTTGGCGTACTTCATAAGTAGCAAGTGGCTGCTCATAGCGTGGCCAAGATTGCTGTAAGCCTGGCTGCCCGATAATGGCTTTGGCAAGTAAGCTCACCCCCATGGCATAATTGGAGGAATTATTGTAGACCTTAATGGCATCAAAATTTTTGGTTAATAAAAGCGCAGGACCCTCTTTACCTGCAGGGAGCCACAACTCTGCCATCGCATCCATGGGCGCATTTGGGGTGATAAATTGAATGCCTAAATTTTGCCAGTCTGCCATGGTTTTTTTGGTACTGACTTGGCGATAATCAAAACCATTTGGTAATCGTACTTCATAGTACGAGCCCATACCACGCTGCCAGCCGGCATTTTTGAGATAGCTTGCGGTAGAGGCTAACGCATCAGCGGTATGCCAAGGGTTACGATGACCATCACCATTGCCATCCACTGCTTCATCTAACCAAGTTTTGGGAATAAATTGGGTATGTCCCATGCCACCTGCCCAAGAGCCGCGCAGTTGCGACCAATCAATATCACCACGCTCAAGCAGCGACAACAGCGCTAGTAGCTGATCCTCTGCAAAACTGCGGCGACGACCATCATATGCCAGAGTCGCCAAACTATTGACCAGTGATGAGTTGCCTGTGCCTTGACCATAAGAAGATTCCATGCCCCAAATGGCAGTCACAATAGAGGCCGGCACACCATACTGATTTTCAATGCGATCAAGTAGGGCGCTTTGGCTGGCAAAATTGCGCTGACCCCCACTGACACGACCACTCGATGCGGCACCATCCATATATTCCCAAGGCATTTTGGCAAATTCGGGCTGCCCTTTATCCAGTGACACCACTTGCTCGCTGTAGTTGGCACTTGACAGCAAGCGTTCAACATCAGCACGGGGGTAACCTTTTTGCACGGCGCGCTCAATAAAATCCGATTTCCATTGATAAAAGCTGCTGTATTGATTGGTTGGAACAGTCACAGGTGGCACGGGCGTGACTTTCGGGGGTGCCGTAATCACCACAGGGGTAGTCGGCAAGGTACCTGGTAATTTTTGGGGTTGGGTCTGAATAGGTGCTGATGAACAAGCTGCCAACAAGGCCGCTAAGCTGACAGGTAGTGCCAGTTTTTGACCAGCTAAACGATGCGACAAACAGAGCGATAAAGCGACGATAGACGACGGATATTTAACATACATAGAGCAATAACCTCAATTAATACAAGCCAAAAGTATACAAACATAACAACTGTGGTAAAAAAATTGAATATAGCACAAAAATAGGAAATTTTAATTGTTAAGGAATAATTGATATAAAAATACTACAAAAATTGTGGTAAAAGTATTTGCCAAATTTTGGCAATTTTGCCAGCGTTTTTGGAAAATAGGATTGATAATTGGTCAAAAAAGTTTATGATAATCGGTTTATAGTAGCTAATTTTGAGGAACAACTATGCTAAAAGTCAATCAATATTTTGATGGTAATGTGGCATCAATCGGTTTTCAAACAGCCACCCTACCTGCGACCGTGGGCGTGATGAAAACAGGCGAATACGAATTTGGCACGAGTCAGTTTGAGACCATGACCGTCATTAGCGGGGCTATCTCAGCACTATTGCCAGACCAAACTGACTGGCAAACTTTTAAAGCCAATGAAACCTTTACCGTCGATGCCAACCAAAAATTCAAGGTAAAAATTGACGAAGAAACGGCTTATCTTTGCACTTACCAAGATAAATAATCAAGATAAATCAGTAATGAAAAAGCGATATCAAATCCATGATATCGCTTTTTTTAGCCGAAAAATTTATTGAATACCGCCAAATTTACCCGCATTAAAATCTAATATGGCTTGACGGATTTCGGCTTGGCTATTCATCACAAAGGGTCCGTAACCGACCACAGGCTCATTAATCGGTTCACCACTCATCAGCAAGATTTTCGCACCCGCTTTGCCCGCCGTTAAGCGTACAAAATCCTCGCCCGTCTCGCCACTTTCAATCTCAAAAGTGATTAATTGATTGGCGTGTGCTTGCTGGTCGTGATCAGCGTTGATGATAACATCGCCTTGCATCGACAATAACAACAAATTGTGGGTGCGAGAAATTGCGACTTCTATCGAGCGATTGGGTTCAATACTGATATCCCACAAGTTAATGGGAGTAAAAGTCGTGCCAATGCCGTATGCCTTATTGGCACCCTGTTGGGGAGCTTGGGTATTGGCAGTAGGGGTAAACTCCCCAGCAATTACCTTAACTTGTCCGGCATGCAGTCCTTCATCATCGTGCAGACTGACCACCGCCATGTCATCATTGGCAAGATGTTGGTATTTGGCAGGCGTGGCTTTATCTTTGGCAGGTAGATTGACCCAAAGCTGTACCATGCTAAAATCACCGCCTGCTTGGCTAAATTCAGGTGAGTGAAATTCCTCATGAATCACGCCATTACCCGCCGTCATCCATTGCACGTCACCTGTCTTAATAGTACCGCCACCGCCACTAGAATCACGGTGAGAGACTTCACCTGCATAGGCGATAGTTACGGTTTCAAACCCTTTGTGCGGATGTTGTCCGACACCGCGTGGCGCTTGAGCATTGGGTTCAAAATACTGTGTTGCTGCATAGTCGAGCATTAAAAAAGGATCGGTGCGTTTATCACCCACCATGTGATTGAACATCGGGTTGACATGAAAACCATCACCTACCCAATGAGGGCGTGGGGCGGCATGAATTTTATCGACTTGTCGGTAGGTTTTATTGCTATTTTGCATCGCCATGATTTTTCTCCTTATTGATAGCTATAATATAGGAGCAAAAAGGCTATTTTCAAGTATAAATTACATTATATTGGTTATTGTAAACATTAACTAATATAAAAGATAAAAAAGGCAAAGTTAATTTGCTAACATTGCCTTCATAAATTATTTAATGATTTTAATCATCAAGTTCTGACCAACGCGCCATTTTTTCAAGTAGCAAATCATCAATCTCGTTGAGACGTTCACTGGCTTTGGTAGCGGCTGCCATATCGCTCACAAACCAGCTGCCATCGGCTAATTTGTCTTGAAGTTCAGCTTGCTCTTGCTCCAGTAGCGCAATTTCATTAGGCAGACTGTCTAATTCACGCTGTTCTTTGTAGCTCAGTTTTCTCTTCACCGTATCAGTTTTTGGTGCATCAGTGTTAATCACTTCTTTGGGCTTTGCTGTTGTCTTTTCTGATTTGTCTGCTTTGGGTTTAATCGCTTGTTCACGGGATTTTTGCGTCAAATAGTCTTGATAACCGCCGACATATTCTTTGACAATACCATTGCCATCGCTATCTTCATCAAAAACCCAAGTTGATGTCACGACATTGTCCATAAAGGTACGGTCATGGCTAATCAGTAAGATGGTGCCATTAAAGCTATCGACGGCTTCTTCTAACAGCTCTAGGGTTGCCATATCCAAGTCGTTGGTCGGCTCATCAAGTACCAAGATATTTGCAGGTTTTAGTAGCTGTTTGGCTAGCAAAACGCGGTTACGCTCACCGCCTGACAATGCTTTGACTGGTGTTCTGGCGCGTTCTGGAGCAAATAAGAAATCTTGCAAATAGCCAATGATATGTTTCTTTTTACCCGCCACTTCTACAAAATCAGAACCTTCCGCGACGTTTTGTACCACGGTCGCTTCTAGATCAAGTTGGTCACGTAATTGGTCAAGAAAGGCGATTTGTAGATTGGTGCCTAATTTTACTGAACCAGATTTGGTGATATCAGGCTGTGGAATATCCAAAATCGCATGAATGAGCGTGGATTTGCCAACACCGTTTTTACCGATAATACCAATACGATCACCACGCATGATGCTGGTGGTGAAATCTTTTACCAAGGTTTTATCGCCATAACCTAGATTGAGATGTTTGACATTGGCAACCAATTTGCCGCTGTTGTCGCCATCGTTCATGCTGATGTTAACTTGTCCGACTTGCTCACGGCGGGATTTACGTTCTTCACGCAGCGCTTTTAACGCGCGCACGCGACCTTCATTGCGGGTACGGCGCGCTTTGATACCTTGACGAATCCACACTTCCTCTTCAGCCAGTTTTTTATCAAAATTGGCATTGGCTTTTTCTTCGGCACTCAGTTGTTGTTCTTTAAGCTCTTGGTAGCGGGCATAGCCTTTATTGACATTGCCTGCTTGCTTGGTGACGTCATAACTGCGTAGAATACCGCGGTCGAGTTCGACAATGCGGGTGGCGATTTTGTCAATAAACGAGCGGTCATGCGAGATAAACAGCAGGGTTAATCCTTGCGCGTTTAGCAAAAATTGCTCAAGCCATTCGATACTTTCGACATCCAAATGGTTGGTCGGCTCGTCAAGTAGTAGCACATCAGGTTTGGTAATCAGCGCACGCGCAAGCAGCACACGGCGTTTGCGACCGCCCGATAATTCACTAATATCGGCATCGCCGTCCAAATTCATCATGGACAGCATGGTCTGTACTTCACGGGTCAAGTCCCACCCATGGGCATCATCAATTTTATGCTGCAAATCTGACATTAATTCACAGGCTTTCATGTCACCGCTGGCGCATTTGTCACTGGCTTGCTCGTAGGCTGTCAGCCATGTTGCTACGTCACCGGCACCTGCCATAACGATGTCACTGACTTTGCCCGACGTTTCTGGAATGTCTTGCTCAAGCATGGCAATTTTCAGATTGCCACTGATTTGGAATTCGCCACTGTCCGCTTTGACTTGACCGCTAATGACCTTAAACAAAGTTGATTTGCCTTCACCATTGCGCCCAATCAAACACACGCGTTCGCCTTGTTCGATATTAAAATCAATACCGTCCAAAATCGGTGCAATACCAAATGCCAAATGAATATCTCGTAAATGAATCAGTGCCATAACTTTCTCAAAGTTTAGTAAAAATGTTTGTATAATAGGAAAATGCGGCTATTGTAGCAGACTTTATGGCAAAAAATTGTGGGGAAACTTATGAGGCATTCTAAATGAGCGAAAAAGATCACCAAAAACAATCAAGCGATGAAAATGGGTGGGTTAACAAGGTAGAAAAATTAACCGAAGAATTGATTGATTTACAAACGCAAGTGCTGTTTATGGAAGATACATTGGATAAACTTGATAATATCGTCACCGAGCAAAGCCAGTTGATTGCTGACCAACAACGGCAATTACAGCTACTTTATCAAAAAGTGGAAACTCAAACGCAAGGCTCACAAATTCAGCCGTTTGATTTGTTGAGCGATAAACCGCCGCATTATTAACCTAGTCTACTGCTCAATGCATATTGAGAATAAAGGATATCGGCGAACTCGGATTCAGTGACTTCCCCGATAACTAAATCTCGCATAGCATCAGCCAACAAAATATGGTCAATCGTGATGTCAAAATCATTTAATGACAAATATTCTAAAGCAACCGCAAGACCTGTTCGTTTATTGGCGTCAGATAATGCATGAGCTACAGCGATACTTGTTGCATACTTCGCTGCAATCTCAAAAATATCATTAAGTTCACCATATACAATGGCATTATCAATTCTCGCTAAAGCACCTTGTAATTTGCCAATGTCTGCTTGCCCCTTCATACCTTTTTCTGTTGAAAGGATATAGGCATTTATTTCAATAACCCGCTCAAATGGGAAAAATATTAACTCCATTACATATCTGCTAGGCGTTTAAAGGTTTTGTTATGAGTGCGTAGAACTAGTTTGGTTTCCGATTTGATAATTTGCATACCATAAATACCTGACAAATCAAGTTTTTTAGTGGGCTTAATGGCAGGACGTTCTACGATTTTGACGCCATATTTTTCCAATTTTTCGCTCATGTTTAGACCCTAATTTCATCAACAAAAAAACCGCTACAAATTCATTATAGCGGTTAATTAAATTTATTCAAATGCTAAAGGCTTAATCATTCAACTCGCGAGTCGGTAATACATCTTTAATGGCATCACGTAACTCATGCATGGCTTTGACAGTGGTATCCCAATCGATACAGCCATCGGTAATAGACTTGCCATATTCTAGTTGGCTCAAATCCGCGGTCAAATCTTGACGACCGCCTTTAAGATGACTTTCAACCATCATCCCAATAATCGAGCGATTACCGTGTTTGATTTGCTCAGCGATATTTTGAATGACCATCGGTTGCAGGTAAGGGTCTTTATTTGAATTGGCATGGCTTGAGTCAATCATGATTTTGCCTGAGACTTTACCTTTGGCAAGTTCATTTTCTGCTTGGGCAACGGCAGTGGCATCATAGTTGGGTTTGCCATTACCGCCACGAAGCACCACATGACCGTATGGATTACCTTTTGATTGAATGATAGACACCAGACCATCGGCAGATAGACCTAAAAAGCTATGTCCAGATTTCACCGCTTGCATGGCATTGACCGCCACTGTCATACCGCCATCTGTACCGTTCTTAAAGCCAACTGGACAAGACAGACCTGAAGACATCTCGCGGTGAGTCTGACTCTCAGTGGTACGTGCGCCAATCGCTGACCAACTGATTAAATCTTGGATATACTGCGGTGTATTGGGATCAAGTGCTTCGGTTGCACAAGGTAAGCCTTTTTCATTCAAATCAAGCAGCAGTTTGCGCGCAACACGCAAGCCCTTATTAATATCAAAGCTATCATTCATGTCTGGGTCATTGATTAAGCCTTTCCAGCCCACTGTGGTACGAGGTTTTTCAAAATACACACGCATCACGACATAAATACTGTCTTCAATTTCTTTGGATAAAGCCAACAGTTTATCGGCGTATTCATGCGCAGCGTTGACGTCATGAATCGAGCAGGGGCCAATCACCATCAATAAACGTTTGTCTTTACCGTCTAAAATATTACGCACGGTTTCGCGACCTTTGGTCACCGTCTCGATAGCTTTGGGGCTCAATGGTAGTTCGTTTTTTAATTCCGCAGGCGTTACTAGCGGTAAAATTGCTTCAATATTCACATTATCTACATCAGCGATATCAGTTTTGGCAAAAGTTGTCATAATTCTCACAGGCTGTTGGCAAAAATTTAAAAAATTACTATAAACCAAAAAATTTATAATGTCATTACTTGAGTCAGTAGGAAAGCCTACTTTTAGTTTGGCAGTTGATAAAATATTTTGTCAATGTTCAAAATCTGTTTGGTCAAAGTTTTTGGATGCTTGGGTAAGCTGCATATCCTACAACAACAGTATAACAATTATTGTATCAGCATACTAGTACAAAATAACAAATAATTGTCATTTAAATTTTTTGATGGTTTTACTTTTCATCTGTTTACCCCTAAAATATTTTTTTAAAATTATAACCAAACAAGGCTGTTTAATCTCATGTACGCTAACGCCCCTGCACAAACCATTTCAGACCTTGCTGCAAACGCGACACTCGCAACGCATATTGCTAACCCAAGCACAGCCAGATTTTCTAACGTCAGCGAAGCGAGCTTTTCTAACCTAAGTGAAGAGAACTTGCCGCAAAACGTTGCTAAAATTAAGTTTCAGCCGATTGTCATTGGTATCGTAGCAGGCGAAGTCTCAGGCGATGCGCTGGGTGCAAACTTTATGCGCCAGATGAATAATTTGCGTGATGATATTATATGGGTGGGGGTGGGTGGCGCACAGATGCAAGCGCAGGGGCTTAACTCAGTGATTGACATGTCTCGTTTGTCGGTGATGGGCTTGGTGGAAGTGGTCAAGCATTTGCCAGATTTGTTTAAAGCACGCGATGAGATTTTGGCAGCGTTTAAACAAAACGCAATCGATATTTTTGTTGGCATTGATGCGCCTGATTTTAATTTACGATTGGGGGAGCGGTTAAAATCAGCGGGTATTTATTGTGTGCAATATGTCAGCCCATCGATATGGGCATGGCGGGAAGGGCGAATTGAGAAAATCAAACGCGCGACCAATTTGGTGCTGTGTTTGTTTCCGTTTGAGTTGTCTGTCTATCAAAAACATGATCATCCCGCCGTGTGTGTCGGGCATTCACTGCTCAAGACCATGGATGACAATTTACTTACAACCCCCATGGATGAGCTGCGCCGTGAGTTGATTTGGGATAATCCCACCTATCATCAGTTTTTTGTCAAAATGGGCGAGCTTGAGATGAGTCATCTCATTGCAGTGATGCCAGGCTCAAGACGCAGTGAAATCGATGCGATTTTTCCAAAAATGCTCAAAGCCATTCATCAACTGTTGATTATGGATGATAAGCTATGCTTTATCGTACCAACGGTCAACCAACATCTACTGACTATCGTAGAGCAATATCTAGAAGCCCAATCAGCGCAGGTGCGCCATCATGTCACAGTGAGCTGTGATGAAACACAAGCGGATTTTAGCCAACGGGTGATGGCGGCGTCAGATTTGGTACTGCTTGCATCCGGTACCGCCACGCTTGAAGCCATGCTACTGGGTAAACCGATGGTGGTGGTATATTCACTCAATAAAATGACCTTTTGGCTGGCAAAACGGCTGGTCAAAGTGCCGTATGTGGCACTGCCTAATATTTTGGCAGGTCGAGAAATCGTACCAGAATTGCTACAAGAAGACGCCAACCCAGACAATATTTGCCGTGTGGTACAGCAATCATTAAAAGTTAAAAATTATAACGAACAGCTGCGAGATTTGCGGCAAACGTCAGAATGGCTGCGTGAGCAAAGCAACATCAATCCCGCCAATGCGGTGATTGATAATTGGCTGACGTGGAAAAAACAGTAAAAATCCCATACGAAATTTGACGCTTTATCAAGTTGGGCGTGGTGATATTGACGGCAAATTTACGTCCAATCTTCTGAGGTGAATTTTGCAATCAAATCATGGGCTTTGGTTCTGGCATCAAGCACAGTCATAAAGGTATAAGCGCCAATGAATTTACGGCTAATAAACATCAGCTCTTTAGGCGGCACGCTAAAGGATTTTGAGGTCGCTGATTTGCTGGCAAGCTTAATGACACGGTTATGTAAATCACTTTCAGCCCAAATATAATTGCCATGTACATCCAGTACATTCGGTGGAATTGTCGGATTACGACTTGGCAAACTAAAGGGTTCACTGGCAAGCAAACATAGCTCTACCATATCATTTTTTACCGAATCACTAAGATTAGCAAAGAATTCAAAATGCTTGCCTGCTTGTTCAATCGCTTGGCGCATTTTGCTACGGTCGTGAAAAACCCCTGCCAACAGCAAATTACGGGCGATGAGTAGCAGATTATCATCAAACTGACGAATCGCGCCAAAGTCTAATAACACCAATTGGTCAAGCTGTGTATCAGGTTTTTGTGCAAGGCGAATCAGATAGTTGCCAAAATTGGGGTCGGTCTGCATATCGCCCCATTCAAAAATCTCACGCAGCATAATTTCAATCGACGCTTGTCCGATGGCATTCCGTCTTTCTTGGGGTAGCGCAAATACTTGCTTATCCAAAATCGACACGCCATCTTCATAGGTCATACATAGCAGCCGATCGGTGCTATAAGCTTTGAGGATGCGCGGCACTACATAGCGACTATCCCCTACAAAACGTTGAAAAAATAACTCAGTGGTATCTGCTTCTAGGAGGTAGTTGACTTCATGATGCAGCAGGTCACGGATTTCTTCAAACCAATCATCGAGTTGGCGCGTTTGCGGCACAACATTGGTGACTCTAAGCAGTTGGCGGAACAAATCCAAATCACTGTCCACGGCATCAGCGATATTGGGATATTGCACCTTAAATACCACTTGCTCGCCCGTGGCTTTATGAACCGCTCTATGTACTTGCGAAAGTGAGGCGGTGCCAATTGGGGTATGGTCGATATCAAACTCATGGATGGTATCGCCCAATTCGGTTCGTAGCGCTGATTCAATAATTGACCATGAAAAAGCAGTCGTCTGGCTGTTCAATGTTTGTAAGGCTTCTGTAATTTCGGGGGGCAAAAAATGCTCCCCGTACAGGGCTAACATTTGACCAATTTTGACTACCGAGCCTTTGAGTTTACCCAGCTCATCCACCAAATATTGGGCTTGCTCACGCATAAATGCCTGTTTTTGTAACGCTTTTTCTTCTTTTGATTTGAATAATCCAAAGGCACTATTGGTCGCCCATCGTCTGCCGATATTGAGCGATGCTTTGGCAATCGATAACCGACGGTCAAGCGCCGAGGTTTTGAGCTGTTCAAGCGGTTGGTTATCGTAATTTTGCGGATTTGCCATACAGGGTGCCTAATGTTTTTGAAAGAAAAAGCCAAATAAAAAGCAAATCATTTTAACACATGATTTGCTTTGATTGTTGTTACCGATTTTTAATAAAGCGGATTAACGCTTGGCGTAAGACAGTGGCTAGATGTCTAAATGCCATCTCATTGATTACTGGTTATTCGGCGCTAGATTGAATAGCGCGCCAACCGATATCACGGCGATATTGCATACCATCGAAGCTAATAGCGCCACAAACTGCTAAGGCTTTGGTTTGGGCATCCAAAATATTGTCACCGAGCGCCGTCACGCAAACCACACGGCCGCCATTGGTGATAATTTCACCATTGTCAAAGGCTTTGGTGCCAGCATGGAACACTTTGACATCCATATCCGTTTGCCCATACTGAGACTCAAGCGTTGGTAACCCATGGATGACATCGCCGTTGCTCGCGCTTTCTGGATAGCCTTTGCTAGCCAGTACCACACCTAAGGCAGGACGCTCATCCCACTCGGTTTGTTTGGGAAGATTGCCATCCAACCCTAATGCTATCAAGTCAACCATTGAGCCTTTTAGGCGCATCATAATAGGCTGTGTTTCTGGGTCGCCAAAACGGCAATTAAACTCAATCACATAAGGGTCATTGTGGTCATCAATCATCAAGCCTGCGTACAAAAATCCTGTATAAGGTGTGCCATTGGCGTTCATGGCATCGACCACTGGCTGAATCACACGGGCAATCACCTTGTCATGTACTTGCTGCGTCACCACGGGGGCAGGTGAGTAAGCACCCATACCGCCTGTATTAAGACCGGTATCACCTTCGCCAATACGTTTGTGATCTTGGCTGGTTGCCATCGGTAAGATATTGTTGCCATCTATCATACAGATGAAGCTGGCTTCTTCACCTTGCAAGAACTGCTCAATCACCACACGGCTGCCCGCATCACCAAATTTGTTGCCCGATAACATATCATTGATAGCGTCAATGGCTTCTTGTTCCCTCATCGCCACAATCACGCCTTTACCTGCGGCTAAACCATCGGCTTTGATGACAATCGGTGCGCCTTCGGCTGTCACATAAGCAATCGCTTGCTCGGCATCGCTAAAAGTTTGGTATTTGGCGGTAGGAATATGATGTTTTATCATAAAATCTTTGGCAAAGGCTTTTGACCCTTCAAGCTGCGCGCAATACGCTGTGGGTCCCCAAGCTTTGATACCTGCTTTTGTTAAGTCATCGACCATACCTGCCACAAGCGGCGCTTCAGGACCAACCAACACAAAGGCAATGTCATTGTCTTGGCAAAATTGAATTACCGCCGCATGGTCTTTGACGTTTAAATCGATATTTTGTAATTTGTGTTCAAGCGCTGTGCCCGCGTTGCCGTTGGCAACAAAAACCGTGCTAACTTTGCTATCTTTGGCGCATTGCCATGCCAATGCGTGCTCACGTCCACCTGTGCCAATCACTAAAATATTCATATTGTTTCCTTAAAAATGTAAAATAGCCGTATGGTAGGCATTGTAACAAATTTTGGGGTCTAAATTAAATGACAAAGCATTTTATTATTGGCGTGGATGAGGTTGGGCGAGGGCCGTTATTGGGCGATGTGGTGGTTTGTGCGCTCATCTTCGATAAGGCGATTTTATCTATCAAAGAAGATAGCCTAGGCACTGATTTACCCACCGCTGATAGTGTGGGTATTAGCCACAATCATGCCTTAAGCGCGCTAACTGACTCCAAAAAACTGTCAGAGAAAAAACGAGAAGCGTTATTTTCCTTGATTGAACAAACGGCGAGTGCGCATCAGGTTGTCAAAATTTCTGCCAGCTTAATAGACCAGCTCAACATCTTACAAGCGACATTGCTAGGGATGAAACAAGCGGTGGCAGGCGTGATGGCGCAAATGTTAGTGCAATACCCAACGGCGACCTTTAGCGTCATGGTGGATGGCAATAAACTGCCCGTGTTGTTTGATTTGCCCAATTATCAGCAAATTACGCATGAGCAAGCAATTGTGAAAGGGGACGACAAACATGTGTGTGTCAGTGGCGCCAGTGTGATTGCCAAAGTGACGCGTGACCGAGACATGGTGGCGTTGGCAAAGTTATATCCTAATTATGGCATTGAGCAGCATAAAGGCTATCCCACCGCCGCCCATATCCAAGCGATAGAGCATTACGGTATTTTGCCCATGCACCGCAAAAGTTTTGCCCCCATCAAACAGAGGATTTTAGACAAAAAAGGTGAACATACAGTCAATATCTGGTAGTAATTAGTACAGGTCTAAAGTCGCCTTGTGAGCGAGTTTAACTAGTAAGGTGTGCTGAGCATGACGAGTAAAAAGATGGTCTTGCTCGCAGACCTGCAAGCTGTGCCCGATTTGTTTTCAACCTCTCGGTGGACAGCGCGCCAAACAAGGTCTGATAGTCGCCCTGTATGTTCGAATCCATCATAGCAAATTGTAGGCTTTTTTCAAACTAGCTTATACTAAATCAATCTGCCAATTAGCGGCTTGCAATTGGATATTTAAGTTTCTAAGTTTGACCGCTATGTCATCTGCTTGTTTTTGCAGTCTGACGGGTTCAATCACTTTTTGCCATTTGATTTCCCGATAGCTATAGCGATCGCCTTCCGTCTTAGCATTATCAATCGCGGTTTGCAGCAGGCGATGGCGTTCAGCAAGTTCATCACGCTTGACTAAAGTGCTGAGCATGGTTGAACCATCGGGCATGACGGCAATGGCATTGGTGCGATGGATATGGTCGATTAACGCATACAGCTCGCTCATGACTTGATTGGCTTGCAGCAGCAGTTCATTCGGGTTTTCATTTGGGGTATCGCCGTCTTGGACTTTGACGTTTTCAGCAATGCGCGATTTCAAGCTGGCGAGCTTTTTTTGCATATCAGCACGTCGTAACAAAGCTTCTGCAAGTTTCATGGTTATCTCCTGATTGGTCAATTTAGTGGGTCAATTTAAACGTTAAGCTCATATAATTGGGTTAAAAATTGGGTAGGATAATCTGTAATCACACAATCCACGCCCATCTCAATCAAGCGCTTTGCCACATCAACCTCATTTACCGTCCAAGCGGTGACTGTTAAGCCATAAATTTTGGCAATTTCCAACAGGGTTGGGGTGATAAGCGGATAATAAATGCCCACTTGGCTACAGCCTAACGCACAAGCGCGATTAAAGGTTTGTAATATTAAGTGTTTACCCGCTGCATCAGGCGTCGGTAAAAAAGCAATGTGGCTTGCCAGCGTGGTTTTGGGCTCAAGTGTTTTAGGTTCAAGTGTTTTGGGCTCAAGTAACAAGCCTGTTGGAAAGTGAAACGTTAAAAATTGCTGTTGGTTTTGAATTTGGTACAAAATATCGGTATCAAAACTGGTCAAAGTAATAGGTAAAGCTTGCCATACTTCTTGAGATAATAGCCTAAGCAGATTTTTAACCAACAAGGCTGGCTGGGTTTTAGCATGGGTTTTGATTTCCAGTTCAATATGGCGAAAGTGTTGCAGATAGGGTGGTAAATCGTTTAACAACAATACGTGATGTTTTAAAAACCCTAGTTCAAAACGTTGGGAAAAACGCCCATAGTCCGATTGCACAATGGCGTCTAATTCCGCCCATGTTTTATCGGCAATCCACGATTGTTGTCTTGCAAGCCGATTTAAGGTTTCGTCATGTACCACCACAAATTTGCCATCGGCGGTCATTTGGACATCAAATTCAACCCCATCAAGCTGCTTACCATGTTTTTGCAATTGCTGCACGTAGGCAAATCCGTCTTGACAGTTCTCTAGCACTTCAGCGCGAGCAGCACGATGACCGAGTAAATAATACATTTGATTTGGATGGCGCATACCATGGCTCGCAATAGACAATAAAATTTTATGACTATTAAAAATTATTACAACTAAATTTTATTATAAATAATAGTGAACAACTACCCAATTTGCAAAACTTTGCTTTATAATGGCATGGTAATAAATTCTGCGTGAAAGGTGCCTTATGTCTATGATTTTCCCACAAAATACGTTGTCAAAAAAAATGCTTACGCCGTTATTGATGGCGTGTTTTGCCTTAACCGTCGTGGGATGTAGTCGCAATGAGCAAAAAGACGAGCAAACTGGCAGTGCTGTAAGCAGTGAGCAAAAGACAATTGAAACGTCTGATATTGCCTGTAACAATGAGAAGGCAACTAATGCCATTCACAGTTATCTTGTCAATCGCATTGATCAGCAAGCCAAAAAACAGTCTGACATCATTCAGCAGCAAGCAGGTACGGTGGTTGATATGACTATCTTGCAAAATGGCTTGTCGCAAGTGGCCATTAACCTAGAAAGTGTAAATGGTAGCAATGGAAAATGCCAAGCGACGGTGTCGTTTAATATGCCTCAAGCGCAGCTCGATAACGCGGATAAAATTTATACCCGTCTAAAAATGCCAGTCGCCGCCGAGCAAATCACGTCGCGTGGGTATCAACTACAAAATAGCACATTGGTGGCAAACCCTGTTGGGTTTGGTCTATCAGCCAGTGGCACTAATTATCAAGTCAATAGCACCACAGGCGACGAGGTGATTGGGCTAGTCGGTGAAATTATGGCAAATTCGGCATTAGCGCAAACGCTGACCCAGCCATCTAATACGCCCTTAGCTGGTTCTTCGGCAGGTGCCATACCCGTTCTACCACCAGTGACTAGCAAACCCAGTGTCGCGGCCAACAACAGCCAAACTTCAACGACCAAACCTGTCAAAAAACAAACCACAGAAAAACCAAAAACGGGCAGTGAAAAGAACAATAGTGAAAAAACCAAGACTGACGTGACCACCACCACACCAGCCAAGAAAAACACGCCATCAGATAGCGCAGATAAAAAATCGGTGAAAAAATCTGAGTCAACCACCTCAAATGCTGATACCAAATCAACCGCTACTAAATCAGCGGCTAGCACTGGCAACAGCACAGACAAATCAACCAAGCCAGTATCGCATGAAAAAGTCCCAACAGACACCAATGTCAAATTAACCATTGAAGAAAAAAACGAGCAATACTAACGTTAACCACTGTTAGATGACGTGTTTAACGTATGCCACCCAGTCATCAATTTGTTTTATCATGTTTTTGATGTAGTAATGTGACTAAACATAAAACAAATTGATGCGTCAATTCTCTGCCTGCCACCATAAGGATATGAACATGGCCCATTTTGCCCCACAAGTCGCTGTTAAAGCTACCTATATGCGCGGTGGTACATCAAAAGGTACTTTTTTCAAGCTTGATGACCTGCCTGAACGCTGCCAAACCCCAGGGCAAGCCCGAGATAATTTTTTACTGCGGGTAGTTGGTAGTCCAGATCCGTATGGTAAGCAAATTGACGGTTTGGGGAATGGCTCATCATCAACCTCCAAAGTGGTGATTTTGTCAAAAACAGACGTTGCCGATCATGATGTGAATTATTTATTCGGTCAGGTCGCCATTGATAAAGCGATGATTGATTGGTCGGGCAACTGTGGTAACTTAACCGCTGCAGTCGGTTCATTTGCGATTGCCAATGGCTTGGTGGATGCCAGTAAAGTGCCCCAAAATGGCATTTGTGAAGTGCGTATTTGGCAGCAAAATATCAGCAAAACCATCATCGCGCATGTACCCATGACCGATGGTCAAGTGCAAGAAACGGGCGATTTTGAGCTAGATGGTGTGACTTTCCCAGCAGCCGAAGTTAAAATTGAATTTATCGACCCTGTGGACAGCGATGGCGATATGTTCCCGACGGGCAACTTGATTGACAAACTTAATGTACCTGAAATCGGTGAATTTGACGTCACGATGATCAATGCGGGTATCCCAACGATTTTTTTAAATGCCAAAGACTTAGGTTTTACGGGCGCTGAGCTGCAAAAAGACATCAACAGTAACCAAGAAATTTTGGCTAAGCTTGAAAAAATCCGTGCCCATGGCGCCGTTAAAATGGGACTGATTGCAGAGTTAACAGAAGCTCAAACCCGTCAGCATACCCCAAAAATTGCTTGGGTTGCACCGCCCGCTGATTATACCGCCTCTAGTGGCAAAGCAGTCAAGGCAGGCGATATTGATTTGCTTGCCCGCGCGATGAGCATGGGTCAACTGCACCATGCCATGATGGGTACAGCCTCGGTTGCGATTGGCACCGCAGCGACCATTAAAGGTACGCTAGTCAATCAAGCGGCAGGGGGCAAAGCGTTGTCTGAAGTACGCTTTGGTCACCCATCAGGCACGCTACTGGTCGGGGGTGAGTCTATGCAAGTGGATGGCAAATGGCAAGCCAAAAAAGTGTCTATGAGCCGTTCAGCGCGCCGTCTGATGGTAGGTGAGGTGTATGTGCCGGGCGATGCGTTTTAATCGACAAATCAGTCACAAGCCAACTAATAGCCCAATACCTAAGAGACTAATAACTAAGTCCCCAATACCTAAGAGCCCAATAATGACAGATAAGCACTCACACTGGATTGAACTGACGCACGCACCAAGCCAAGGGGTAACCGTGGTTCAAACCCTTTCTGGCTGTGAGTCCCTGCCAAGAAAGTCAAGCATGTCAAGCAATGATGCAGTGGGGCAGTCTAGTTTGAGTGCTGTGTATGGTCAATTCAATCTGGGCTTACATGTAGGTGATGATAGCATGCAGGTGCATCAAAATCGTGCGCACTTGCTGCAATCCTTGCAACAATATCATCCCACATTAAAGACCGTTCATTGGCTTAATCAAATTCATGGTAATGATACTTATCAGGTTACCGATAAAATTGGCACAGCAGCGATATCTGCTGATGCGCATATTACGCGTTTGCCTAATGTTGCCTTAGCGATTATGACAGCAGATTGTGTACCTATCATGATAGCCACTGATGCAGCAGATGATAACAAGCTGATTGCGGCTATTCACGCTGGCTGGCAAGGTCTTAGTAAAGATATCATTGCAAAGACAGTACAAAAAATGGTACACCAGTTTGACTTTGCAGCGGGGGACAATGCGACTGCAGAAATGCAGAAGGTCACTCGTGGGTGGCACGCTTGGGTAGGCGCTAGCATCGCGCAATCGAGCTATGAAGTGGACAGTCGTGTCAAAGATGCCGTGTTATCAGTGTTAAACGTATCTGAGGCTGTCGCTACCCAGTTGTTTCAGCCAAATGCTGATAAGGTCGGTCATTATTTCGCCGATTTGCCTGCAATAGCAGAATTACAGCTCAAGGCTTGTGGTATTCATCAGGTGCATAAAAGTGGTTTAGATAGCCATAGTGATGCACGATTTTATTCGTATCGTCGGCAAACCCAGCATCAATTGCCTGCAACAGGTAGAATGGCAACACTGATTTTTATGGACTAATTTAATTATAAAAAAAGGCAGTATGTTAATCCTACTGCCTTTTTTATCAAAGCTAAATTATTGCATGATTTTAACGTAAGCTTGCGCTCTTAAATCCTGCATCCAATCGTCTAGCGCTTGCGGTGCCATACGTTGATATAGGATTTCACGCGCCATGTTTTTACGATAGACATCACTCACGTCTTTTTGGCGTTTTTCATCGACTTTGAGAATATGCCAGCCAAATTGTGATTGAAAGGGCACAGAATAGTCATTTACCGACGTTTTTTTCATCATTGCTTCAAAGCTTGGTACCATATCACCTTCACTGACCCAGCCCAAATCGCCGCCGTTACTGGCGCTTCCCGGGTCTTTTGAATAGGTGCTTGCTAAAGTAGCGAAGTCCTCACCTTGACGCAGTTTTTCATAGATAGTGTCGATCTGCTGTTTCGCCATGTCAGCGGGCAGGGCAGTCGATGGGCTGATTAAAATATGGCGGGTATGCCATTGATCGATGATTTTTTGTTGACCGCCGCGTTTATCTACGAGTTTAATCACGTTATAACCTTCTGCCGTGGCAATGGGGTTGGTGACTTGCCCGACTTCAAGGGCGGTGATGTTTTTTGACAATTCTGTCGGTAACTCTGCCGCGACGTGGTAGCCCATATCGCCCCCTTGAATTTGCGCGTTATAGTTGGTTTGCGCGTCAGTCATGATTTGCTCAATATTGGCATTCTCAGCTTGCAAGTTTTTGGCAATTTGGGTGGCTACGGTCAGCGCTTGTTTTTTTTGTTTGTCGCTGGTTTTACCTGCGGCATCGGCTTCAAAAGGCACACGAATATGTAAGGTGCGATATTGTGATTTTTCTAAAGCGTTGCTCTCTGGTGATTTTAAGAAGTTATCAACATCTTGATCGGTGATTTTGATGCGGCTGGCAAGTTGTTGCTGCTGCAAGGTTTGTATCGCCAAGTCTTCACTGACTTTTTGACGCAATGCTTGGTAACTACCTACGCGCTGGGCGTCAAGTTTTTGCTGGAATTCGGCAAGGCTTGCGACCCCATTTTGTTGTGCCAAATTGGTCAACGCAGCATTCACTGCATTTTCTTCAGCTTGCAGTCCTTGGCGTTTGATGATATCAAGCTGGATTTGCTTAGTAATTAACTGATCCAATACTTGCGGATAAAGTTGCTGTGCGGGTGGCACAGGTTTATTTTGCGCTTGAAGCTGTGCAGAAGCTTGAGCAACCGCGCGATCTAACTGGCTGCGTAAAATAGGGGTGTCGTTGACAATAGCAATCACGCCATCAATGACCTGATCTTGCGAGTTGCTAGTGACGACAGGCGTTGCCTCAACCAATGAGCTGGTGACCTCTGATGTTACGGGCGCAGTTTGGGAGACAGCTTTTGCTGTTTTTTGCGTGGTAGGTTTTGAGCCGCTGGCTTTGGTGTCAGCTTTGACTGATTTGGCAGCGTTGGTGGTTTTGTTTGCTGTCACAGCTTTGGTTGATTTGCTTGTGGTTTGCGCTGCAGATTTGGTGCTAGATTTTTTACTAGATTCCACCGTCGTTTTGGCGGTGGTGGTGTTAGTTTTAGCGGTTACCGCTGTTGCAGTCACGGCTTGCGCGCTCAATGTTGGCATAACCAATAGAGCGCCATATATCAAAGCGCTAGTGAGAGCAGATAGGGTGTTACGGGGAAAATTGGGTAAATTATGCATGACAGCATGGTTCATGGCATGTATCCTTAAAATAAAAACCAAAAAATAAAAAAAGTAAATTTGATCACTCAAAAAATTAGGGCAAAACAATTTCAATAAAATGGCTGGTCTTTGACCAAGTTTCTTACATCAAATTTCTTAGATTTAGATGTTGCTAAGTAATGTTGCTAAGTTTGGCTCATTTTATACAATAATATTTGCTGGCGTATGTCTGTATCATAATAAATCCTAAAAAAACCTCAAGTTTTAGCCAGTTTTTTGCGTAAAAGGCGTTTAGTATTTAGGGTCATAACCCAATACCCGATTACGCATCAAGCTAGCCAGTCGACCGTCACCTTTGTTGGATAACCCATTTAAGCTAATTTCTGCCATGATAGCGTGGTCAGCACTGTCTTTATCACTTAATTCATCATAATAACGGCGAGCATAAATCGATAAGCCATAACAACAGCTATCATAAGTAAAGCCCGCTAACACATCACTAAAACGACTTTTCTCATTGTCGTATTGGACAGCCCCTAAAAACTGCCAATTATCATTAATAGGCAAAACAGCAGAACCTGTGAAAGCAGAGAGGGCTTTTTGTCCAAATATACTCTCATTGCGTTTGATATACCCTAAGTTATAAAGGCTATTAAAAGTTGGCGCATAACGAAATTGGGTATTGATATAGTTTAAATCAGCGTTGTCATCAACCGAGCCATCTAAATCTACCCAAAAATCTTGACGCGGCTGGGTGCTTACTTCAAAGACCGTACCGGTATTGTCAATTTTTAACCCATCATCGGTATTGTCAAGATGTACCCGAATATCACTAAAATAAATTTGTTTACCCACGCTAGCATCCAAGCGAGTCAAACCATTGCCATCAATATAGCGATAATTTAATGAAGGGGTTAGATGATTGTTGTCGGGCAGGCGATCATATCCCAAAAACCATGAATCTTCATACAATTGCGAAAAATTGAGCGATGCCAAACGGGTATTGAAGTTGGGTACGTCAGTTTGGTCTTTATAGGGCGAGTACACATATTTTAGGCGCGGGCTTAATAACTGATAGCCGCCCAAGGTGTCATCAAATTTACCAAATGGGGTGCCTGCTTTAAAGAAATTTAAGCCACTGTCAATACTAAACTGCGGTACAAAAATAGATTGGCTTTTGCTATTTTTATCCAGTCCATTGGCATCGGCTGATTCTTGGTCAAATTGGGTGTAAAGGTGCTGTAAACTCACTGACGGGGTCACGTATCCCCAAGTTCGCGTCATTGGATAGGCGGCAGTGAGTTTGTTATACAGTCTGCCACCGCTTTGCTCAGGCGCAGAGCCATCATCGATTGGGCGTTTAAAATAGGCAAAATCGCTGATACCCGTCAAATCAAATTGGGTCACCCAAGGCACACGATATTTGACCGATAACTGCGGCAGACGGTCATACGGTTTGTCTTTATCCAAGATTTTGTCTGAATTGGTTAAATTACGATCCAGTGTTTGAAAGGTTTCAATCTTGGCAAGCGCAGTCAAATAGTCATTGTAATAATTGGCTTGAATGCGGCGCGGTAAATTTAATTGAACAGTTTCGTCACCCAAGGTCTCAAAATCGTTTAAGAATTTAGGATCTGAGACATACTGATAGAGCGCATCAATGGACAGGTTAGGGATATCTTTTGACTGCCAATGATGATTATAGTAAAAGCGCTTACGGTCTTCATCATTATATTGTTTGTCGTTTGGCAGATAAGAGCCTGTCAAGCTACCATAACCAAATTTTTCTGTCAGATAGCGGAACTCACCTGTCAACATCGGATTGCGATCAGTAAAAATGGTTGGCGTGACAGTGGCATCGTAGTTTGGCGCTAGATTAAAGTAGTAAGGTAACTGTACATTAAAACTCCCTTCCGTACTAAAGCCGCCGCGTGGTAACAAAAAACCACTGGTGCGGCGATCGTCAATCGGAAAGTTAAAATACGGCAGGTACAATACCGGGGTATTTTTAACTTTTAACGTGGCATTATAGGCTTCACCGCGACCCGTGTCGGTATTGATATCGATGTTTTTGGCATTAATCTGCCAAGTCGGATTGTCAGGCGCGCAGGTGGTAAACATGACATCGTCAATTTCAACACGGCTTTCATCGACTTTATTAAGCCGTTTGGCATAACCATACGCTTGTAGCGGTACGCTGGCAAACGCCACGTCTTTGGCGGTTGCTTTGCTGCTATCCGTTTGGTACGCCAGTTCATCGGCAACGGTAATCAGCCCCCCTTTTGGGCTATCTTTAAGGCTTACACGTGGGTTGCCGTCTGTCGATTGGGTGCTTTGCGCGGCATCCACCAACAAAACATTACCTTGAGCGGCCGCAATGCCATCTTGCACGTTAACGACCACTTTATCGGCAGAGATTTGCTGACGACCTTGGTTGATTTGCACATCGCCTGACAATTCAGCGTAATTTTCATTGTCATAATAGCCATAGTCAGACGACGCATAAATTGGGAAGCTGCTATTGGGTTGGTCGGTAGCGGCTGCCGCTAATGCCTGTTGTTGATAGATGGTCGAAGTGGGATATACCCAGTTGCCATGACACATGGCGTCTTTTCGGGAGGCTGCTTTTGATTGCGTATTTGCTTGAGCACCTGACTGTTGACTATCAGGCGTGAGCGGGTTCAGCAAATTTGGATTAGAAGTTGGATTAGCAACCGTGGCGTTAGTATCGTCCGTGGTTTGCTGGGTTTTGGGTTGATAAAAGGTTTTGAGCTTTTCTAGACTGGCTTGCTGCTGTTGATTTGGGGTAAAATTGGGACGAGTACGCGCAGAGTTTGGTTTGATGTCAGGCGCGCTAATCGGCGTGATACCTTGATTGGTGGTTACATCGACAGTAGTGGTGCTGTCTGCTGTGGCGGCGATACTAATATCGGTATCGGGCTTTACAGCTGAGTTATCAAGGTTTTGTTTTTTAATAATTTGTGATTCAGTGCCCTGTGTCTCGATACTCTGTGATTCAGTGTTTTGAGCTTCTGTGCTTTGTGCTGTCGCTGCATCAGTCGATTCCGTAACGGCGGCTGTCGGCAACACCGCAAGTGCTGATGTTGAATACAAAGTAGTGAACATCGCACCAAGCGTCATCGCTAAAACGTTGGTATGTCGATAAATTTGATGTAATGATTGATGCAGGCGTGTAGGCTGGGTTGGCAAAGACGAATGTGAAGTTAAACGATTAGAAGTTGACGAAATAGGCGACAATTTCACAGATTTTTTCATTAGACATTTACCAAAGACGCAATATAAAAACCTTCACATCATATCACTAGCGTCATCAATATACTATTGCAAAAGATGTTTAAAATTGCAAACATGATAGACGCCACTTGAGAGATACGCAGATTTTCGGTAGCATAACTTATTTTTATTGAGTAAGCCCACGTTATGAACCATCCTGCCGCACAACCTGCCAACCAAGACACTTCAGATAGCGCAGCTTCGCCATCAAATACCGAGCCATGTGAACAGCAGCCACTTGAACAACAATCACTTAAGCAACAGCCACTTAAACAACAGCCACGTGAACAACAGCTGCACACTTGGTTGACCCAAGTTTTTCAAAATCAGTCATTGCAGCATGAAAAAATACCTGGTGATGCCAGCTTTCGCAGCTATCATCGCTTAACCGTCGACAATCAACACTATATCGTGATGGATGCGCCACCAGAAAAAGAATCGGTGAAAGAATTTATCGCCGTGGGCAACTTAATGGCAGGTCATGTGCATGTGCCAAAAATGATTGCCACGGATGAACAGCAAGGTTTTATCGTCCTTGAGGATTTGGGAAACACGGATTTTGCCGATGTCATTGCCAAGGATTTAACGGATGCAGGCGAGCTGGCAAAAACTGCGCGCTATTATCAGCAGGCAATGCAGGAAATTTTGGCGATTCAAAAGATTGACATCAATGATGCCCAAGCTATTATACCAAGTTACGATGATGCCTTGCTGCGCCGAGAAATGGGCTTGTTTAGCGAGTGGTTTTTACCTTATATCGGCGTGACGATGACCCCAGACTTAGAGGCGCTGTGGCAAGATTTGCAGTCTGATATTATCCAGCAAGTCATCGCGCAGCCTCAAGTGGTGGTGCACCGTGATTTTCACAGCCGTAATTTGATGGTATTAAATCACAGCGATGAGTTGGGCGTGATTGATTTTCAAGATGCTGTCATCGGTGCCTACACCTATGATTTGGCGTCTTTACTGCGAGATGCCTATATCAATTATGATGAAACATGGGTCAACACGCATCTGGCTCATTATCACCAATTGGCGCAAATTGACAAAAGCTTGGCAGAGTTTACCGTGGATTTTAATATCATGAGTATGCAGCGTCATCTTAAGGTGTTGGGAATTTTTGTACGTTTGTTTGAGCGAGATGGCAAAGACCGTTATTTGACAAATTTGCCTAAAGTTTTCAATGATTTATTAACTTGTCTAAAAGCTATCACCCAATGGGATGAGCGTCATACTTTTGATAAATTTGCTGATTGGATAACCGCCGTCGTTGAACCTGCTTTTCATCAAAAAATCCAAGGATAAAACCCCATGTCAACCACCATCACCCAAGCCATGATTTTATCCGCGGGTAAAGGCACTCGGCTACGCCCTTTAACCTTGAGCACGCCAAAACCGCTTGTCGAAGTCGGCGGGCAACCGCTTATCGTGTGGCATATCAAAGCGCTCAAACAAGCAGGTATCACCGACATCACCATCAATGTGTCATGGCTTGCTGACAAACTGCTAAATGCAATCGGGGATGGCAGTCAATTCGGTGTCACCATTCATTGGTCGATTGAACCAGAAGAACCGCTTGAGACAGCCGGCGGTATCAAGCTGGCGTTGGCTAACGGCAAATTAAAAGACCAGCCATTTATTTTGGTCAATGGGGATGTGTGGACGCCTTTTGATTTTGCTCAACTAAGCCAGCTTAATCTAAACAATTCGCAGGCTTATTTGCTACTCACCGACCAAGCGACGCATAACCCAACTGGCGATTTTGCCTTAGAAAACGGCAAGGTCAAATCAGATGGCACGCCAAAATATACCTTTGCAGGGATTAGTGTGATGTCACCGAGGTTATTAGATACGGTCAAGGTAGGTGAAACTGCGCCGCTTGCGCCACTGCTCAAACAAGCCATGCAAGCCGATTTGGTAATTGGCGATTTGCTGAGCGATGCGTGGGTCGATGTAGGCACGCTTGAGCGTTTAGAAAATTTGAACCAAAAATTGTCGGCTAACAAGTGATTTGACAGAAAATTTCATCTTTTGCCATTTTGCTTTTATTTGAAAGCCGAGCAAACTAAACGGTTAAAGCTAAAAAAATGACCTAAAACTGTGATAAAATTTGTCACAGTTTTATTTTTAGCATGTTACATACGACAAAATTTAATTCTGTAACTAATTCTGTAATATAGGAAAGCCAATGACCACCCCAATTTCTGAACGTCGTCTTGCCAATGCCATCCGTACCCTAGCCTTTGAAGCGGTGCAAAAAGCCAATTCTGGACACCCAGGCGCGCCGATGGGCATGGCAGATATCGCTGAAGTGTTATGGCGTAAGTTTTTAAAGCACAATCCAACCGACCCAAATTGGCTAAATCGCGACCGTTTTGTGCTATCAAATGGTCATGGCTCAATGTTGCAGTACGCTTTGCTGCACTTGACAGGGTATGACGTTAGCATTGAGGATATCAAAAATTTTCGCCAATTGCACTCTAAAACCCCCGGTCACCCTGAATATGGCTATACCGCAGGTGTGGAAACTACCACAGGTCCGTTGGGTCAAGGGATTGCCAATGCCGTAGGTTTTGCGATTGCAGAAAAAACCCTAGCCGCGCAATTTAACCGAGACGGTCATCAAGTCATCGACCACCAAACCTATTGCTTTTTAGGTGATGGCTGTCTGATGGAAGGTATTAGCCATGAAGTTTGCTCATTAGCCGGTACGCTGCAACTGGGCAAATTGGTTGTCTACTATGATGACAATGGTATTTCGATTGATGGTGACGTCGAAGGCTGGTTCTCAGATGACACCCAAAAACGTTTTGAAGCCTATGGCTGGCAAGTGCAAAAAGTTGACGGTCACGATACCGATGCCATTACCCAAGCGACCCAAAATGCTATAGCTGAAAAAAATAAACCCTCACTCATCATTTGTAAAACCGTGATTGGCGCAGGTTCACCCAACAAGCAAGGCTTGGAGGCCTCACATGGTGCACCCCTTGGCGCGGATGAAATCTTGCTTACCCGTCAAGCCCTCAAGTGGGATCATGAAGCCTTTGAACTGCCAGACGATATTTATGAAGGGTGGGATTGCACAGTTAAAGGTCAAGCGCTACAGCAATCATGGGAAAGTGAGTTTGATGCTTATAAAGACGCTTACCCAGAGCTTGCCAGTGAATTGCTTCGCCGTGTGAATGGTGACTTGCCAGCAAATTTTGAGACACAAGCCCAAGAATTTATCAAGGCGTGTCAAGATAACCCAGAAAACATTGCAACGCGTAAAGCCAGCCAAAATTCAATCAATGCCTTGCAGCCATTATTGCCAGAGCTGCTTGGCGGTTCCGCTGATTTGGCAGGGTCAAATCTGACTTGGTTTAAAAATGCCAAAGCGCTCGAAGATAACGCGGCAGGTAACTATATTCATTACGGTGTGCGTGAATTTGGTATGACGGCGATTGCCAATGGTATTGCCTTATATGGCGGGTTTATTCCATATGTGGCAACGTTCTTGATGTTTATGGAATATGCGCGCAATGCGGTGCGTATGTCAGCCTTGATGAAACAACGCGTCATTAACGTCTATACCCACGACTCAATCGGTCTGGGTGAAGATGGACCTACTCACCAACCTGTCGAGCAGTTATCAAGTCTGCGTGCGACCCCAAACCTGCATACTTGGCGACCATGTGATACGGTTGAGTCAGCCGTGGCATGGGTAGAAGCTTTGAAAGCAAAATCAACCCCATCCGCGCTGATTTTTAGCCGTCAAAACCTACCGCACCAAGCGCGAGATATCGAGCAAGTAGCCAATATTGCCAAAGGTGGTTATGTACTAGCCAAAGAACAAGGCGAGCTACGTGCCATCATCATCGCCACAGGTTCAGAGATTGAGCTTGCAATGAATGCTTATACTGAGTTGACTGCCGAAGGTTTGGGCGTGCGCGTCGTATCGATGCCCTGTGCTGAAGTGTTTGCCAAACAAGAAATCAACTACCGTGACAGCGTGTTGCCACCGCAAGTGCGTGCCCGTGTGGCGGTTGAAGCCAGCCATATCGATTATTGGTACAAGTTTGTAGGGCTTGATGGTAAAGTCGTGGGTATGACCACCTTTGGTGAGTCTGCCCCTGCCAAAGACTTGTTCCCATACTTTAACATCACCACTGATGCGGTCATTCAAGCCGTGAAAGCGGTTGTTTAAATTTAATTGTTGACTTACTAAAAGGTGGGCAATGCTCGCCTTTTTTATTTCTCAATTAAATTGAAAACACCGCAACAAATAATAGTAAATTCTTTGAGAACATTTTAACGATTAACTGTATAAAAAAATTCGACCAAGTTTAGTTGCTCCGACATTGTAACGCCCATGACAGCATTAACACTGTTGTTATTCAATCGCCAATCGCCAAGCACTAAGCGTTTTTTATCGCCAATTTGATGAACAGCAGGGCGGTGAGTATGCCCATGAATCAGTATATCGGCTTTCTGCAACGCTTGTTTCACCGCTTGTTCATTGACATCCATGATTTGCAGGGATTTTTTGGCATTATCAGTTTTACTTTTTTGGCGTAAATCTTGCGCGATTTGTTGGCGTTTTTTGATGGGTAGCGCGAGCAAAATTTTTTTAGTGATAGGATGTTGGATGATTTTGCGAAAGCGTTGGTAACCTTTATCATCGCTGCACAGCGCATCGCCATGTTCTAGGCGAACTTTTTTGCCATTTAATGTCAAATAATACGGCTCAAAAATCAATTGCCCGCCAAACTTGTCGCAAAATTGCTGCCCAAGCAGAAAATCCCGATTGCCATGCATGACAAAAATTTGGCAGTTTTTATTAGATAATGTTTTGAGCTTCGCTATAATCGGTTGAAGCGCATCTGTTAAGGTGTCTGTATCGGCAACATCATCCCCTAGCCAAGCTTCAAACCAATCACCGAGAATAAAAAACTGTTTTAGGTTAGGCAATAAAGCCAGTTTATCTAAAAAATCTAAAAAAGCCTGCCCTAAAGAATTAGTGGCAGGCTCATTCATACTCAAATGTAAGTCACTGATAAGCACTTGCGCAATGGCAGAAGGATTATCAGTGACCAAATCTGCAAAACTTTGCATACAAAAAAATTATTTCTCAATTACTTTTGCATGGGTAATCACCACAGGCGTGGTTGGTACATCAGCGTGGAAACCGTATTTACCAGTCGGTACACCTTTGATTTTATTGACAATGTCCATGCCTTCAGTCACTTTACCAAACACGGCATAGCCCCAGCCTTGTGGGTTTTTGCCAGAAAAGTTTAGAAAGCTATTGTCTTTTACATTGATAAAAAATTGCGCAGTCGCTGAATGTGGATCAGAAGTACGTGCCATTGCAATCGTGCCGACTTCATTTTTTAAGCCATTATCTGCTTCGTTTTGGATTGGGGCATTGGTAGATTTTTCTTTCATGTTGGCGTCCATACCACCACCTTGAATCATAAAACCGTCAATGACGCGGTGAAAAATCGTGCCATCATAATGACCTGATTTAACGTATTCTAAGAAGTTTGCCACCGTGTTGGGGGCTTTTTCTTGATTGAGTTCGATAACGATGTTACCCATGGTGGTTTCTAATTCTACGTATGGCATATCCATTGTGAGCTCCTAATGGTTTTTATGGTTAAAAAAACGTATCTTGCAATTGTTGTGGCTATCCTAGCGATTTTCAATCAAAAAGTCAGTATTTAGTTTGCAAAGTTGGCAAAATTAAATGTTTCAATTAAATTCATTTAAGTTTTTTCGATGTCAAAAAACTGCTAGAATGGCAGATTAGTTCAACATTTTTGTAATAGGTAAGGGGCAACCAAATGACGGCGACGACCGACAAAAATACAAAAACCGACGATACAGCAACCAATGGTGAAAAAAATGACTTTATCCGTGCGATTGTACGCGATGACCTTGCTTCGCAAAAATATAGCCAGATTGTGACCCGTTTTCCACCCGAGCCCAATGGCTACTTACATTTGGGTCATGTCAAATCTATTTGTCTCAACTTTGGGCTTGCCAAGGAGTTTGCAGGGCTATGTAACCTACGGTTTGACGACACCAATCCTGATGCTGAAGATCAGGAGTTTGTAGATAATATCAAAGATGATGTCAAATGGCTTGGTTTTGACTGGGCAGGCGAAGCGCGCTATGCGTCCAGTTATTTTGCTCAATTGTATGATTGGGCGGTGAAATTAATCAAACAAGGCGATGCCTATGTTGATTTGCAAAGTCCTGAGGAGATTCGTGAAAACCGCGGCAATTTTGGTCAAGTAGGTAAAAACTCACCATACCGTGATGCCAGTGTTGAAGAGAATTTGCAACGCTTTGACGATATGAAACTTGGCAAATATGGCAACGGTGAAGCGGTGCTTCGTGCCAAAATCGACATGGCAAGCCCCAATATGAATATGCGCGATCCAATTTTGTATCGTGTCATGCACCAAGCGCATCACCAAACAGGCGATGATTGGTGCATTTATCCCATGTACGATTATGCTCACCCGTTGTCAGATGCAATCGAAGGTATTACGCATTCGATTTGTACCCTAGAATTTGAAGACCACCGTCCATTTTATGACTGGGTGGTAGATAAAGTGGGCTTTGCCAAAGAACCACACCAATATGAATTTGCACGCCTAAACGTAAACCACATTTTGACCAGTAAACGCAAACTCAAAAAACTGGTTGAAGATGACTTGGTGAGCGATTGGGATGATCCTCGTATGCCGACAATTGCCGGTATGCGCCGCCGTGGTTATACCCCTGAAGGCTTGCGGGATTTTTGTGACCGTGTAGGCGTGAGCAAGTCAGACGGTGTGGTGGATTTTGGCTTACTCGAGTTTAGTATCCGTAACTCATTAGAGCATGTGAATCGTGCAATGGCAGTGCTAAACCCGCTAAAAGTGACGATTACCAATTTTGATGAAGCGGTTGCCAATGTTGAAACACTCAAAAAAGACAGTGTAAAAACTAAACTCGACAATGGTGTTTTATGGTTGACCCAGCCTAAAAATAGCCATGATGACAGCCAAGGTATGCGTGACATTCCTTTTACCAAAGAAATTTATATTGATAAAGGGGATTTTGAAATCACGCCGCCTGAAGGCTATAAACGTTTATCACCGCAAAACCCAGAAATCCGCTTACGCAATAGTTATGTGTTAAAGATTGAGGAAAACATCACTGACGACAATGGCGAAGTGGTAGGGCTAACAGCGACTATTGACCCAAAAACGTTGGGCAACAATCCAGAAGGTCGTAAGGTTAAAGGTGTGATACATTGGGTGTCGGCAAGCTTGGGCAAACCTGCCAAAGTCCGTCTGTATGAGCAGCTGTTTAACCAAGAAGACCCCGCCAAAATTGACATCAATAATTTAGCCGCAGAGATTAATCCCAATTCACTACGTGAAGTAGATGCCATTGTCGAGCCTTCTTTATCACAAGTCAATGCAGGCGAGCGTTTTCAATTTGAACGCGAAGGGTTTTTTGTGGCAGATAGTAAAGATTATTCACCAGAGCATTTGGTGTTTAACCGTATTGTGACCTTAAAAGACAGTTTCAAACCATTAGGACTTACGCAAAGACGACCGAAGGCGAGCGTAACTGCTCACGCAAATAATCACTGAGTAAACCCCTTTTAACCTGATATAAAGATTGTTTTAACCGTTTAGCCTGTCTGGCTAACTGCAGCC